>JAFRLN010000053.1 GCA_017431175.1 Mogibacterium sp.
TATCCTGCTGCTGTCGATAGTCTGCTGATCCATAGATTCGCGCTGTTTACAGTTTCATGATCTCTTCCGTCTGCATCTCGACTTTCATCGCCCAGTCAGGCACCCATACGTCATTGATGCTGTCGCTGTGTATGATGAACGCGGTGTCATAGCCCGGGTATTTTTCGGGAAATCTGCCCTGACCGTCGGTAAAATACAGGAGTCCGCGGAGATCTGTCAGCTTGCGTTCCTCCAGCAGTTTGCCGACATAATCAAAAACCGGTCTGAAGTCGGTCCGGCCGAGGCCTTTGATCTCGCGGGTGCTGAAGTAGCTGTCAAAATCGCTGTCAGATTTTATCACCGCGACGTCTCGGATCTCATCGTCGCACTGAATGATATAGAGATTGGTGTGCGTGTCGAAGACATTCTGCCCGGCAAGGATGTCGTGCGTATGCTGGACGAACTTCTGAACGACTTCACCCTTTACACTGCCGGAAGTGTCAATCGCGATCACGAAGTCGCGGATGTTTTTCTGATCTTTATATTCAAGCGGCTCGATCAGCGGGATGTTTCCATAGAGATCGATGCCGTAGGTGTAGTAATTGTTGTCGAATTCCTCTTCCGAAAGGCGGATCGTCTCGGAGTGGATGCCGAACCGCTTGAGAAATTCAGTGTAGTTGTATCTCACGCGGTTGACTGACTTCAGGTTCTGGGTAAGCGCTCCCGTGTCGCCGGAGAACAGTTCGAGCTCGGTCTGCATCCTCCTGGAAATGTCTTCCCACAGCTCGCGGAGGTCGATCTCACTCGTTATGACCTGATCGGACGGGCCGCCGCCATACCACAGATCGTGCTGATCTCCTGCGAAGATCTCGCTCCATTCATAGCATTTTGTCATCGAGACGCTGCCCGAGCAAAGATAACTGTAGATCCGCTCAGCGGTAAGATGGGTCAGCCGCTCCCTGAGCATAGCAGTGACCTCCGCCTGATCCTTCTGTCGCTTTGTCTCAAGAAAGCCGCGGCCGAGACCGTTGATCGAGTCCTCGACGGCGATATCCGTTGCCAGATCCCACATCATCCGGTCGATACCCCGGCCGATATAATTGTGCCGGAACACACTGTGGAGGACGGAGTGGAGGAGGTTGCGCGCGACGAGGTTCTGGTCCTGCTTATAGGACATGATAAGAGTCCACGGACTGTAGATCACATAACCGCTTCCGCCTGCGAATCCGTAGTTCATGTTGGGGATACAGCGAAAATTACCGACTGCGCGGTCCATGAAACGCAGGTTGACGATAATCGTGTTCCGGGCAAGTACCAGTATTTCGCGTGATAATTCCTCAGCCTGTTTATCCCGTTCGGTAAGATTGTCCATAGTGTATGATCAGAGCCTTTCGCTTACCCTACAATCATAAACCAGAGCATGACTTTCTTCAAATCAAATTGACAGATATCTCACAGGTTTGACCTTTTTTTCATACAAAGATGTGAATATAATTAGATTAACCAGTAAACCGCTGCCTTAAATATTGAAGAATCGTTATTGGACAGATAGTAGGAGGGGGTGTGTTGCTTGAAGAAACATTATGACATAGTAGTTGTCGGCGCGGGCAACGCGGGACTGTCCGCGGCGCTGCAGTGCGCTGTAGCGGGCAAGAAAGTGCTGCTGATCGAACAGCACAATCTGCCGGGCGGCTGCGCAACGAGTTTCAGAAGAGGAAGGTTTGAATTCGAGCCTTCACTGCATGAGCTCTGCGATATCGGAAGCGCGGAGGATCCTGCAGAGATCCGTCAGATGATGATGGATTACGGTGTAGAAGTGGACTGGAAGGAAGTGCCGGACTGCTTCCGCATCATCAGTAAGTATTCGGACGGGACTCCGATGGATGTCAGCATGCCGTTCGGCTGCGATAACTTCATCGATAAGATGGAATACTACGTTCCGGGATCGCGTCCTAAGATGGAAGAGTACTTTGAACTGCTCAATGAGACTATGGCCGGCACAGCGTATATAAGCGCTTCCAACGGTCATGCTGATTCGAGTGTACTCAAGGAGAAATACCCTAACCTGCTCAGAACAGGAGCTTACTCTGTAAGCAAAGTGTGGAAAGCCATGGGCCTTCCGCAGAAATGCTGTGACATCATGTCGACTTACTGGGGATATCTCGGTGTCGATATGGACCGCATGGCATTCATCCATTACTGCAATATGTTCATGAAGTATGTTTCCCGCGCTGCTTATATCCCGGCGCATACATCACACGAGATCAGCAACGCGATGGTAGAACGGCTGAGAGAGCTTGGAGCAGATATCTGGTTCAACTTCAGAGCAGTAGAATTCCTCTTTGACGGAGATTAACTGTGCGGAGTACGTACAAGCTGCGGAGAGGTGGAATGCGACTACGTTCGGGCCAATATCAACCCGGATATCATCCATGCTAAGATGATGCCTAAGGAGCTGATACCTGAAAGGGAAAAGAAACTGTCGGCTGCCAGGGGCAAGAACTACAGCGCGAGAATGTACACAGTATATGTCGGACTCAACAAGACTGCTGAAGAACTCGGCATCAAAGACTACTGCATATTCTTCGCTGATACATCCGACTCGGTCCAGGAATATAAGAATATCCTCGGAGGATATGATTCCAACAATTTCACTATTTTCCTGTGCAACAATATCGTGAATCCTGACGCTTCGCCTGCGGGCACTTCGATGGGGTTCTTCACATCGATGGGCAACAGGGAGGAATGGAGCGATCTGTCACCTGAGGATTATGTGGCATATAAGAACAAATACGCTGCAAAATTCATCAGGACACTTAAGGAACGCGCGGGTATCGATATCGAACCGTATATCGAGGAGATCTGCGTTGCTTCTCCATGGACCTTTGCGAGATATCTGGGTGTTCCGGAAGGAGCTGTCTATGGATATGAGACCGCGGAATGGGATGCAATGATGGCCAGAATGATGATGCTCAATGATGACTATCCGATCAAGGGACTCAGGCCGATCGGAGCAGCCGGCCCGAGGGGAGACGGATACAGTTCAGCATATGTATGCGGCAGACTTATGGCCCGTCTTGCCCTCAGAGATCTTAAGGAAGAAGGGAGGTAGTGTCATGGCAATAAAAGTAAAAGTCGGACTCATCGGCGCGCTTGATATGCTCAAGTTCAAGAATATGGCCAAGGTACGCGAGATGGCTATACAGGCAGCGCCTGCAAATGAGATCACAGCAGACTATGCGATAAACAACAATGCCAGAGCTCTGCACCCTGATTATCAGGAACTGATTGTCGATAAGGTGATCGAGCACGGAGGCGCCGGAGCCAAGACCTATCTGATGAGGTCTAAGGACGGAGGCCCGCTTGCTTATTTCCGCGCAGGTCAGTATCTGTCGCTTAAACTCGCCATCGACGGCAGCTCTGTGACAAGGCCGTATTCTATCAGTTCTGCGCCTGCGGATGCTCTGAAAGGAGCCGTCTCGGTAACGGTAAGAAGCAATCCGGGAGGATTTGCGGCAGAATACATGCTTAAGGAATTCAAAGAAGGCGATGAAGTGCTGTCCTCAGGGCCGCAGGGCAACTTCTATTATGAACCTCTTCGCGACCCACAGCATATCGTTGCTCTGGCAGGAGGAAGCGGGATCACGCCGTTCCTCTCGATGGCACAGGCTATAGCAGACGGAACAGAAGACTTCGACCTTACGATCCTGTTCGGAAGCAGGACCCGCGAGCAGATACTGTTCAGAGAAGAGCTGGATGAGCTTGCCGCCGGATGCGATAAGATCCATGTGGTGCATGTGCTGTCTGATGAGAAGGCCGATGGATTCGAACACGGATTCATCACTGCGGATCTGATCAGAAAATACGCTTCAGCTCCTTACAGTGTGTTCGTATGCGGCCCGGAAGCAATGTATAATTTCCTGAAAGGTGAACTTGACAAGCTGGGACTGCCGAGGAAGAATATCCGCTGCGAGATGCTCGGAGTCACTAAGAAGATAGCTGAGGCAGCAGGCTTCCCTGAAGACGCAAAAGGCAGAACTTTTGCCATCAAAGTCAGACAGGGAGCTGATGAGTATGAGATCAGCGCGAAGTCCGAAGAGCCGATTCTCGTTGCAGTGGAGAGAGCCGGAATCACAGCGCCTTCCCGCTGCAGGAGCGGTGAATGCGGCTGGTGCCGTTCCAAAGTGATCTCCGGTACATACTTCGCTCCGCCGGAAAATGAGAACAGAAGATATGCTGATGTCACATGGAATTATATACATCCTTGCGCGACATTCCCTACATCGGATATGGTGATAGAAGTACCGGCAGAGTATACTCCGGGAAGAAAGTAAGTCTGACAGACAGTATACCTGTCAATGGAAGCAGGAAGGAATAATCAGTATGAATCAGATCTTCGATAAGATAAAAGGCAGCCTTATGGGCGGGGCGATAGGCGATGCCCTCGGATATGAGATTGAATTTGTAAAATGGGACACGATCCGGAGCCGCTTTGGAAGCAGCGGGATACAGGAGCCGGTTTTACACGGCGGGAAGGCGGTTTTTTCAGATGACACCCAGATGACACTCTTCACTGCAGAGGGAATGACGCTGGGATTCTGGCGTTCCGAAGAGCGCGGCATCGGAGCGGAAGTGGCCTGGTATGTGTACCAGGCATATCTCTGCTGGCTCAGAACACAAGGTTTTGAGAAGAAGAAAAAGGAACCTGCAGAGCCGCTGTGGGAGCATACAAGCGATCTGATCTCGGAGCCTGGGCTCAAAGTCCGGAGAGCTCCCGGAAGCACATGCATCACCGCGCTCAGCGATGACAGAATGGGGACGATTGAAGACCCTCTGAATAATTCGAAAGGATGCGGAGGCGTCATGAGGACCGCGCCTCTCGGATTCATGCATTGCTGGGGTCCGCCGATCATCAAAGGCGCCGAAGTCGGAGCGATCACCCACGGTCACCCGGGCGGATGGATGCCTGCCGGAATGCTTTCTGATATCATCTTCCGTATCATCTACGGAGAGAGCAAACCTCTTAATGAGATAGTTGAAGACTCTGTCCGCAAAATGACCGGTACCTGGGGCGGGCTCTGGTATACGGATGAGTTCGCTGAAATGATCCGTAAAGCGGTCAGACTGGCGGCAACAGACATGGCAGAGGTTGACGCGATCCACAGCATCGGCGGGGGATGGGTAGGCGACGAGGCGCTTGCCATAGCTGTATACAGCTGCCTGAAACATCCGGATGATTTTCGCGGCGCTCTGATCTGCGCAGTGAATCACAGCGGAGACAGCGACTCGACCGGAGCGATAACGGGAAATATCCTTGGCGCGTACCTTGGGTATGATACGATCCCTGATGAGTGGATACAGACGATAGAAATGAAAGAGCTGATTCTTCAGGAAGCGGAGAAAATCGCAAAAGCAGCGGAGTACGCTGATAGAACCTACATTGATCACAGTAAAGAATATCTCTGATGATACGTCAGTTTTGAGAAGACTCTGCTGACTGCCAAAATAATAAGAAACGACAAGAGGCGCCGGAACCTTCCGGCGCCTTTTGAATGTCTTCCTCTGCGTCTCGTCTGTGCGGGCACACAGACATTTTAGCTCGGAATTTAATACGTGATCGGTCTTGACAAACTGAAGTTAGTTAAGTATAACCAACATAGTTAAAGTAAGCTAACAATATAGGAGGAAGCGATATGGAACTTGCTTATGCACTTAATAAAGGAGCCGCGGGAGTGCGGACCGAAAAAGAATCATACGATGATTCAGGTGTCAGCAAGACACTGATGGATGCCGAGCCTGGTCAGACATATATCATCAAAGAGATCAAAACCGATGATGATGATATGAACTCATTCCTGTTCAGACTGGGATGCTATGAAGGAGAGCCGATCACTCTTATTTCCAAGAAGAAAAAGAGCTGTATCGTAGTCATCAAGGATGGCAGATACAATCTGGACAAGTTGCTCTCTGAGGCGATCATCATCTGATCAGCAAAGTCTAAATAATGGAAATGTTACATATAAGAGGAGGTATTTCTGATGAGAATAGCTTTTGCCGGTAATCCTAACAGCGGCAAGACAACAATGTACAATGCCCTGACGGGCAGAAGTGAGAAAATAGGCAACTGGGGAGGAGTAACCGTCGGCAGTAAAGAATTCCAGCTCAAAAAAGAATTCGCCGGCGATAAGGAAGTTATCGCGGTAGACCTTCCTGGTGCTTATTCAATGTCACCTTTTACACCGGAAGAGGGCATCACGAGTGAATATGTCCGCACTGCTAATCCGGATGTTATCGTCAACATCGTAGACGCGACGAATCTGAGCAGATCACTGTTCTTCACAACACAGCTGCTGGAGCTCGGTATCCCTGTTGTCGTTGCGCTGAACAAGACAGACATCAACGAGAAAGAAGGCACTAAGATCGACGCCGCCAAGCTCGCCGCAAGGCTCAACTGCCCTGTGTACGAAACGGTTTCTACTGAGAACAAAGGACTCTCTGAGATGATCGCTAAGGCGATCTCACTTGCGGGTACGATGCAGAAAGCGCCTTATCTGCAGGCAGATATCGACCTGCATGACAAGAACGCGGTAGACGCCGAAGACAGAAAACGCTACAGCTTTGTCAACGGAATAGTATCAGATGTTGAAACAAGAAAAACTCTGTCCGCAGAGACCACTCAATCGGACAAGCTCGACGGAGTACTTACTAACCCGATCGCCGGAATTCTGATATTCGCAGTGGTGATGTGGGGTGTGTTCTGGGTATCGCAGACATGGCTCGGACCTCTTGTCGCGGACTGGCTGGTCGGATGGATCAGTGCATTCCAGGAATGGGTCGCAGGTCAGCTCGAGAACAGCCCGGCTATTCTTTCAGCTCTGCTTGCTGACGGTATCGTCGGCGGTGTAGGCGCTGTAGTCGGTTTCCTGCCGCTTGTTATGGTAATGTACTTCCTGATCGCACTGCTTGAGGACTGCGGCTATATGGCCAGAGTCAGCGCCGTTATGGATCCTATCTTCAAGAGAGTAGGGCTTTCCGGAAAATCAGTTATCCCTGTGGTTATAGGAACAGGCTGCGGCATCCCGGCCATCATGGCATGCCGTACGATCAGGGACGAGAGAGAGAGAAGAGCGACAACGATGCTTACGACATTCATCCCTTGCGGAGCGAAGATACCGGTCATAGCACTCTTTGCCGGAGCTTTCTTCAACGGCGCAGGCTGGGTGAGCACTCTCTCATACTTCCTGGGACTGGTTCTGATCTTCCTCGGTGCTCTGCTCATTAAGGGGATCACTGGTTATAAATACAGAAAGTCATTCTTCATTATGGAGCTGCCTAAGTGGAAGGCGCCTAGCCTCAAGTTCGCTTTCAGATCCATGATGGAGAGAGCAAAAGCATATATCATCAAAGCTGCAACGATCATCCTGATCTGCAACACGGTGGTACAGATCATGCAGACCTTCGACTGGCACTTCAATGTAGTCGAAGAGGGAGCTGAGAACACATCTATACTTGCTTCTATCGCATCACCGTTCGCTATACTGCTCATACCTCTGGGCTTCGGAGTATGGCAGCTTGCAGCAGCGGCAATCACGGGATTCATCGCAAAAGAGAACGTTGTCGGAACACTCGCTGTAGTATATGCACTGACTTCCTTCATCGATACAGAAGAGCTTGCCATGACAGGCGGAGCAAGTACAGTAGCTGCAACTATGGGCCTCACATCAGTAACAGCACTTGCTTATCTCTTCTTCAATCTGTATACACCTCCGTGCTTCGCGGCTATCGGAGCTATGAACTCGGAGATGAAGAGCAGAGGATGGCTCTGGGGTGCTATAGGACTGCAGCTCGGAACAGGATATACGATCGCATTCCTGATCAACCAGCTCGGAACGCTCTTCACTGAGGGACATCTGGCAGCAGGCTTCGTACCTGGTCTGATCGCAGTACTGTGCATGGCAGCAGCGCTGGTTCTGATCGCCAGAAAAGTGAGAGCACACTTCGACGAGCAGTATGCTCTTCACAAAGGATCAAAATCCGTTAACGCAACAGCATAGACACACCTGTATTGAGGTTACTTAACTAGCGTGATGCGCGGCGTCTTTTGTACGCCGCGCATCACGCTGAAATCATTTACTGAAAGGAGGGCAGCACAGTGAATACAGCTACTGTACTGGGAATAGCAGCAATAGCACTGATACTGTTCTTAGCTGCCAGATACATCGTCAGAGAGAAGAAAAAAGGGAACACATGTATCGGATGCCCTTACGCTGATTCCTGTCCGAAGCACAGGAGTGGATGTAATCATCCGGACAACTTGTAATCAATGCGGTAGCAAAGCGCCGGAGCGTTACAGACAAGTAACGCTCCGGCGCTCTTCTCACGCGTCCGCAATAGCTGTTTCGATTTACTTTTCGCGGATAATAATATATCCTATACTATAGAAAACTATGTAATGAAACTATAATTATGGGACTTATCAGGAGGTCATTATGATCAACATCACTGTTGTTGTCTTATCGACTGCGCTGCTTCTGGCTATGGTTCTTAACCTCGCGCTGAAGCCTTCTTATTCTGCCAGGCTTACGACTGTGTGTATGATCATTGCCTTTATCGGAGGCATTCTGATTTATGGCGTTGGATTTGCTGAGAGCACCGGAGATATCGGGCTCAGCATGATCCGGACGCCTTTTTGTGTTATCAAGATGTTCGTCGGGATCAATGACTACGCTTCCATTGCGGGAACCACACTTGTCGCGACTCCGTTCAGGATAATTGTTTTCTGGGTGATCCATCTTCTGGCATTCTATTCAATGGCCAGCGCGGCTATGTTTACCCTCGGTGAAGAGGCTCTTCGCTATCTTCGTATGATCATGTCAGGGAAGGGAGACCTGACTCTGATATACGGGATCAACGACAACAGCATCAGAGTCGGACAGGAATGCCTGAAATCCGGGAACGGATCCGTAGTATTCGTAACTGATAACGCAGATCACTCGACCATTACTGACCTGAATAACATGGGCATGTCAGTTGTCTGCGGTCCATACGCAGTATCCTCCAACAAAAACATGCTCAGAAGACTCAGGATCGGCAAGCGCAGACTCACTGTCTTCGCCCTTGATGAAGATGAGGATAAGAACCTGTTCTACGCGCTTGGGCTGAAAGACTCTCTGGAACAGATCGGGGTCTCTCCTGCGGATACAAGCCTCACCCTTCCGGGTACTGAGGATATCATCACTTCCATGCTTCAGGTGTCTGAAGAACAGTATGGGTTCGGATATGTCAATGTTTATGACAGCGCGATGCTTTCCGCCAGAGCGCTGATACGTACCTGTCCTCCATGGGAGATGATCAGATTCGGAAAGGACGGAAGAGCACTGGAGGACTTTGAATGTGCAGTCGTAGGATTCGGCAGACATGGCCAGGCTGTTCTCAAGCAGCTGATCATGAACAGTCAGTTCGCCGGAAGCAGATTCCACGCAGCTGTCTTTTCGCCTAATTACGCGAATGAATCAGGTTATATGAAAGCCGAGTGCCGCTCGCTTTTCGAAAACTATGATATTACCAGCTATACTGCTGACGGCAGGAGCGTAGAATTCTATGATTATATTGTTAAGCACCTGCGCACTCTCAAGCTCATCACAGTGTGTACAGGCAGCGAGGAGAGTAACAGCGAAATAGCTGACAATCTTATGATGTATCTCAAACGCCACCACGCTGAGCGCATCTGTGTAGTCCGCTGCGGAGACAATGGCGTAAGGTATCAGGAGACCGTCGGAAGTCCGATCATTACTAAGGATATCTATACTCTGGCATTTCTGTCAGCAAAGGAAGCAGACAAAGGCGCGATCATCATCAACAGCACTTATGACAGTTCTGACAGGACAGACTGGGAGAAATGGGTCGCGTGCAATTCATTCGGCAAGATGTCATCACGGGCATCTGCCGATTTCCTGCCGGCGTTCATCAAGATCTCCGGTAATACAGAAGACAGTATCAGAGAAGGCAGCTGGCCGCCGGCGCCTGAAGTCATCCAGGTTCTTGGCGAGACCGAGCACCTCAGGTGGAACGCGTTCCACTATGTGATGGGCTATTCTCCTATGAGCCCTGAACAGTTCTCTGAGCGCGCGGAAAACTACAGAAAGTGTATCGCTGAAGGTATACCGTGCAGCAACAGAATAACAAAAGATTCCGAAAACCGTCTCCATGCGTGCCTCGTTCCATGGGACGAACTTGACGAGGTCTCTGAGAAGGAAAATGCCGCGACCGGACGTGAGGTGGATTATAAGCAGATCGATATCAACAATGTACTTACCCTGCCGCACATGATAGAGCAGGGAGATAAAGCAGGCGCCTGATGAGCAGAAGAAAGAGAAACATCAGAATAGCTGTCGGTATCATCGCTGCGTACGCGGCGGTCATTGCGCTGCTCCTTATCGCAGAATCAGGAGCTCCCGATTCATCAATCAACAGCGTCGGAGATGCTATATGGTACTCGATCATCACACTGACGACGGTAGGATATGGAGATATCTCTCCGGTCACTCCTGTGGGCAAGGTGCTTGGCATCATTCTGGCGCTGTGCAGTCTTGGTCTCCTCACAGCGCTGATGGGCATTCTGCTCACATTTATAAGCGGGCAGGCCATGCCGCGAATGAGGCTGAAAGCATCCCGGAACAGCAAGTGGTATGTTTTCAATGAAATGAATGAGTATTCTGCTGCTCTTGCCGAGTCTGTTCTGAATGAGGACCCTGATGCCAGGATCATTTTCTGCGAGCCGGGTGAAAAGCGGATTTCAGTCCGTCAGATCATCTATCCGGATTGTATTCCTGAAGATCTGATATATCTCAAGGGCGGCAGCAGTGATATCATGTTCTTCTGCCTTGGCAATGATTCATGGGAAAGTTTCAGGAGGGCCCAGGCAGCGGCAGCGGCAGGGATCGAAACTTATTGCGTGACAGAATTCGGCCCTGAAGAGATATCGGGTAATCCTTATTTCTTCAGCAGAATGGAGATCGTCAGCAGGTGTTACTGGCGTGATCATCCGCTGCAGAGAAATGAGCGTGATGTAGTGATCATCGGAAGCGGAAACATAGCTGCCGAGCTTCTGGAAACAGGGCTGATCACGAATGTATTCGAGGCGGGAAGATATATCACTTATCATGTTTTCGGCGATCCGGAAGGCTTCCGCAAGGCACATCCTGTTATCGTCAGAACACTCGGAAGCGGGGACCCGTGCGATGATTCTCTTATCCTGTATGATGAGAGCTGGGAGGACAAGCCGGAGATCATCAGAAATGCTGACAGGATAATTATCTGCGAAAATGATGACAAAACTGTTCTCGGAATATACAAAGAACTCCGTACATTTTTCCCTACAGCCGCTGCAGTTCATGTAAGACTGGATTCGGATATTGAGCAGATCGAGGGGTTCGGAAGCTGCAGCAAGACATTCACACTGCGGTCGATCGTAAGGGAGGATATCAACAGACTTGCTGTTACTCTCAATGAGATATACAGCGAAGGGCAGAGCAAGCATCGCGGCTGGAACGATCTGAGCGATCATCTCAAGCGCTCAAATATTGCTGCTGCAGATCATATGATAGTAAAAGTCAGATATCTGCTCCGGGACGACAGCATTACGGAACTGACCAAAGAAGACTGCCGCAGAGCATACTCGGTGTTCTCGGGCGCGGATGAAAGCGTGAGAGATGCCTGCAGGGAAATGGAACACAGGCGATGGATGAGATTCCATGAGATGTATAACTGGGAATACGCGCCGGTACGAGATGACCTGATGAGGAGACATCCTCTGATAGTCCCATATACTCAGCTCAGCAAAGAAGAAAAAGAAGTAGACGATTACGCCTGGGAGATGCTTGGCTTAGTAGCAGAACGGTGATCCGCAGGCTGTGAGGGAGACGCCATGCTTAGAAAATCAGGAAGAATTCTCAGCATAATGATGATCATACTTATGATCTTCCCGTTTTCGCTGTTTGCATACGCAGAAGAACCCGCCCCGGAGACTGAGGAGAGCGTAACAGCACAGGAACAGGACGGAGCAGTCAGCGTGGAGCAGGTTGCTTCTGATGCATCAGAACCGGAAGAATCTCCGGCGGGATCTGTACCGGAGACGCCGGAACTGCAGGAGCAGAGTGAAGCAGCAGACGCGGTTTCCGTAATGCCTGAACCGGACACTTCCTCTCAGCCTGATGTGCCCGTGACCGAGAATACAGAAACACTGTCTGTGGATGCTACGGCAGAAACAGACGCAGCAGATACCGTCTTCACAGATACGGAAAATGAGCCCGGGACTGCCGGTACAAGAGCTGTTCAGGCTAAGGCAGGCGGTGCAGCTGCAGATAAGAATATTACGATAGCAGGGAATAAGCTTGACTGCAGCGCTGACATGAGCGGAAGCGGATGGCAGTATGAGAAGGAGAGCGGCAGGGTCGTTCTCCGGGATTTTACCGGGTGTGCTGATATCACATCTGACGGCACAGGAGTGGATATCGTTTCTACAGGCTTCAACAGAATCGGAACCCTCTCGTGTGACGGTGATATCAATGTGATCGGGTCCGGAATACTTCTGATTGATAAGCTCGAGCTGGCGGAGGGATGTTCTTTCAATCTGCTGCCTCTCAGAGAGTACTATGGGGATGACGGAGGAAGCGCAGCAGTTTTCCTCCTGCAGGAGGACGGTTCCTATAAGCTCATCAATAAGAAAATCACAGGTATTATCGATGAGACGATTGAATTATCAGATGATATCAGGCTTGTTCTTCCGGCAGAAACTTCACTTGAACTGCGGGCGCTTAAGTTTATAGTAGAAAAGGATGAAGCAGGCAATGAAACGATCATAACGGACTTTTCAGGATACAGTGAGGAAGAGCTGGAGAACGCTGAATTCAGTTACTACGGCGGGCATCTGGTGCTCACCAGCCTGACCGTTGATGCCGAAGCTTCGATCAAGAGTAATGAAATAAAGGACCAGGTAGTTCCAAGCATCATCGTTGCCGGCAGCCTGGTAGAAGGCGGTGCCGTCGGCTGTCTTGTAAACAATGGGATCATCAGCGGAGGTGCTGTTACTGTCAGAGGGAAGTATTCCGGTACCGGAATCTTTGAGAAGGCTGATGTCACTTTGAGAGACTGTGAGGTGAAGGATATCAATCTCAGGGATTCCATTCTGTCTCTGGAGTGGAAGGATTATACCCTTGATCACCTGGGGGTCTCGGGCAGCTCTGAACTTTATTATGACAGTAATCTTGAGATCAAAAATGTATCATCGTCCGACACGGGTTCACTGATCATAGAAAGCATGCACAGTCCGGGAGACAGTCACGTTCTGAATCTCAGCGGACCGGTTGACAGGTGTGGAGTTACCATCAAGTCCGGAGTTACTGAGCTCGGGACCAACATGCAGCTCATCAACAGCGGATCGGTAAACAACAACGGATACGGCGGCCCTGTGTTCAATTACAGTGGGCTGGATCTGAAGATGAACGGGATAGACGGATCTGTGTTCCTCGGCCCGGGGAACATAGTTGTACCGAAACCGAATGCGATCCCGGCAGTTTCTTTCACTCTGCGCGAAACACTTGACTGGAGAAACAACATCATTCTGGAAGAAAACCCGGAAAAAGGAGATACATACACGGAACTGGATGATTATGATGTCGCGGAACACAGTACGGACAACAGGATCACTTACGAGAGCCTGCTGGGAACATATTTCCCTCAGGGATCAGTACTTCCGGAGGGCGCGGAGGATATCCTTTTCGAGGTGTTCAGCTGCGATGGAAACAAAGTGTCCATGACTGTTCTTGGTGAAGACACCGACCTCTACAAAGAGAGCACTTCTGCTGAAGGAGTATTCCTGATCAGAATGGCATATCACTGTTATTTGAAGAACAGTCACGGCGGGTCCGCGGCTACGTCCACTCACGCAGATCAGACCGGCGCAGGAGATATCGGCGGCAATTCTACTGCAGTGTTCCGGGGAACAGGCATCACCAGGAATTCACATCCTGACGATCCGGATCCGATAGATCCTGACAAGCCGGATCCGATAGACCCTGACAAGCCGGATCCGATAGATCCTGACAAGCCAGACCCGATAGATCCTGACAAGCCGGATCCGATAGATCCCGACAAGCCGGATCCGATCGATCCCGACAGGCCGGATCCTGTCGATCCATCGCAGCCTGTCACGCTGTATACTTCAGCTGTGAGCAGCATCAGACTCAGAGTCGGGATGTATGATCCGGGCGATCGCGCGGAGCATGCAATACCTGTCTATATCCTGTCGGCAGACAGGAATGGCTTCGCTGTTGAGGAATTCGGCAGGAAAGAAAAAGTCGTCATGGACTATGAGCTTCCTGAAGGATTCAGCGGTAAATCTCTCTATGCAGTATTTGCAAACAGAGATGAACAGTCAGAGGCGCCGGTAAAAGCTTACAGAGCCGAATATGATGAAAGTAACGGGAAGCTGAGTTTTGAGACAATGCAGACCGGAGCGTTCGTCATCACAGCTCTCGATTTCGAAGGAGAAGAATTCTCGCCTGAATTCTATGATGAGATCGGAAAGACAGAAGAAGTACAGACCCTGATAAGGGTACTGGAAGAGGAAGAACAGAATGCAGGAATATGATATCTGTATCCTCGCGGAAACCGTGGATGCGTCAGTCGCGAATAAACTTGCGGACAGTATCCGCAGCTACAGACTTCCTTCCGGAGTAGGGCTGACTGAAGCCGGACCGGATTACAGGAGACTGTATATTGACGTGTCCGGGACACCTCTTGACGACAATGCGCGCAGTATTCTGGATCACAGCCGTTACCTCGCGGTACTCTGTTCACCTGAGACCAGAAACAGTTCTGCTGTCTGCGATCGTCTTGCTTATTTCCGGGAGATCGGAAAAAGTAACAATATTATTGCGGTCATAGTCCGGGGAGAGCCTGCAGACTCTTTCCCGGAGTCTTTTATTGAGCAGAAAACGGTCCGCAAGATCCTGCCTGACATGACAGTCATTGAACGGACTGAGACGATAGAGCCTGTCGCTTCTGATCTTCGTGCGGATACACCGTCAAGATGGAAGGAAGTGCTCAGCTACGAGACTGTGAGAATCATCGCGTCTGTTCTGGGACTGCATCCTGATGATCTTGAGCAGCGTCACCGCATGCGCCGCCGCAAGGCAGCCGTTGCTCTTGTATCTGTTATAGCTGCTGTATGTATTACTGCGGCCGGAATCTTCGCTTACCTCGGGCATGTTGCCAGGGTCGAAGGAAGGATAGCAGAGCAGCAGGCTGACCTGTGCATGGAGATAGCTGAGAGGACGATGGTAGAACTGCCTGCCGCATTCGCTGATGATCCGCAGGCACTTGAGTATATTGATCAGGCAGTACAGACAGCAGAAAAAGCACTTGAAGATCTCGGCCTTGATGATAAGGCAGGCGGAGATGAGACTGTAACGGGAGGCTAGGCATGTTCGATTATGATGTGTTCTTCAGCTACCGTCACAGGCCGCTGGATAATGAAATAACGCAGAAGCTTTTTGACCTTGTAGAGAGATACAGGCTCCCGGCATCCCTTCAGGACCAGGGAATGCACGGGGTCAGGAGAGCGTTCAGGGACACTGAAGAGCTCCCTGTAAGCAGCATTCTCACTGAGACGATCGACAAAGCGCTGCATTCGACTGACTGCCTCGCTGTAGTCTGCTCTACCGATACGCCTTCCTCAGAATGGGTCGACAGGGAAGTTGCGACTTTCATTGAGATCGGACGCGCTGACCACGTCTTCCCGGTGCTCATAAGCGGAGATCCGGAAATATCTTTCCCTGCTTCTATGAAGCTGATACCCGATATCATGGACCGGCTGATCGATATACGGGCCGAAAACAATGATCCCCGCAAAATTATTGAGAAGGCGAAAACGGGGATGCTCCCGGTCATCGCAAGTGTCGCCGGATGCAGTGAAGATGAGCTCGCGCGCGAACACTCGATTGAGCATGATAAAAAGACTGCGAGGCGCACTTTTATTTCCGCTGCCGTGTTCATACTGATTGGAGCAATCTCTTTCAGTCTGATGGTACAGGCGCATGACTACAGAGACGCTGCAGAAAGAAGACAGGCGGCTTCTATGGAGATCATCAGTGAACTGACATACGGCCTCCCAGACAGGCTTTCGGATGTTCCGGGCGCGTACAGCCATATCAAGAATATACTTTACAGAAACACCGAAGACATCAACAAGATACTGAGACTGGCAAAGGACAGAGAAAGCGGCGAGTATGAAGCGGCCGTCAATTACGAGAAACTGGCTACCGCGGAAAGTGTTCTCGGAGAGCATGCCGAGGCACTGGAGTCCGAAAACACTGCGATCTCTCTGTTCGAAAACCTGGCATCAGCGGGGTATAAGAAGGCGGAAACAGGTGCGGCTTCAGGTTATAATAACCGCGCGATCATATCGAATGCCGCAGGCGATTATGTTACCGCGGCAGCTGACTATGATAAGGCGATCAGTATGCAGAGAGCACTTGACGAAGGCGATGATCTTGTTCTGGCAAGGATGCTGTTCAATTCCGGAGCCAATGCGGTAGATCTCGGTGACAGCGGTCTGGCGGCGGATCGTTTTGAAAAGAGTATGGATCTGCTGAGCAGTATGACTCAGTCAGCGGATGTATTAAGCGCACTTGGTACCGTGAAATACAATTACGGTGTTCTTGTGTACAGATTAGGAAAGTATGGCGATGCTGAAACCATGCTGTCCGACGCGTGCAGGATCTACTCTGATCTCGTAGAGATGAACGATTCTCTGCAGAACCGGAGCAATTATGTCAGGGCTGCGTCTGTCCTGGCGTCCTGCCTGACAGATTCCGGGAAATATGATCAGGCGGATCCTTATTATGAAGACGCTATCAGCGCGGCTGAGATCCTTGCACAGGATGAAGAAAACATCTATTATCAGCAGCTCCTGGCCGAACTGTATAATAACAGAGGCCTGAATCACAATATAAGGGGCGATTATAAGACTGCAGACAGGTATTACTCACAGGCGTCTGACGTATATGGATTGATATATAAGAAGACAAGTTCTGACGCTGCGTGCGCCGCATACGCGGTGAGTCTGCTGAATACCGGTGAAAACGCCTTCAAGGCAGGTGATTATGAGAAGTCTGAAAGTTACTTTGTGAACGGGCTCGGAGAGTACAGCAGGGCAGTGGGTTCCCTTGGCTCATATCACGAAGCGCAGTATCTCACATGGCGTTCATACTATGAACTGATCCATCTGAATGATTTTGACGCGGCTCTGGCTTCGGCTTCTTCAGCATATGAGCTTCAGCCTGATAATACACTTGTGAAGATGAACTACGCGTACGCCTGCATCTATTCCGGATATAATGAAACAGCTGAAAGACTGATTGCTGAGATAGCAGGCTCAGGCATGGGGGAAGCCGATACGATCAGGCGCGATATAGAGGCGCAGAAGAGATCAGGCCTGAAGAATGAAGAGCAGGATGTGGTCCTCGGCATGCTGGCATGACGGACAAGAACCTCAATAAGAACAAATTCACTGTTTGTTTTGAGACCTGAAAAGAATATAATAGAGGGACTATGATATTCAATCGCATATACACAGGAGGGAAAATGAAATTTTCCGAAATACCAAAAAAACTCAAACTGGACAAGAATTCAGGTAAGCTGAGCCGCAGGATCCTGAGAGCTCTGCTATACCTTATCGCGGCAGGCATGCTTGTTGTCATTATAATGGTGTCAATAACAGCTATCCGCGTCGGAAGGATCAACAGTGAGACTCTGTATTCAAATATAGAGCAGTCATCAATACTGTATGACATCAACGGCGAGCAGATCGACACTCTGCATTACGGTCAGGACAGAAAAATAGTACCGATCAGCGAGATGCCTGATGACCTTAAGAACGCGTTTATCGCCATTGAAGACAAGACCTTCTATAAGCATCACGGCTTCAATTTCAAGAGAATGTTCGGCGCGGTATTCCAGTCACTGACAGGCGGCTCAAGAATAAGCGGAACATCGACCATAACACAGCAGCTGGCGAGAAACGCGTATCTTTCAGAGATCAAGAGCCAGCGAAGCATCAGAAGAAAGCTTTCCGAAATGTATATAGCCTGGAGACTTGAGAGCTCGCTTTCCAAGGATGAAATTCTTGAAGCATATCTGAACACTATCTATCTGGGTTACGGAAATTATGGTGTCAATGCCGCTGCGAGAAACTACTTCTCAAAGAGTGTAAGCGACCTTGACCTGGTGGAATGCGCTGCCCTGGCTGCATTGCCGCAGGCCCCGGATTCCTATGCTTTCATTTCGGAAGATCCGGGAGACGGCAGGCCGGAAATACCATCTGTCAGCTACTATACACTGGATTCTCTCGGCGATACTGTCGAAGAGAGCTCTGACACTGAGACCGGTGATCAGGACTATGAGGATTACGATAACGCTGATGAAAATGATGAGACCACAGCTGAAGGAGATGACGAATCATCCGGCACCGGACTGTACGCGAATGATTCCTCCAAGGACCGCCGTGATATCGTGCTGAGACTGATGGCAGATCAGGGCTATATCACTGAGCAGGAAGCTGCGGAATCAGATGTGGACATTACAGATATCCTCTCTCCTAGCTTCAGGACCAATGAGTCCACATACACATACTTCACTGATTATGTAGCGGAGAATGTGATCAATGATCTGATAGCAAAATACTCTATCAGTGAAGAAGAGGCGCAGCGTATGGTATATACGGGAGGCCTCAGGATCCACACTACACTTAATAACGATATCCAGAATATCATCGTCGATGAGTTCAAAGATGATAATAATTTCCCTACAGCAGAGGACGGAAGTGAAGTGCAGGCCAGCATGGTAGTGACAGAGGTCGGCACCGGTTACATCAGCGCTATGGTAGGAGGCAGGAACACCAGCGGTTCACAGCTGTTCAACAGAGCGCTCAGCCCGAGACAGCCGGGTTCCTCGATCAAGCCTCTGTCTGTATACGGCGCGGCTCTGCAGAAAAGTTATGAACTTGAAAAGTCAGGCAAGAAATATACATATATCGATTACCACTTTGATAACCAGGGTACTGAAGGCTGGGGTGATTACATTACCGCAAGTTCAAATGTAATTGACGAGCCTATGAAAAACAACGGTGAGGAATGGCCTCTGAATGTTACGAGGACCTACTCCGGCCACAATACATTCAGGACAGCACTCCAGCAGTCGATCAACACTTGCGCGGTCAAGATCCTCTGGCAGGTCGGACTTGACTATTCAGTCGGGATGCTTGAAAAATTCGGACTGACAACTGTTGTCAGCGACACAAGCCTTCAGGCCAACGATGTCAATCCTGCGGCGCTCGGACTCGGAGCGATGACATATGGCGTCACTCCGCTTGAGATGTCGCTTGCCTATGCGGCATTCCCTGGCGGCGGATACCGCAATAATGCTGTCTGCTACACAGTCGTAGACGACAGAAAGGACAAGACCATCCTTAAGAGCAAGACTGAGAAGACAAAAGTGCTTGACAGCGGTGTCGCGTGGATCATGACAGATCTGCTCAAGTCTAATGTTTCTGAAGGAATCGCAGGCAACGCGAGGATCAGCGGGATAGAGGTAGGCGGCAAGACCGGTACGACCAACGATCTGTTTGATGTATGGTTTGACGGTTTCACGCCGGATTATTCGGCCGCACTGTGGATAGGAACAGATCTCAACGTTGAGATGAACGGAGGTTCTTATCAGGCCGCAAGGCTGTGGGGCAGAATCATGGGCCAGATACCGGGAATAAAAGACGGCAAATATGCGGAAATGCCTTCCAATGTCATTGAAGTGAACGGCGAGTATTACACAAAAGGAACTGATAAGAATGCCGGGAGCTACTATGACGATTCGGATGATGACGGATCGGACGGCGATTCGATGACAGACGAAGAGAAGAAAAAGGCGGAAGAGGAAAAGAAAAAGAAAGAAGCAGAAGAAAAGAAGAAGAAAGAGCAGAACAAGACTGATACCAACAGCAAACCTGAAAGCACAGATCCGGGTTCCGGCGGCAGCAGTGGTTCCGGAAGTGACAGCGGTTCCGGCGGCAGCAGTTCCGGCGGCAGTGGTGATTCCGGCGGAGGTGATTCCGGCGGTGGCAGTGTGGATCCGGGTTCCGGCGGCGGAGAAACCGGCGGTGGAGGTGAAACCGGCGGCGGAGGTGATTCCGGCAGCGGAGGCGATACCGGCGGCGGAGGCGATACCGGCGGCGGAGGTGAAACCGGCGGCGGAGGCGATACCGGCGGTGGTGGCGATACCGGCGGTGGTGGCGATACCGGCGGTGGTGAAACCGGCGGCGGCAGTGAAACCGGCACCGGTGAGTGATCGCACGAACGCAAAACACAATCTTCGCGGCAGAGAGCAGCGTAAAACTGTTCTCTGCCGCTTTTTTTGTTTCGTTTTATACAAAAAGTCAGTACAATATATATAAGAGAAACAAAAATCAAATTATAAGGAGGATACCATGAAGATCAATACAGAAAAGATCATTGAGAAAGTCACCGGTGCTTCTACAGGCGTAGCGGTTGCTGCAGCTTTCTTAAACATTTCACTGATTCTGATCAAGCTCGTTCAGACTGTGTCTGAAGAATCAGATAAGTACGTGGATAAGGAAGCAGAATAGCATTACATGTTTTCTCTGAACAAAGAGGAGTTATCCATTGCAAAAAAATGAGATATGGCGTTCATACGGAACGGACTATAAGGAGATGACCCGAAGGCTGCTCCTGAAGTCGGGGCTTGCCGGGCTGCTGCCTGATCATACTGAACATGACCCGCTGATCGCGATCAAGCCCAATCTTGTGACGCCTGCGCCGGCATGTTTTGGCGGTACGACTCATCCTGAGATCATAGCAGGCATTATCGAGTTTCTGCAGGAGCGCGGTTACAGGAATATCGTTATTGCGGAGGGATCCTGGGTAGGAGATGAGACCCGGGAGGCTTTTGAGTACTGCGGATATAACGCGCTTGCCCGTCAATATGGGATAACCCTGATCGACATGCAGCAGGAAAAAGGCTCAGTCATTGACTGCGCCGGGGAGATGCTTTCTGTCTGTGACTGCGTAAGAGAGTGGGATTATCTTATCAATGTTCCGGTGCTCAAGGGACACTGCCAGACGAATATCACATGCGCGCTCAAGAACCTCAAGGGACTGATACCGAATACAGAGAAGAGGAGATTCCACACTATGGGTCTCCACACTCCGATCGCACACCTTAACGCAGGGATCAGACCGGATTTTATTGTCATAGATCATATATGCGGAGATCTCAGCTTCGAGGAAGGCGGGGATCCGGTCACTCGCAACTGCATCATGACAGCGGTCGACCCTGTTCTTGTCGATTCTTTCGTGTGCTCGCTTCTGGGATATGAGACGGAAGATGTTCCTTATATAGGAATGTCTGAGGCTCTGGGGGTCGGCAGCAGCGATCTGTCAGAACTGAGACTGATCACCTGTGAGGGTGAGCCATATGAGGATCTTCCTTCACATAGCATTCTGGATGTCAGTTACGCTGTTGACGAGGTGGATTCCTGCAGCGCGTGCTACGGCGTCCTGCTCCCGGCGCTCAGGCGGCTCAAGGAGGAAGGATTATTGGAGAAACTTCATGACAGGATCGCAATAGGACAGGGACACAGGGGCAAAACGGGACCTCTCGGGGTCGGTAACTGTACTGCAGGATTCGATATATGTGTCAGAGGATGTCCGCCGGCGGAGGAGGACATATATAAGCAGCTGAAAGAAGTAATATGTGAATATCACGGATAGGAGGGCCCGGAAATGATCAGGGAAACGGGAGATTATATGAAAAAGAACCGCAGATTCCTATTCTTTCTGCTTCTGTCTGTATGCGTGTACGTAGCTCTTCTGTGCATACTGTTTCTGTGCGAGAGAAGTACCCCGGACTCCCAGATAGATTCATTCGGTGACGCCTTCTGGTTCTCGATAGTCACACTCTCTACCGTCGGGTATGGAGATATGACACCTAAGACGACAGCCGGATACGCGATAGGATGTGTATTCCTGATCCTGTCGATGGGGATGCTGGTCGCTATGATCGGTTATGCTGTGGCGTTCCTGACCAGGGAAGGCATCCCGATGTTCAAGCTCAGGATGCACAGGAAGGACAACTGGTATTACTTTGCGGATTTTTCAGCAGAATCCGATGCTCTTGCCAAAGACATTCTGCGTGAAGATGAAGACGCAGTGATAATTTACGGAATAAGAGAGGATGAGGAACAGGAAAAACCTGATTATCCGTGCCTGTTCATCAATGATTCGATTCCCAAAATACTGTCAAGGAAAAAAGGTGAAGGAGAGAAAAGCAAGCTTTTCTTTCTCAAAGAGAATGATATCGGCGCGAATCTCAAGGCTGTTGGCTTGCATAATCTTCCGGCAGAAGTGTATGCGTGTACTACGAGCGGACGGGAGAAGATGTCAGACAATATCCATTTCTTCCACACATATGACAGCTGCGCGAGGAGATACTGGAGAGATCATCCGCTCGGGTCCGAGGAGAATGAAGTCGTGATCATAGGCTTCGGAAATTACGGGGCCGCTATCCTTGAACGCGCGATTCTTACCAATATCGTCGATCCTTATTTTGATGTCAATTATCATATATTCGGAGACAGTGCACGGTTCTGCCAGCTGCATACAGAACTGGGTACAATATTCGGCATCAACAGGAAATGGGAAGGTCATGACAGCCTGTACTTCCACGATGAAGACTGGACTGCCTCACGCGAAGTGATCACAAAAGCAGACAGGATCATCATCTGCGAGGATGATGTGAATAAGGGCTGGGACGACCTGCGTATGCTCAACCGCTACTATAGAATGCGGGGAAGGATAGATCTCAGGAACAACCGTCCCGCGCCCGGAGTATCGGTTTTCGGTACGAATGAAGAGATCTATTCCATCAATCAGGTGGTTCGCACCAGATTAAATGACGCTGCCAAAGCCATGAACGATCTGTACAGGAAGAGTGTGGAAGACAGCCTCGACTGGGATGAACTTGGGGATCTCCTGCAGCAATCCAAGATCGCCGCGGCCGATCATCTGCTGATCAAGATACGTATCCTGCTCGGAGAGAATGTTGCTTCTGATCTCAGCAACAAGTCTTTCCAGTCAGCGTTCAGAGCTTTCAGTGCCGCGAGAAAAAACAGCGAAGTTCTTGACGATCTCAGGCGGATAGAGCATGAAAGATGGATACGCTTTTATATCTATTATAACTGGAGATACGGACCGGAATACAATGTGCCTCTCCGCGAGCATCCTATGATAACGGAATACAGCAATCTCACTGACGAGCAGAGATCTTACTATGATAGAGCATGGGAACTGCTCGGAGAAATAAGCTGGAACTCATAATGCCAATGTATCACTATAATGCTTTCATATCATACAATCATAATCCGAGAGACATCCGGATCGCTTCGAATCTGCAGCATCAGCTCGAGAATTTCAAAGTTCCCAAGTATGTCAGCACTTCGGGCGGCCTGACCGGGATCGACAGGATCTTTCTTGACACAGGTGAGCTTGAGGTCGCGGGAGATCTGAACAAAGTCATCTGTGATGTGCTCGAGGATACGGACTATCTGATAGTTATCTGCTCTCCGGAATCAAAGCAGTCTATCTGGGTGCAGCGTGAGATAGAGTATTATCTTCGGAATCACACTATCGACACCATCCTTACAGTCATTTCTGACGGAGAGCCTTTTGATGTGCTCCCGGATATCCTTTTATACGAAGATATAGAAGACGATTCAGAGGAAGGCCATCACAGAGTGTTCAGGGAACCTCTTTCCTGCGACTACCGTCTTCCTGCCCGTACAGCCCGTCAGACGGAGCTTCCGAGGCTCGTCGCAGCGCTGATTGGCTGCAGATATGACGATCTGGTACAGAGACAGCGCCATTACAGGAAGAAGAGAATGACTGCAGTTCTGACAGTATCCGCTGTGCTTCTTCTGTCGGCGCTTACTTATCTTGTCTGGAGCAATAACCAGATCAAAGCGAATCTTGACGCGAGTCTTATCGAGCAGTCAAGGTCACTGGCGATCCAGTCAGAGCAGGCCCTCCGATCCGGAGACAGGATCGGAGCTCTGCGGAATGCGCTGGACGCGCTTCCTTCTGAAGATAATAAAAGACCGGTGGTTCCAAGGGCAGTAATGGCACTGACCCGCGCTATGGACTATTACCATGCGACCCCATCCGGCTGGGAGAGCGCTGTCCGCAGATATCATTCATATGGCAACCGGCATCTGAGAGTTGAGGCTTTTTCGGATGATGACCACGTTTTCATGTGCGAACTCTTCAACAACGGACGGGTCGCAGTGTGGGACGCAGATACCGGCAAAGAAGTAATGGCTGATTATACCGCCGGCCTGTTCAAAGAAGGCTCGCGCGTGCAGAATCTTGCTTATGACGAAGAAGGGAAGCTGATCCTTATAACCGCAGATACGATCAGGATCCTTGACCCTGCAAAGGAAACCGAACTGAAGAACTATTCCCTTTCCGGCGAATACTTTAAGCTGTACGACTTTAATCAGATCAAGACCAGATGTGATGATCTGGTAATGTCAGAAGGTAATCTCTGGATCCCGATAGCTGATGTTACTGATTATGAGGATTACGATGACTATACAGTCAGGATAAACAGTAAGGCGCTTGAAGCAATCGCCTCCTCTTTCTCCAGAGACGGTGATGAAGTCGCTGATATGACACGGTATATCAGAAGATCCTGGGTGTCAGATATTGAATATAAGATTCTCCGGATCGATCTCAGCTCCGGCAAGACTACGGCGGAGACAACAGCCCCGAGAAGACCGACTCAGCTGAAATTGTCTGCAGACGGTGAGTATATTGCCTGCTGCTATTCAGATTTCTATGATTTTGAAACTGAAGGATTTGAAGCATCAGATGATCAGGTAGTAATAATGGATTCAGATGACCTCAGTACTCCCGGCAGCGTCAGCAGGGCGTTCGTGAGTGACTTTTGCTTCGATGGCTCCGGCAACCTTCTGCTATGTGGTTTTGACAGGAAGCCGGTCAATAACGATACGTCGCTCTTCGGTAAGATCAATTACACAGATAACGGCACCGGCTATTCACTTTCTCTCGCGGTTGACCGGAATCTTGAACTTCAGTGCCTGAACAGTCCTTCCTGTTCTGAGCTGTGGAGCAGAGAATACAGTGTACAGACCAGCGGAGCCCCGACACTTTCGGTCACAGCGGACGAAGCGATGATAAGTAACGCTGTTATCTGTGCTATGGGCAATACCATGATCATAACTGATGCAGACGGCAGGGACATTGCCAGCCTGCATCCGCTGTCCGCGATAACTATGCCGTACTGCAGTGAAGAGGGACTTCTGGCTGTTCTCGACAACGGAGCGATAACAACATGGACATATAAGGATGACCGGAGTTTACAGGCTATAACCGGATTTAATCTGCTGCTGGGACCGGTAGTCTCGTATACCGAAGCCGGTGAATATATGTTTGCTGTATCGATCGATCAGGAGTCTAATGCATCCAGTGAGATCATGACTCAGTATCAGAAAGGCAGACAGGACCCGGCATGGGAATCCTACGAATATGATGAATCATCGTATGCTGAGCGGGGTGAGATGACGCTGCTCGATGCCTGCAGTTCCGGGGAATCATTCATAGAGATACGGGGTGAAGAGAAGGATGCTGCAGAAGCTGACAGGGAAAGGATGGCAGAGATCCTTGTCAGGGACAGCAATACAGGGAAGGTCCTGAAACGGCACACACCGGTGATCTCATCCCTGAGAGAAGACACTGATGCTGATGAGCCTCAGTATACTGAATTCAGGTACTCGGGCACTGATACTGAAAGAGGAAAAGTGTATTTTCTTGATAACAAGGAGTTTCTGGAACTCACTCTGCTGACAGTAGACATCGAAACCGGCAAAGAGGAAAAGACGGTTCTGAATACAAATAAGCCGGGCAGTAATGGTCTGTTCAGTTACCCTTTGGCTTATGATATTCTCCAGCCTGTAGATCTGTATAACGCATATGTCGGAACAGCGGGGATATATGATCTTGACGGGGAGCACATCAACTACGCTGCAATGGAAGCATCTTACAGTAAAGAGGTGGATGACTATGTATTCGGTATGGTCATTCTTGACGCAGATCCGGAGACAGGAGAGATTACAGTACACAAAATAACTGAACCTGCAAAAGAGTTTGAAGGCACTCTGTACGGGAATGTGAGGATCAATTCTGTCTGCAGAAGGCTGACCTGCCTTGAAGGCACACACTTCACCACCTATGATTATACCGGCAAAAAAATATGGTCGGGTGAAGAGCTGCGGTATGAGCCGGCAGGCTTCACACTATCGGATGACGGAACGGTGACTGCGCTGGAAAGAAAGGGTTCAGCGGGAGTCCTCCACTTTTATGATCCGAAGAAGGGCAGCGAAAAAACTTCTGCGAGTACCGGATCCGTCAACATTCTGAGCCATGAGAAAATGGCCTGTGAAGATATTTCCGACGAAGAGAGACTGGTCATTGCCGGCGATGACGCGTACATCATAGATATTGAAAATCTGGAGCTCCGGACAGCGATCAACGATACTTTCATCGCGTATAACCCAGAGACCAGACAGTTCATGCTCGGCGACCCGGACGACAGAGAGACAGGTCATGTCCCTTACCGCACACTTCAGCAGATGGTCGATGAAGCTAATAAATATCTGGAAGAGTGACCCGAACTAAGACAATGATAATAACAAAACTGCCCGGCA
>JAFRLN010000006.1 GCA_017431175.1 Mogibacterium sp.
TCGATCAGAAGCATCTTTCTGCCCCTGCTGATGGCAGGATCATGGACTATGTATCTGACCTGACCCTGTATCATCTTCGTAGCGTCTTCAGCAGTCATTCCCTCTTTGTCCTTAGTAAACTCCGGATCGTCCCAGTCCGCACTGGCAAATATGGAATGCTCTGCGTATCCTGTCAGCACTGACTCTACGACATTATCCAGGATCTCCTGCTTGCTGCCGAAATGGCTGTACAGGGACGCCTTGCGTATGCCTACAGCATCTGCGATCTGCGAGATGCTTGTTGCTTCATAACCGTTTACTGAAAACAGATCGAGCGCGATATTCAGTATCTCATCCCTTGTATTGCCTTTGTCCATAATATTCCCCGCATTTGTACTATAACCATTATCTGCAGTCATTATACCTACCGTTCGGTCGTTAGTCAATACCTGTATTAAGAGCCTATCCTGTAATATGCATCAGATGCAGCTCTGTATATGACTGATCCGGCTATCAGACATGTATTGCGCTCTTAACGGCTAAATAGCAACAATATTTAATACATTGATAACTATCTATCATAACATTGCCCATTGTAAACCTTCGATATGTTACAATAAGCATGGTTAACGATCGCACATGTTTACTACAAGGAGGATGGACATGAGATTCAAAAAAGTAGTTATTATCGGCGGCGGTGTTCTTGGTACACAGATCGGCCTCATGAGCGCGTATACTGGACATGACACCACACTGTGGCTCAGATCGGAAGGATCGGTAGGACGTACACAGCCGAAGGTAGAGCAATACAGCGCGGCAATGATCGCCGACCTCGAGGATGCAAAGAAGCTTGTAGGCAACCCTATGGGCGCGTTCCTGTATCCGCACGGACTTATCCGCTCGTGGGAAGGCTGCACGGTCGAGGGCATCGATGAGCTGATCGCGACAGCCAAGAAGAACTTCAAGGAGCTCTTCCACCTGGAGCTGGATCTCGCAAAGGCTCTTGAGGACGCTGACATCGTTATCGAAGCGATGGCTGAGAATCCTGAACAGAAGATCGAGATGTACGGAAAGATGAAGGACCTCATCCCTGAGAAGACCATCCTGTGCACAAACTCTTCCACGCTGCTTCCTAGCATGTTCGCAGAGTACACGGGCAGACCTGAGAAGTATTGCGCCCTGCATTTCGCTAACACCATCTGGAAGAACAACACAGGCGAAGTCATGGGCCATCCGGGCACAGATCCTGAAGTATATGATCAGGTAGTCGCGTTTGCGGACGAGATCAACATGGTACCGCTGCAGCTCCACAAGGAACAGCCGGGCTATATCCTGAACTCCATGCTGGTGCCGTTCCTCACAGCAGCGCAGGCACTCTGGGCCAATGAGGTAGCGGATCCTGAGACCATCGACCTCACATGGCGTCTCGCAACGAGCGCGCCGGCAGGACCTTTCCAGATCCTTGATATCGTAGGACTCACGACGGCTTACAATATCAACCAGATGAAGCCTGAGGCTCAGGTAGAGGGCACGCTGACCTGGAAGATGGGACAGCTGCTGAAGGAGAAGATCGACAAGGGCGAGACGGGTGTCACCGCAGGAAAGGGCTTCTACGACTACACGAAATAGGTCCTATATCGGGATGACCGCGACACTTGACAAGCAGACGTTTGAGGGCTGTCTCACTAAAGTGAGGCAGCCCCGTTTTCTTTCTTTCAGGCCTTGTCGCCCGTACCTATTACCAGGACCTCATACTTGTCCTCGAACAGCATATGGATATTCCTGCGGATCGTTTCGTCTGTCACTGTATCAGCATGTTCTTTTTCACCGATCTCTATATGATAACGGATCAGTGCATCGGCCACCATGTCACAGTAATCTATCAGCTGTTCCAGTATGTAGGATATATCCGTAAACTGATTGTCCGGATCCATCTCCAGTCCTTGTTCATGCATCCTGCGTACGTAACGTTTTTTAATGACAGAGGCGAGCTCCATGATCTCTTCCCTGTAGCAGCGTATGGTCTGTGAGATCGAATCTGATTTTGCCGTGAAGCCTTTTACGGTCAGCTGTATGATCTCAAAGATCGAACCGCTGAGAGTCTCCATTCCCGTAAGGAAGAGGGCAAGACCTCCAAGCATGCCCGCAACGATCAACAAAATCTCAACTGATGACATTTAGTATTACCTTTCTTTCCCGACACCCGCTTCTCATTGATATAGATATCAGAGAAATCGTAACATCCCACCGGATATAAATCAATATAATGGTGGCAGCTGATTATTTACAGCTGCCACCGTTTGAGCTTTGATTTCCCTTACTGCCGGCTTTCTGCCTTAGAGGCTCTTTGCGAACGCGCAGATCTCAGCGAGTTTTTCCTCATTCGTGCATTCCTCACCGGCAAGAGCGCATACTCCGGCATCCTCAAGGCCGATGTAAGCCAGCATGTTCTTGTAGGATACTATTGCGCCTTCGCCTGTTCCATGTGATCTGGAACTGATCAGCATCGCGGCCTTAGTAGCCTTGGCAGGCTTTCCGATGCAGTACACTCTCTGGATCGCTGCACTCAGCTGAGCAGTCATATCGAAATAATAGATCGGGGTGGCAAACACGATCATATCACTTTCAAGATATGCAGGCATCACTTTTGCCATGTCATCCTGCTGTATGCACTTTCCTTCTCCCTTGGTGTGGCAGTACTCACAGCCAAGACATCCTGCGATCTTCATTTCCAGTCCTCCTTACAATACGACTTGATGATACTGATGATGCTAAATATTAATTGTCTCTTCTCTTATCTTCCGATACCCATACATGCCAGACCGGCGCCTTTGGCATTTCACTTCCCGTTACCAGTGATTTGATCACGCGGAGAACGGGCGCATCGCCGTGGAGATGTTTACCGGACACGAGGAAGGCTATTACGATGCGATCCTGATGGATATGCGCATGCCTGAGATGGACGGTCTGGAGGCGACACGCAGGATCAGGGCCATGGACAGGCCGAACTCAACACTCACCTGAGCAAGCCGGTGGAACCGGGCGTGCTGTTTGAAACTTTAGAGAGCCTCCTGAACTGAGTCCCGGCAGCGCTCAGCCGCCGTCAGGCTGTCTGCAAAACAAAGATAAAAAAGAGCTCACCGACCAGTGAGCTCCTTTTTATGAGTTCTTTTAGTGATCCAAATGCGCTTATTAAGCAGCTTCGCCCTTCTTGATCGCATCGTGGAAGAACAGGAACGATGTGAGGTAGCAGACGATTACTACTACGAGAGTCAGTGTGCGCAGACTCAGGCTCTTTACGATGAAGAACGCGAGGAATACGCCGACTGCTCCGCCGATAGCCTGTGTCCAGCATGCAACAGGGTCATAACGTCCCTCTGCGATGAACTTAGGGGAGTTGCCGAATGCCATCAGGTAAGCGCAGGATCCCATCATAGCAGGGAAAGCGCAGCCTGTGTCGAGTCCGAGGATAACGCAGAGCGCCATGCATGGTGCGTAGAGTCCAACGCCGATGGACATGAGTCCGCCGAGGATGAAGTTGACTACGATAGCGATGATCAGCTTGATCCCGCGGAGTCCTGTAGCTGTTCCGAGCTCTCCGAAAGGACCAACTCCGGCCCATCTCATGAGCATTACCGTAGCAAGGATCAGCATAGCTGCGCCCATTGCGTATCTTACTTTCCTGCGGTTGAACTTGGATACAACGCCGGCCGCGAGGTAAGCTCCTGCGATGGAAGCAACGATCATGGATACGAGAGTCAGAAGATCCATGTTAGGAACGAAGTCGAAGAACAGGAAGGCCTCGATGCAGACCGGAACTGTGTCGCCTACGTTCAGTGTGCCCGGGATCAGTACGTCGTCTACGGACTTTGTCATTTTGAATGCTGTTGTCGACGGAGCAAAGGATCCGATTCCGAGTGTGTCGAAGAAGTTAGCTACAACACCGATGATGATGGTCGCGATCAGGTTCTTCGGCTCCATACCTTTGTCCCATGTCTCCTTGAAAGTAAGACCTGTAACAGGATCTTTCTCTGTGCTGGCAGCCATCTGTTTCTGCTTTCTGAGCATCAGGACTACGATCAATACTACGCCGAAAAGCGAAATGCCTTTAAGAATCCACATTCCCATAAAGATTAAACCTCCTTGAAAATAATATAATACCTTTTGAAGCACTGCGGCCTCATATATATGGTAGACTACACTGTCCCACCTTGGGAGAGTCAATGATTTATTAAAGCTGTTTTAAGAATTGCTTTAAGAGTTTTTTACAGCATAATTTAAAAGCAAAAGATTTGACTCTACTATTATGGCACACATTAATATCTCCTTAAGACCTCTCCATAAGGATAGTGTTGAAAATAATGAGATGAAAAAATGCGGCTGCCCTATCGCCGGGCAACCGTGTTTTTTCATGCAAATGGAGACTCCCATAATGGGATAGTGTAGAATAAGCATCAAAGCACGGGGTACTTTGGAGGTAGTTGAAATGAAAAAAGCAGATCTGTTCTCGATAGGTGAAGTGTCCAAGATAACCGGGATGCATATCAAGTCTCTCAGATACTATGACAGGATAGGCGTCTTTACACCATCATATGTTGACAGCAACACAGGCTACAGGTATTACAGTTTCGGTCAGCTGCAGAACATCCTTGCAGTCAGGACTTGCCTTGACAGCGGCATCGCCCTTAATAATCTCGAGGCTTACATGCATGGCGGCGCCATTGACTACATGGGCCTTCTGAATGACGCATCGGACAGGGTCGAACAGGCCATGGATCTGCTCCGCAAAAGAATGGTATATCTCGACTTTATGAAGCAGGAAGTCTCATTCAATGATGCTTCCGCCTGCGCCGGCAGCCGCGATTGCTACGGTTCGATCGCATTATGGCTGACCCCGTTCGACGGCGACATCGACGGCTTTGACAGGAAGGGCAATTATCTGAAGCTTGCTGAAGATGCCGGCAGTCACGGATTTCAGATAAATCCTCTGTATTTCGGCATGCTGATGAAGTGCAGAGGCAATGATCGCCACATATATCTGATGGCCGGGCTGGAGGATTTCCTGAAGCTCGAGGATGATGATGAGCATATATTCCGCACGCCTGAGACATGGTACAGCTGTGTCCGCCGGCCTGATCTTGACTTAAGAGCTGTCGAAAGCATCTGGCCTGACTATTTTGCGGCAGACTATGACAAAATCGTGCTGTCCACCGTCAGCATCCGGAGCGACGGCAACGAGCCTGCATACTCAATGTTTATCAACAAGCCGCCGCAGACGGTGATACAGGGCTGATACCACAAGCGTTATGAAGAAGAGGATCACGGACTGTTTACCCGGCATATCTGCGTATGGCTCAAGTCTGATGCCGGTCAGTTCCCCATCCTTTCTTACCGGCCATATGCTGAATCTCTGTCCCTTTATGTCCTTCTTCAGGATCCTGTGTACATCCACCTTCCCTGTCTCGTTATAGGGTATCTCTTTCGTAATGAGA
>JAFRLN010000054.1 GCA_017431175.1 Mogibacterium sp.
CGAGGATGCCCTTTTCTTCGAGAGCTGCGAGCAGCTTGTCGGCATCCGGACATGTTGTCGCGAATTCGTTCCAGAACTCACCCTTGAAGCATTTCTTCATGCCGATCTACTCGAGTTCGTCAGCCATGTAGTGAGCCTTGGATGAGCAGAGCTCAGCGACTTTCTCATAGCCTGCAGGGCCGATCGTCGAGAGATAGATGCCAGCTCTGAGTGCGCACCATGCCTCGTTGGAGCAGATGTTGGAGCTTGCCTTCTCACGGCGGATGTGCTGTTCTCTGGCCTGGATGGTAAGAACGAAGCCTCTGTCGCCTCTTGTATCTACTGTCTCACCGATGAGTCTGCCCGGGATCTGTCGCATATACTGCTGTCTGGTCGACAGGACTCCGAGGTACGGTCCGCCGAACTCAAGGCCGAGTCCGAGAGGCTGACCTTCGCCTACTGCGATATCAGCACCGATCTCGCCAGGGCTCTTGAGAGCTCCGAGCGCGAGCGGATGGCAGTACATGATGAACTTAGCGCCGGCGTCCTGTGTGATCTTGCACAGTTCCTCTGCGTCTTCTACGATACCGTAGAAGTTTGGATACTGCATCAGGAAACAGGAAGCAGCAGGATCATCTGCGAGAGCCTTTGCGAGAGCGTCCTTGTCAGTAACGCCGTCCTTAGCATGGATGACTACAACCTCGCTCCCTCTTCCGAATGAATATGTGTTGATTACAGTGAGGATTCTCTCGTCGAGAGCGCCGGATACATAGATGGTGCTGTGCTTTCTGTCCTTGCACATCCAGCATGCTTCTGCAGCAGCGGAAGCGCCATCGTACATTGAAGCATTGGCAATATCCATGCCGGTGATCTCAGCGATCATTGTCTGATACTCGAAGATTGACTGCAGGATACCCTGGCTGATCTAAGCCTGATACGGTGTGTATGCAGTAACGAATTCTTCTTTGTTAGCAATAGCGTCTACTGCGGAAGGCACATAATGATTGTATGCGCCGGCACCGCGGAAAATCGAACGGAAGATAACATTCTTTGCAGCGAGTCCTTCTACCTTGCGGTCAACTTCGATCTCAGACATTCCTTCAGGAAGGTTGAGCTCGCCTTTGACTTTTGCTTCGGCAGGGATCACTTTAAAGAGATCGTCAAAATCCTTATAACCGATCTCGTTGAGCATTTTTAACTGCTCTTCCTTGGTGTTAGGAATAAAAGTGCCCAATTTAGTTCCTCCTTATAACTGCAGAGGAGCCGGGCCGCTACCGGGCACGGCCGGACGCGCCACGACTCCATATTTTCAATTGCTAATTGTCTGTTAATCTGATACGACCGGACGGTTAGCCTCTGTACTCATCGTATTCATCAGCTGTAAGGAATTCGACCTGATCAGTGATGTTTCCAACCTTGATGAACCATGCGCCATAAGGATCGCTGTTGATCAGAGATGCGTCGTCAAGAATGTCTTCGTTAATCTCTAATACTTCACCGGAAACAGGGCAGAATACATCAGCTACTGCCTTAACGGACTCAACGTCACCAAGAGGCTCACCTGCAAATACTGCATCGCCTACCTCAGGAAGGTTAACGAATACGAGGTCGCCAAGCTCACTCTGAGCGTAGTCTGTGATGCCAATATACGCATCATCTCCGTCATAACGAACCCATTCATCATCTTTGGTGTACTTCAGTTCTTTTGGATCAATCATTGCTCTAATCTCCTTTTTTAATATAAAGATACGAAAAAAACTGCAATATAACCCTTGCAGGTCATAGATAAGAAACGGCCTTGCTGAGCATACTGAAAAGCAGATGTCCTGTGCCGCTGAGAGCCGGAAAAACAGAACCCTCTCAAACGGCCGAAGACCCACTTATCTAACATATACTTATAATAGCACCGATATAATAAAGCGTCAATTTGTGAAAACAGAAACATAATAAAACAAAAAACCTCGGCAGCAGGATGGAAAAGAGCAGGTTTTCAGAAGCCGCGCAAGGCGGATTCACTGCGGAAAGGGGACACCCGGAAGACGGTATTCTCCCGCTTGACAGATGCATATTTTGATACAAAAATAGACATTTTTATTAGTACCGGCTGCAGGAAAGCTCTGATATTATATAGGTACTGAAAATGAAAGCGATGACTTTATATTAAGGAGACCTACATTATGGCAGAAATACTGAAGGGCGCGCCGGTCGCGGCCGCGCTGAGCGAATCTGTTCGCAGTGAAGTTGAAGAACTGAAGGCGCAGGGCATCGTGCCGATGCTGGCGATCGTCAGAGTCGGCGAGAGACCGGATGATCTCGCTTATGAGCGCGGCGCGGTGAAAAGGGCGGAGAAGGTCGGCGTGGAAGTCCGCAGCGAAGTATTCCCGGCAGATATCACAGAAGAGGAATTCTTCAGAGAACTCGACCGGATCAATAAAGACGATGCAGTTCATGGCATCCTGATGTTCCAGCCGCTGCCAAAACATATTGATACTGCCGGAGCGCGCGATAGGATCGATCCGGCCAAGGATATCGACGGATGTACAGCCATCTCTATGGCAGGCGTTTTCACCAACAGACCTCTGGGATTTCCACCTTGCACTGCCGCGGCGGCTATGGAGATCCTGCACTATTACGGGATAGATCCAAAGGGCAAGAGAGCAGCAGTGATCGGCAGGTCGCTTGTCATAGGAAGACCGGTTGCCATGATGCTGATGCATGAGAATGCGACCGTCACCAACTGCCATACAAGGACGACGGACGTGCCGGGGATAACAAGGACAGCAGATATCCTTATAGCCGCGGCAGGAGTTCTGAGATCAGTTACACCGGAATATGTCAATCCTGATCAGATCGTAATAGATGTCGGCATCAACTGGGACGAGAAAAAAGGCGGTATCGCCGGGGATGTTGACTTTGACGTGGTCGAGCCTGTCGTAAAGGCGATCACTCCTGTTCCGGGCGGAGTCGGATCTGTCACCAGTACAATTCTTATGAAGCATGTAGTGGAAGCAGCGAAGAGGATCTGAGCTGAATGCAAAAACAGCGTGACGGTGCTTTGAGCGGGTTTACCCGAACGAAATCGGGATGCATACAAAAAGCGTTCGCATAATGGCTGCTTTTTCAGGCATATATCAAATATGATACAAAAACAGACATAATAATTACTATGAACAGTCACCTGTATTTGTTATGATATGCATGCACTCAGAAAAAGCATTAATAAAGGAAAGCAACTCAACACAGGCATGGAGGATAAAAAGATGGCATATAAGACGGATATCGAAATTGCGCAGGAATGTAAGAAAAAGAAGATCACCGAGGTCGCTGAGACTGCTGGTATTGATGAGAAGTATCTGGAGCTGTACGGCAATTACAAGGCCAAGATAGACTTCTCTTTCCTCAGTGACAATGCAGATAAGAAAGACGGCAAGCTGATACTTGTTACGGCTATTACACCGACACCTGCAGGCGAGGGCAAAACCACTACGTCTGTCGGCCTTACCGACGGACTTCGCGCGATCGGCAAGAATGCCATCGTTGCTCTGAGGGAGCCTTCTCTCGGACCTGTATTCGGTATCAAAGGCGGTGCCGCAGGCGGCGGCTATGCGCAGGTAGTACCGATGGAGGATATCAACCTGCACTTTACAGGCGATTTCCATGCGATCGGCGCGGCAAACAACCTCCTTGCAGCAATGCTTGACAATCATATCCAGCAGGGAAATAAGCTCGGCATTGATCCGAAGCAGATCACCTGGAAGAGAGCTGTCGACATGAATGACCGTCAGCTCCGTAACATCGTAGACGGTCTCGGCGGCAAAGCCCAGGGCGTCCCGCGTGAAGACGGTTTTGACATCACAGTAGCGTCCGAAGTAATGGCAGTCCTCTGTCTGGCTTCAGACATCAATGATCTCAAGGCAAGATGCGGAAGGATCATTGTAGGATATACCTATTCAGGAGAGCCTGTAACAGCTCACGACCTCAAGGCTGAAGGAGCAATGGCTGCACTCCTCAAGGATGCTCTCAAGCCTAACCTCGTCCAGACACTCGAAGGTACACCGGCATTCGTACACGGCGGTCCTTTTGCCAATATAGCACACGGATGCAACTCCGTAACTGCTACAAGAATGGCCCTCAAGATCGGGGACTACATCGTAACTGAGGCTGGATTTGCCGCTGATCTCGGAGCCGAGAAGTTCCTCGACATCAAGTGCCGTATGGCAGGTCTCAGACCGGATGCAGTAGTTATCGTAGCTACAGTAAGAGCGCTGAAGTACCACGGCGGCGTGGCCAAGGCAGACCTCAATGAGGAGAACCTGACAGCGCTTGAGGCAGGACTTCCTAACCTGCTCCAGCACGTCAGCAACATCAAAGACGTATACGGACTCCCTTACGTAGTAGCGATCAATGCATTCCCTACAGATACCAAAGCTGAGCTCGATATGGTAGAGGCTAAGTGTAAGGAGCTCGGAGTCAACGTCGCTCTGTCCGAAGTGTGGGCAAAGGGCGGTGAAGGCGGTAAGGCACTCGCGGAAGAAGTCGTAAGACTCTGCGAAGAGCCTAACGATTTCCGCTTCTCATATGATCTGGATATGTCGATCGAAGAGAAGATGGACGCTATCTGCCGTAAGATCTACCATGCTGACGGAGTTGTTCTTACACCTGCTGCCAGAAAACAGATGGCAAAGCTTGAAGAGATCGGATGCAGCAACATGCCTATCTGCATGGCCAAGACGCAATACTCGTTCACAGACGATCCGAAGATCCTCGGAGCGCCTGAGGGATTTGAGGTAACAGTTCGAAATGTCAAGGTGTCCGCAGGAGCGGGATTCATCGTTGCTCTGACAGGAGAAATAATGACAATGCCTGGACTGCCTAAGGTTCCTGCTGCGGAGAAGATCGATGTAGACGAGAACGGAGTCATCAGCGGACTGTTCTAGAGAATAGAAATCATTACTCGTGAAGAACAGACGCCTCAGTATATATCATACATAATGTATATGTACAGCAAGGAAAACAGCGGGGTCCTGCCTGTAGCGGGCAGGACTCTTTTTACAGGAAAAAAGGAACTGAAGATATGGATATGCTTGAACTGAAGATCAAAGAATTCCTTGACAGGCTTGAGTCCTCAGACGCAGTGCCCGGCGGAGGCGGTGCGTCGGCGCTTGCAGCCGCTCTCGGCGCGTCTCTCGGCACAATGGTGGGATCGCTGACAGCCGGCAAGAAGAAGTACGCAGATGTAGAAGAAGAGATCAAGGCTCTGATGGCAGAGATGACGGATCTGTCAGATCGGCTGGCGGCATGTGTCAACAAGGACGCGGAAATGTTCGCGCCTCTGGCAGAGGCTTACAGCATACCGAAAGACACACCGGGCAGAGACGCGACCCTTGAGAAATGCCTGAGGGATGCCGCTTCGGCACCGTTTGAGATCATGAAACTCTCGTGCAGAGCGATCGAACTGCTGGAAGAATTTGCCGCCAAAGGCTCAAAAATGGTAGTATCTGATGCAGCAACAGGAGCAGTGCTCTGCAAAGGGGCGATGCTCGGCGCGGCAATCAATGTGCGTGTCAATACACGCCTTATGAAGGACACAGAATACGCGGCTGATATGGATGCGGAGACGGACGCGATGATCGCGGAATACTCTGCGCGCGCGGATGAGGTGTTCAGGGCGTTTTTCTACAGATAGACAGCAGGGGGCGGCAGTCCTCCTGCCAAGAGAGGTGTGACAATGGGATTCAATTCACCTGCAGAGATAGCAGAGATCTGGATAGGCAACGGTATTAAGAAAGCTAACCTGTCCACAGGTAAAATGTTAGTTCTCGGCATGCTTGCCGGAGCATATATCGGATTCGGAGCGGATGTATTCGTTCTGGCGACTTCAGCCGGAGGCGATCCGTTCCAGAGCATGGTCGCCAAACTGATAGGCGCGGCGCTCTTCCCTGTGGGGCTGATGATGGTCATCCTCTGCGGCGCGGAACTTTTTACAGGTAACAACCTGCTGACTCTGGCGCTGATGGACCGGAAGATCACCGGCGGAAGAATGATGAAGAACTGGGTGGTCGTCTACATCGGCAACCTCATCGGCTCAGTGATACTTGCCTTCCTGCTGGCTAAGAGCGGACTCTTCGCTGACGCGGCGGGAGAGAGGGCGATGGCGGTAGCCGCAGCCAAAACTTCGATTCCTTTCATGCCGGCGCTGATCCGAGGCGTATTCTGCAACATTCTCGTAGTACTCGCTTGCTGGTTGCAGGCGGGCGCGAAGGATCTGATCGGCAAGATATTCGCGATTTGGTTCCCGATCATGCTGTTCGTATTCGCCGGCTTCGAGCACAGCGTTGCCAACATGACATACATCCCTCTGGGCATTTTCCTCGGCGCGGACGTGACCTGGGGAGCGTTCTTCATCGGCAATCTGCTGCCGGTCACCATCGGCAACATCATCGGAGGAGCTTGTGTTATTCCGCTTGCCTATTATTACACAAATAAGAAGTAATAATATTGATACAAAAGTACGCAAAATTGTGGATTGACGGTATTCTATCTGATTGATATTATTTACGCGACAATACAGCTTATGGCGAAGTAGGACGCAGCGCGTTAAGTGCCGCAGGATGGGAAGTTGCCTGCGGACGAAGAGCCCCGGCTCGCGGTGCTGCATCCGCATCCGTTGCCACTTGTGAAGGCCTCTTCAGTGGCAAACGTTATCTCTGTGAGAAAATGGCATTTGCCGGAAAGGGGTTTTATTATGGGAAGAGATTTTACGGAGCGGACGGGGCGTTCGCGTACACAGCAGATGGTCATCAACGCATTGCTCGCGGCTATGTGTGTAGTGCTTGGTTTTATGTCGATCAGGATAGGGAATATCATGAAGGTCTCGCTGGAGGACTTTCCGGTGATATTCGCGGCTCTGATGTTCGGTCCGGTTGACGGAATGGTAGTTGCCGCTGTAGGAATATTCCTGTATCAGCTTCTCAGCTACGGCATCACGGCCACGACTGTGCTGTGGATCCTGCCGTTCGTGATCGTAGGCGGTATCGCCGGACTCTACGCGAAGAAATACAATTTTAACAACAATAAGAAACAGATTCTCATTATCTTCCTGGTATGCGAGATCCTGATCTGTCTTCTCAACACAGGAGCGATCTACGCAGACTCGAAGATATTCGGATACTATTATCCTACAATCATCACAGGAATGATCCTGATCAGACTCGTGACAGCGGTCTGCAAGGGCGTCGTACTCGGGCTTATCTCTCCGCCGATCCTCAAGGCTATGTCCCGTGTGACCGGAAACGGCAGAACAGTCCGCGTCAGCACCGCAGATGAAGATGCAGCTAAGGATCAGGATACAGAAAACGCAGGTCAGAAGAACGATGACTTATCAGGAAACGCTTGAATATATCAATTCCGTAAGACACAACCAGTGGAAACTGGGACTGTCGCGGACAATAGAGCTGCTTCATATGCTCGGGGATCCGCAGGATGAACTGAAATTCGTCCATGTCGGAGGGACCAACGGGAAGGGCTCGACATGTGCTATGATCGAGTCAGTGCTGAGGGCGGCAGGATACCGGACAGGGATCTTCCCGTCACCGTATATCGAAGACTTCAGAGAGAGGATCTGCGTGTGCGGCGAGATGATCCCGGAAGAGGACCTGTGCAGGATAACAGATAAAGTCAGATCGTGCGCGGATGCCATGGAAGATGTGCCGAGCCACTTTGAGATCGTCACGGCGATAGGGATGCTTTACTTCCGGGAGATGGAGTGCGATATCGTCGTCCTCGAGGTCGGCCTCGGAGGGGAATTTGACGCGACCAATATCATCGATCCGCCGGAAGTGGCGGTGCTGACCAATATAGGGTTCGACCATACCGATTACCTTGGGAATACATTATCTGAGATCGCAAGGACAAAATCCGGGATCATCAAGACCGGGTCGCGGGTTATTTTATACCCAAATGTTCCTGAAGTGATGGACGTGGTCACAGAGATCTGCAGAGAGCGTGAATGTCCGCTGGAAGTCGTTGATTTTGGACGGATAACAATCGAACACGCAGATCTTGGCGGGCAGACGCTGAGCTGGGACGGACGCGAATACACGATCCCTCTCATAGGAGAGTATCAGTCACGCAACGCGGCGACTGCGTTTACCGTCATCGAGACGCTGAGGAGCATAGGGTGGGATATTCCTGACGACGCGCTTCGCGAGGGCATGGCACATGTGAGCTGGCCGGCAAGGTTTGAGGTGCTGGGAAGAGATCCTCTGTTTATCCTCGACGGAGGGCACAACCTTCAGTGCGGAGAGGCTGTCGCGGCTTCTGTCAGGAAGTACCTGCCAGACACTGAAGTCACGCTTCTTATCGGCATGCTCAGAGACAAGGACTACATGGCGGTGCTTGATATTATACTGCCGCTGGCTGCCCACTGCCTGTGCCTGGCACCTGCAAGTGACAGAGCGCTGCCTGCGGATGAACTGGCAGAAGTGATCAGACAAAAAGGCGTCAGCGCAGAGGTCTGTGCTGACGCGGAAGACGCAGTCAGGAGAGCCCTGAAAGGGATCCGCCCTGTACTTGCGTTCGGTTCATTGTATATGGCAGGCGAGGTGCGCCCTGCCTACAGGAAGATCAGATGCCAAGCTCAAATCTGAGCTGAGGAGTCATCGGAGTATAATTGATCATCTCGAAATCATCGAGAGTGATATCAGTAAATTCGCAGCCTGCTTCTTTGTGAAGAACGAGCTGAGGGACAGGAGACGGCTTTCCGTCTCCTTTTGATTTGCTGTTCTCTTCGCACTCGGCGGCTCTTCTCAGCATCTCCTGCGCGTTGTCCATGTGACGGTCATAGATCTGCTCGTTGGCGACAAAGTGCGTGAAAACGCCCGGCTCATAACCTGTGACGCGGGCGATCATCATGAGCAGCGACGCGTACTGGATCTCATTGATCCCGCCGGCGCCCGAAGCTGTGAGCATGTCGCCGGACCTCTGGACGAGCACCATATCGAGGTACTCGCCGCGTACATTCCAGATCGTAAGGAAAGCGCACGGCGGCAGCCCCGGAGTCTCACTGAGATCGGCTTCCTGCCATAAGGAGACGATCTTGCGGCGGCCGTAAGGGTCTTTCTTAATATCTTCGATGAGCTTGTTGATCAGATCGTAGCGCTTTACCGTTGCGCCGTATCTCTGACCGATGGTGCCGTCACCGATATCCCACGGGCCCCACCAGGTAACACCCATCTCCTCCATCTCGGACAGAACATTGGTAGGCTTCTGATAGATCGTGAATATCTCGCGGATTCCGGTCTTCCATGCCTGGCGGCGCAGGGTACAGACCGGAAACTCACCTGCTGACAGGTCGTATTTGCGTACAACGTGGTTGACGCTGATCGTATAGGCCGGTGTTCCGTCCTCGTATTTCGGGCGCGGATTCACGTCTCTGTATCCGTTATCGAGAATATTGTGTATATCATTCACCAGATATCTGTCTGCCTTCGTCATCGTTAGCTCCTTCCGTAACCGCGCCGGACCGCGGCTTCAGCCCCGCCTGCGGCGGGACGCGTTCTCTTCATAAGTCCTGATATCAACTCATCATATAATGCGGGATAAATATCGTCAAGAGAAGCTTTTGTGTGTGCCGCCTCTGCAGAGCGGCGGAAGCTGTTGAATGGATATCGTTGCATAAGAAGGAGCGAAGTAATAGAATCAGAGCATAAACAGGACAGACAAAACTGCGTGCGTCTGCAATGTGGTTCAATACCCGCTGCCGACGGCCCCAATAGGTACCCGCTGCCTGCAGAGGCGGAGGAAAGCCGGCGTCTGTTATATATAGAAAGGAATCGATATGAGTCTGAACAATACCCCTTCGGGAGAGAGAGTACATATAGGCATTTTCGGAAAGCGCAATGCCGGCAAGTCGAGCATCATCAATGCTCTGACGGGGCAGAGCCTGGCAATCGTCTCTGATGTGCTGGGGACGACGACAGACCCGGTCCAGAAAGCCATGGAACTGCTGCCGCTCGGACCGGTAGTCATGATAGACACACCGGGCCTTGATGATGAAGGCGCCCTGGGCGAGCTTCGCGTCAGGAAAGCATATCAGATGCTCAACAAGAGCGATATCGCTCTGCTCGTCGTGGACGGATGCGTTGGCTTTACAGATGAGGATCTGAGGATCCTGCGTCGTATTCTGGATAAGAAGATTCCGTATGTGATCGTATTCAACAAGAGCGATCTTGCGGATGACAGGGATACTGTCGAGACATCCCTTAAGCAAAGGCTGGCGGAGACCGGAACCAGCGGAGAAGAGCTGCGGAGCATGTGGGTCAGCGCGGCGGATATGACGAACATCCACGAGCTCAAGGACCTTATAGCGGCGCTCGCGCCGGAAGAGGATCCCGATCACCGCATAGTAGCCGATCTGATCGAACCGGATGATCTTGTCGTCCTGGTCGTACCGATCGACAAAGCAGCACCTAAGGGCAGGCTGATCCTGCCTCAGCAGCAGACGATCCGTGACATTCTCGATGCGGACGCGTCGGCAGTCGTAGTCAAAGAGAACGGATATAAGGAGATCTTCAATTCACTTGGCAAGAGACCGAAACTGGTAATCACAGACAGCCAGGTCTTCCGGCGCGTCGCAGCCGAGACCCCTGCAGATGTACAATTCACATCGTTCTCCGTTCTGTTCGCCCGCTACAAGGGAGAACTCTGGGATCTCGTAGAGGGAGCTCACGCGCTCGACGGTCTCCGGGACGGAGACACCGTTCTGATATCTGAAGGCTGCACACATCACAGGACCTGCGAGGATATCGGCACCGTGAAGATCCCGAGGTGGATCAGAGAATACACGGGCAAAAATCTTGAATTCGTGTTCACGAGCGGCACTGAGTTCCCGGATGACTTCGATCAGTACGATATGATCGTCCACTGCGGCGGATGTATGCTCAACGAGCGGGAGATGAAATACCGGATCAAGTGCGCTCATGACGCCGGCGTACCGATCACGAACTACGGCACGGCGATCGCGCACATGAACGGAATTCTCGACAAGAGCATTGAAGTATTCGAAAAGAAGGAGAACTAGTATGGCCGAAACGATTACAGCGATATCGACCGCTCCCGGTGAAGCTGGGATAGGCATAGTCAGGATCAGCGGTCCGGCCAGCCTGTATATAATGAAGAAACTCATGGCGCGGGACCCGGGGGATCCCGAGCCGCGTCACGCCTATCTGAGCCGCGTCGTGTATGACAGCGCGGATCCCGGCAGCGATATCATAGATCAGGCGATTTTTATATATATGAAAGGACCGAACACTTATACCGGCGAGGATGTCCTGGAGATCCAGGCTCACGGCAGCAATGTCGCGCTGCGCAGCATCCTCCGCGCCGTGCTTGAGTCCGGTGCTGACGGGATCAGAATGGCAGAGCCGGGTGAATTCACCAAGCTTGCTTTTCTCAACGGCAAGATGGATCTGTCCCAGGCAGAGGCTGTCATAGATATCATCAAAGCGAAGACCGACCTGACGCTCGGGATCGCGGAGAGTCAGCGGGAGGGGCGTCTCGGACAGACGGTCAGGGAGATCAGGACAACACTTCTTGACATCCTCGCGCAGATGGCAGTCAGCATCGACTACCCTGACGAGGATGAAGAGAATACCGGAGATAACAGCGCGGGCAGTCTGATCAGCGAGCTCCGCGGGGTGAAGTCGGATATAGAGGAGTTGCTGGACACAGCCAGGATAGGCCGGATCGCCAGAGAAGGTGTGCGCGCAGTTATCATCGGAAAGCCTAACGCGGGCAAAAGTTCTCTGATGAACGCTATACTGGGCGAAGGCCGCGTGATCGTCACAGACATACCGGGCACTACAAGAGACACGGTCGAAGAGACTGCGAACATCAATGGCATACCGATCGTTCTTGTCGATACTGCCGGCCTCAGGGAGACGGAGGATAAGGTAGAGAAGATCGGTATTGAGCGGACCGAGAAAGCGATCGCTTCAGCGGATCTTGTGATCCTGATGCTCGACGGAAGCCGTGACCTCGATGACGAGGACGACAAGGCTCTTGGCTACATCAAAGACATGAACACAGAGCATCTGCTCGTCATCATCAATAAGGATGATCTCGGGCAGACGGTCAATGAGGAGGATGTGCAGGATAAGCTCCCGGGAGCGACTGTTATAAGGACGTCCCTCATGGGCGGCGGAGCCGTATCCGCGGCACACCAGGTCGCGGAAGCAGTAGGCAGGATGCACGGACTGATGAATATCGATGTCAAAGAGATGAACATCATTACCAACGAGAGGCACGCCGGTCTTCTGCGCAGAGCTGCGCGCAATATAGACGAATCGATAGGCCTCCTGCAGAGCGGAGAGCCTCTGGAAGTAGCCGAGCTGTCTGCCCATTATGCCTATGACGATCTCGGCAGCATCATAGGAGAGGAAGCCGGGGAAGAAGTCATCGATACCGTGTTCAGCAAGTTCTGTCTCGGCAAATAACAGACGGTATGAACAGCATTTTAGAAACTGCGTATACATATTTTGAAAACAGATCAAAGCTGATCTATTCTTACCGGGGCAACACGTTCCTGCAGGGCGGCGAGCTGTTTGATACTGAACATGACAGGCGCGGCAGGATAGACTGCTCGACTCTGGTGCACCTTGCGCTGCAGGGAGTACCGTATGATAAGAGCCCATATGTCACAGAAGACATAGAGGGCTTCTTTGATATGAGATGCGGATGGTATCTGAGCGGCTCGGATCATAATGCGCAGAGACACCCGACTGTAAGACAGGTCTTCGACGCATATTCGGAGCGGGCGAACAACATACGGCGGTCATATGGCCTTGCCAGATACTGCAGGGAGAAGCACCTGGAACGGGACCTGTATTCCGGAGAGGATCTTAAGGCGGGAGACCTTGTCTTCTTCGAAGCCGGTCCGTCCGTTATTGAAGAATACCGGAAGTACGGAGCCTGGATGGCTATTTCACATGCAGGCATAGTCACGGAGGATAACCGGTATATGATCAATGCTACAGGAAGCAGTGATCATGAACGCAACGCCGGGACGTTTCCGGTCAGGATCTCCCGGATCGCAGATAAGGGCGCAGTGGTTTCTGCCGCGCGCATCCTGCCCTGATCATAAGATCATAATTGTGAAAAAAACAGTCAGTATTGATCATTATTCAGGCAGTGATCTGCTGATAGAATCATAGTGGTAAAATAGTTCCGCTGCGGAAGGACAGGAAAATGGATCTTAAGGCAAATAAGAAGGAACTGAGGAAAGAAAAGATCAGAGCCAGAGAGGCCCTTTCTGAAGAAGACCGGATCAGATTCTCCGCGGATATATGCGGAAGGATCGTCAGGACGCCTGAATACGCAGAAGCGTCAACCGTCTTCGTGTACAAATGGGTCAGGGGAGAAGTACGGCTCGACGAGCTCGAGAAACAGGCGGCTTCCGATGGCAAGAGGCTCATTTATCCGCTTTGCGTCAGCCAGACAGAGATGCTGGCAGTCGAGCCTGGAGCAGGAGATGATGCCTGGACGGACAGCGGATACATGGGGATAATGGAACCTGTTGCGGAGAAGGGAACGGCAACAGATCCCGCAGATATCGACCTCGTCATAGCTCCATGTTCTTCTTTCGATGAACGATGCGGACGGCTTGGCATGGGCGGAGGGTTCTACGACAGATATCTGCCGAAATGCGTCAGAGCGAGGATCATAGCGGCCGCTTTTGAGACTCAGCGCTCGGAGGAAATACCACTGGGAGAATATGATTTTCCGGTAGACGCAGTAGCCACTGAAGAGAGACTGATCAGGAGGTAGGATTTACAGACAAAATTAAAGAGCAGCAGAGAAACTCTCTCTGCTGCTCTTTGTTATCTGTTCTGTCTGATCAGTCAAGATATGTATTCATGTACTTGTCCCAGATCTCGTCCGGAACGAGCCTGCCGCCGGTCGCCCAGCATACCTGGGTAGAATTCGCCAGCTTCTCACCGGTGAGTCCGTGTTTCTCCAGGTATTCACGGCCCGCCTCATACTTAAGGAAGTTGACAGGAGCGGTGAATGCCGCGCAGCTGGATGGCTCGATGAAGATGTCCTCAGTCTCCTTGAGCATCCTCATGTAATCGAAGAGGATCGCGTCTCTTACTGTGAAATCGCCTGCAAGCAGATTGCGGCACAGCCTTGCGACAAGACCGGATGGACTTGCGCACGCGAGACCGTCTGCGGCTGACATGCCTGTAAGGCCAAAATCACCGACGTTGCTGTCGTTGAAGCGATCCGAAGCCATACCGATCAGCATCGAAGGGAACAGCGTCGGCTCGCAGAAGAATACATGGACATTGTCGCCGTACAGACGCTTGAGTCCGTAGCAGACACCGCCCGGAGCGCCGCCGACACCGCAAGGTATATATACGATCAGAGGATGATCCTCATCTACCGTTACTTTAAGAGCCTCGAACTGAGGGATCATTCTCTTCGCCGCGACCGCGTAGCCGAGGAAGAGAGGCAGGGAGTATTCGTCATCTACGAAGTAGCTGGACGGATCCATATCAGAAAGTCTGCGTCCTTCCATGACTGCCTTCGAATAGTCGTCTTCATATTCTACGACATCGACGCCCTTGCTGCGGAGCATGTCTTTCTTCCACTGTCTGGCGTCTGCGGACATATGGACTTTTACCTTGAATCCGAGGAAAGCACTCATGATACCGATCGAGAGTCCGAGATTGCCGGTAGAACCGACCTGAACAGTATACTGGCCGAAGAATTCTTTGAAATCATCGTCAGCGAATCTCTCGTAATTATCATCTTCTGTGATCATGCCCGCCTCGAGTGCCAGGTCTTCAGCGTGCTTGAGAACTTCATAGATGCCGCCTCTGGCCTTGACCGAGCCTGCTATAGGCAGGTGGCTGTCCATCTTGAGCAGGAGCCTGCCCGGTATTTCCGCATCGTACTTTTCAGCAAGCGCATCCTTCATCGAACTGATCTCAGTGAGAGGAGATTCGATCAGACCATTATCTGCTTCGGTCTCAGGGAAGCATTTCCTGATATATGGCGCGAATCTCTGCAGCCTTGCCTCTGCGTCGGCGATGTCTTCATCAGACACGACGAGCTGGCAGACAGCGTCGACCATATCGAACGGCAGGAGCTTGCTGTTGATCCAGAGCGTCTCTGTCTGTTCAGCTATATCCTTAAAAACCTGATCTGAAGCGATCATCTTCTGTGCATATTCTTTGATGCTCATAGTTTTCTCCTTTCAGAAAAAGTCATACTTTTCATTCATATATATTATAAGCGACATATGGGCTGAACCAATGAACTAATTTGATTATTCTTAACGGTTTTTTGCGGAAGTGCGGGAAATGGAGAAATAGAATAACAGAAAAATAGAAAAGTTGCAGATCCGGGACAGATCTCAGTCATTCAGTTCTGACGGGATCAGTGTGGATACGATAACACAGACAAGGATGATAACAGATCCTGCTATGCCGGCCGCTGACAGCTTCTCGCCGAGCAGGACGAAAGAAAAAGCCGCAGTCATGACAGGCGCAGTGCTCTGGAGAAGAGCAACGGAACGGTCGGATATTCTTGTAAGCGCCATGTTCTGGAAGAGGAAACCGAGAAGCGTGCATGTGATCGCGAGGTACAGGATGATTGCCCACGCGAGAGGGGTGACTGAATGTATATCAGGACGTCCTTCGAACATAAAACACGCTGCGCCTGCCAGTATGGAAGAACAGGCTGCCTGAAGGGCAGTCAGGCTGACCGGATCGACATCGTCAAGAGACCGCATGCTGAACACAAGCGCGGCAGCGCGGAGAATGGCATCGCATATTTCCAGTGCTTCACCCGCGCCGAAACCAGTAAGGCCGCCCTGAGCGCAGAGCAGATAGAGGCCTACTACCGCAAGGATCTGCAGCGCGATATGCTGCCATCTGAAGCGGACGCGGTAGAAGAGGAATGCCAGAGCCGGGGTCAGCACGACGGAAAGCGACCGGATAAAAGCGATAGAGGTGGCAGCGGCCATGGACAAAGCCACGTTGCCTACGAGATAAGCCATTCCGATGCAGAGTCCCGGGATCAGCCAGGTGCGCAGCGGGACAGTGCGGACGGTATTGAGGATACGTCTGCCGAATAATACAGCCAGCACAAGAAAAGCGATGGAATACCTGACCAGCAGCAGCGTATATACAGGAGTGACCTCATACGCGATCTTGGAGATCGGGTCGCCGAACCCGTAAAACAGCGACTGCAGGATGATAAGCATCGCAGGCCAGAGCCGGTTAACCGGTCGTTTCTCTGCTTGACGTTCCATACGCATACACCTTTCCGCCCGGAGACATCCCGGGTATCAGGATCGCGGCCTTCTAATGACCATATCAATCTGCTTACAGGGTAATTATTTAGTCAATTGTACACAATTGCGACAATTACCGTCAATACAATAATAAGTCTGCCGCCTGACCGGACGCGGGCTGCTGCGGGTGATGTGTCATATCTGATAAAAAAGCCGACAATCACTGCGGCGGAGCGTCTCCGATTCTTGACCGTACTTGCACACGAATGATATAATTTTAGCACAAAATAAAAACGATATCGGTTGAATGATCCGAGAGATACCGGCTTGCCGGAGCCGAAGGTGAATGCGAAAACTCTCAGGCAAAAGGATCGGATCAGGACGATACTTCGGAGAGTGCGACATGCGGGCGCACACCAAAGGGGCAACCTCAGATCAGAGATATATTATATGATCCGGGGGAATCTCTCAGGTAATGACGGAGGCATAGTAAGTCAGCAGACTTATTGTGCTTTGTTTTGGTTATTTTTTATTATCACCCCTGTTGTTCTATTAAAGTAAGGAGAAAGAAACAATGGCAGAACTTAAACGTACACAGCTCTATGACGTACATGTTGCTGAAGGCGGAAAGATGGTTGACTTCGGAGGCTGGGAGATGCCGATCCAGTATCCGCAGGGAATCATTGAAGAACACCTTTACACAAGACATTTCTGCTCCATCTTCGATGTATCCCACATGGGAAGACTTATCGTAGAAGGTCCGGATATGGTTAAATTCCTTCAGCACGTGCTGACCAGCAACGTTGAAGCCCTTGATATCAACAAGGCTCAGTACTGCATCATTCCTAACGAGAAGGGCGAGGCTATCGACGATGCTTACCTCTACCGCTTCTCCGAAGACCGTTATCTGCTGATCGTCAATGCAGGCAACACAGATAAGGACCTTGTACACCTCAACGAAGTGATCAAGGACTTTGACTGCACTCTTACGAATATCACTCCTGACTGGGCTTCCATCGCTGTTCAGGGTCCTAAGAGCAAAGAGCTCATGATGGTCCTCACAGGCGGCGCTGCTGTTACAGAGCCTTGGAAGAATGCCCTCAATCATGTAGATCTTGAAGGACACGAGGCATATGTTGCTAAGACTGGATACACCGGTGAGCCTCTCGGATACGAAGTATTCGTTAAGAGCGAGGATGCTGAGTGGTTCTGGAAGAGAATGGAAGAGCTCGGCGCAAAGCCTGCTGCTCTCGGTGCCCGTGACACTCTGAGACTCGAAGCAGGAATGCCTCTCTACGGACATGAAATGTACTATGAACCGGGCGAAGAACCTGGACCTGATGACATCCCGATGCCGATCTTCGCAGTATCCCTGGCTAAGTTCGCTGTATCCTTCTCAGACCGCAAGGGCGACTACATCGGCCGCGAAGAGCTTGCTAAGCAGAAAGCTGCGTTTGATAAGGTACAGAACAGAGACTACAGCATGAGCGACGTTCTCCCAAGAAGAGTTATGCCGATCGCACTCACAGGCAGAGGCGTACTCCGTAAGGGAATGAAGGTATTTAAGGATGGCGAAGAAGTTGGTTTCTTAACATCCGGAACAATGGTTCCTTTCTACACTGCAGAGGTCGAATGCCTTGAGAGAGTGATCACTGATGAAGTCGTTAAGAGATCCATCGGTCTCTGCTACATCAACTGTGATGTTCTCCCTGATGATGCTGTAGAAGTAGACGTAAGAGGCAAGAAGGTCGCAGCTGTTATCGTTGAGAAGCACCTCGAGACAATGGCTCCTCCATTCGCTCGTCCGATGATCTACGGAACAGAGATCAGCCAGATGGAGTTCGGCGATGAGCCAAGATTAGAAAAGGCATTCAACCTCCTCAAGAAGGCAGAGAGAAATCATCTCTGGAGACAGAAAGAGTGCATCAACCTGATCCCGTCAGAGAATACTCCTTCGAAAGCCGTTCAGATGCTCTGCGCAAGCGATCCAAGTGCGCGTTACGCTGAGCACAAGAAGGTAAAATCCTTCTATGACAAGGACATCTTCTATTATCAGGGCACAGGCTTCATCGATGAGGCTGAGCAGCTTGCTGTAGATGAGCTCAAGAAGTACTTCGGCTGCACAGAGGTTGAGACCAGAGTCATCAGCGGACAGATGTCCAACATGTGCGCGTTCTCAGCTCTCATGGACTGGAAGAACAGACTGAACAGAAAAGTCACTCCGCAGAGACTCGGATACATCCTGAACAACCACATCATCAAGGGCGGACACCTTTCCGCACAGCCGATGGGCGCTCTGCATGAC
>JAFRLN010000055.1 GCA_017431175.1 Mogibacterium sp.
TTCAGAAGTATGCGGCATCTTTCGTTAAGAGTTCGGGATCCCCGCTTCTCTTGCCAATGACGCAAACTGCGCAGTTCTTGGCGAGCTGTGGACCGGTGCCGCTGCGGGATATACTGACGTACTCGGGATAACACTTGGGACAGGAGTCGGCGGAGGAGTAATAACAGGCGGAAAACTTCTCGAAGGTGCCCATGGTTTTGCCGGAGAGCTTGGCCACTTTACTACTCACGCCGGAGGAGACTGCTGTGTCTGCGGGCAGGACGGATGCTTTGAGAGATATGCGTCTACATCGGCGCTTGTCAGATACGCGCGGAAAACGGATCCTGATCTTAATAACGGAAGAGCAATCTTCACCGCTGCCGAGGCAGGTGACAGGACGGCACAATCAGTTCTTGACGAATGGATAACTGAGATCGCATACGGCATCGCAGGATATGTACATGTCTTCGATCCGCAGCTCGTTCTGATAGGCGGAGGAGTATCTGCCCAGGAAAAACTCCTTATCAGGCCGCTGCGCGAAAAGGTGCTGTCGATGGTCATGCCTGATTATGCGCGTGATCTGGAGTTCAGATCGGCATCGCTTGGCAATGACGCAGGGCTCGTAGGCGCAGTCTACTATCTGCTCAGCAGGGAAAATTTTTCAGATGAAATGTAACCGCGATTGATAACAGATACAGAAGATATGGATAAACTGATCAGATATACAGGAAGACCTGAAGATGGTTCGGGAAGACTTGAGAAGGAGATAAGGGTATATGACTTTCTTGATGATCTTGGAATAGAGTATTTCAGGCTCGATCATGAGCCTGCTGACTCAGATCATCCGGATGTGCTGGCCGCTGTTGATGATGTGCTTGGCGCACGGATCTGCAAGAATCTGTTCCTTGCCAACAGGCAGCGCACCAGGTTCTATATGCTCATGATCCCGTCTGATAAGGTGTTCAGGAGCAGTGATATTTCAAAGCAGGCAGGTAGTTCGAGACTGCATTTTGCGGAACCGGAGTATATGGAGAAGTACCTGGATACGACACCGGGATCTGCCAGTGTTATGGGGCTGATCAATGACGTGGATAATAACGTCCGGCTGCTTGTTGATGAAGATGTCCTCAATGCTGAATATGTCGGGTGCCACCCATGCATCAACACCTCAAGTCTGTGCATCAGGACACAGGATATATTCGGTCCGTTCCTGGATGCAGTTCACCACGACTATATAACTGTATGCGCAGAATGATCGGCTATTGAAAGGGGAAAAAGACTGGTACTTCTGGACTGGATAAGGAGGGACATACTATGATGACTTTACCATTCAGGCAGGAACTCATGGACGGAAAGGGTGAGCCTGAGATAATCGAATTCAGAAAAGCTCTTCCGTCGGATATTGATGAAGTAATGGCTCTTCAGGACAGGGTAGTGGAGGCGCTGCCGGATAAAGACCTGTATTCCACCTCCTCAAGGGAAGAATACCTGACTCAGCTCAAAGAGGACATATGCTTTATCGCAGAGTGCAGAGGAAAGGTCGCGGGGTTCTCGGTGCTCGTTCCGAATGATGCTGACAATCCGCGCAATTACGGAAATTATCTTAATTACAGCAGAGAACAGCTAAGCAGGACCGCATCCCTTGATCTTACGATGGTAGATCCTGAATTCAGGGGGCGCGGTATCCAGCGTCTGTTCAACAAACTGCGTATAGGAACGGCTGTCGGGATGGGTGCCGGAGAAGGCCTGTGTTCTATCTCACCGGACAATCCGTATAGTTACCGCAATTTCCTGGTGCTTAATTTCGAGATCATTGAGCAGAGAGAAATGTACGGAGGCAAGCAGCGTTATCTGCTCCGCAAAGTGTTCTGATCAGTCAGGACAATCTCGCAATAAAGGCGGCTTTGCCGTCTTTTTTGACTGCTCCGATCTCGCGAGTGCCGTCAGGCATTATCCTGATCCTGAAATCCAGAGCCTCACCCTCATAGCTCTGTGATATGTACTGGACTTCTATGTCGTGAATGTCCATTGATTCAATCTGACCGCTGTCAAAACACCCGAGCATTGCCCTGATATAATTGACATTGTTCATGTGCCCGCCGAGATCTATATCAACCGACCGGATGGTGTATATTCCTATGGACTCAGCGTCAGCAAAATCCCGCCCGATCTTAGTGAATTCCGTTCCTGCAGGTGCAGGTTCATCAAAGACGATATCGTCAGGATAGAGACCTGCCATAGGGACAATACGGCCGGTGTCGTGGCTGACAACAGCCCATATACTCCTGACGTGAAGGAGCTCCCTGCCGTCACTGTACAGAGCAAAATCTCTCTCGCATTTAGCTCTGTCGGCAGGCTGGATCCATGTCCTTGCCTGCACGTTATCCATCATGACCGGTCTCCGGTCAATATGCATTACAGTTTTGGATATTATCCAGAAATAGTTTCTCCTGTTCATTCCTGCCGGTCCGATGTCGAAATGGTCAGCATGGAGTGTTGCCGTATCCTGAAACATATCAAAAGCGGCCGGTATGCTCAGACAGGAATTGCTGTCACACATACTCGGCAGGATGATAAGCTCTCTTGTATATCTGCATCCTACACTGTTCATATCATTCCTCCGGTTCATACTGTGCCTGACATGCCGCATAGAATTGAGGCTTCTCCTTAGGCAATACTACAGGTTTTCCGTCTCTGCTGATGAAGCCATGCTCTGACGTGCCTTTTGCGCGTATCTCACCGGTCCGGGAATCTGTGATCTCATATGTAAAAGCGCATTTCAGACGTGTCAGCTTAACCATTCTCACCGCGACTCTGATGGTGTCTCCGTACCTTACAGCATGCATATATCTGCAGGAAACAGCAAGAGTGGGACTCATGATTTCTTCTTCTTCGAGCCTTGCGTAAGGATAGCCTGCCTGCTCCATAAAAGAGCATCTTGCCTCTTCAAAATATCTGATGTAATTGGAATGATGGACTATGCCCATCTGATCAGTTTCGTAATAATTGATCTTTCTGTCGTAGTATTTCATGTTGCTCAGTCTCCTGAATTACGGGGTGACCCGCTATGACCGGGGTTCCTGATTATTGTATCTTTTTTAGCATCTGATTTACAAGCTTTACATATTCACCATGACATAGTCAGCGGCATATGTTAGAATACAGATGCAATTTGAAACAGGACTTTATTTATCCGGCATGCAATTATTGGCTAATACTTTATTATACTGATAGTTCAGGGAGGAATGATTTATGGATATGAAATTTTATAAATGCAAGCACTGCGGCCAGATGGTTGCGATCGTTAAGGAGACAGGAGTTCCTATCATCTGCTGCGGAGAACCGATGGAAGAGATCATCGCGGGAACTACCGATGCTGCTGTTGAAAAGCACGTTCCGGCATTCGAGGTAAAGGACAACAAGGTATATGTAACTGTAGGCGCAGTAGAACATCCAATGGTTGATGTACACTATATCGAGTGGGTGTCGCTTAAGACAAAGCAGGGCAATCAGAGAAAAGCTCTCAAGCCGGGCGATGCACCTAAAGTTGAATTCGCTATCTGCGAAGGCGATGAGGTAGAAGCTGTATATGCTTACTGCAATCTTCATTCACTCTGGAAAGCAGAATAATCGAAAAAAGGAGAAGCGTATATATGGAAATCACAAAAGACATTATCTTCGTAGGCGTCAACGATCATGACGTAGATCTTTTTGAAGGACATTACATCGTTCCTGAAGGAATGGCTTACAACTCATATCTTATCAATGACGAAAAAGTCGCCATCATGGATACTGTAGACGCCCACTTCACTGAAGAGTGGATAGGCAATACCAAGGCAGCTCTCGGAGAGAGGACACCTGACTATCTCGTCGTTCAGCACATGGAACCTGATCATTCCGGCAGCATCAGAGATTTTATGGAGGCATTCCCGGCAGCTACGATCGTAAGTTCAGTGAAAGCATTCGGCATGATGAGGAATTTCTACGAAGGCGAAGAGTTTGCTGAGAGAAGGATCCCTGTCAAAGAGGGAGACACGCTTGAACTTGGAAGCCACGTGCTCAACTTCGTCGCTGCTCCTATGGTACACTGGCCGGAAGTCATCATGACTTATGACAGCACTTACAAGGTCCTGTTCAGCGCAGACGGATTCGGAAAGTTCGGTGCTCATGACCTGGCAGATCCTGATGACTGGGCGTGCGAGGCAAGACGTTACTATTTCGGTATCGTGGGCAAGTACGGAATGCAGGTACAGGCTGTTCTCAAGAAAGCTGCGGGCCTTGATATCCAGATCATATGCCCGCTCCACGGACCTGTGCTTGACAAGGATCTCGGATACTATCTCGGCCTGTACAATACCTGGTCTTCATACGCGGCAGAGTCCAGAGGCGTTGTTATCTCTTATACGTCTGTGTATGGCAATACAAAGAAAGCTGTTGAGCTTCTGGCGGCAAAGCTTGAGGAGAAAGGGGTGCCTGAAGTAGTTGTCAATGATCTGGCAAGAAGCGATATTGCTGAATGCGTTGAAGATGGATTCAGATATGATGCTCAGGTGTTCGCGACCACAACATTCAATAATGATATCTTCCCGTTCATGAAGGAGTACATCAATCATCTGACAGAGAGGAACTATCAGAAGAGGACCGTTGCTTTCGTCGAAAACGGCTCCTGGGCTCCGCAGGCAACCAAGACAATGAAGGGAATGCTCGAAGGATGCAAGAACCTTACATACGCAGATAACGGAGTAAGGATCGTCTCAGCATTGAATGACGAGAGCAGAGCACAGATCGAAGCGCTGGCTGAAGAGCTTGCTGCTCTGTACAAGTAACAAAGTATCGAAAGCGCCGCCTTTATGAAGAGGCGGCGCTCTGATCATCGTATTCCAAGGAGGGTAAAATGGCTAACAAATACGAAGGAACGAAAACATATGAGAACCTGCTGGCAGCTTTCGCAGGAGAGTCTCAGGCAAGGAACAAATACACATATTACGCGTCCAAGGCCAAGAAAGAGGGGTTTGAGCAGATCGCTGCTCTGTTCCTGAAAACGGCAGACAATGAGAAGGAACACGCGAAAATGTGGTTCAAAGAGCTTGACGGTATAGGAACTACTGCTGAGAATCTTCTCGCTGCGGCAGAGGGTGAAAACTACGAATGGACTGATATGTATGAAGGCTTTGCCAAGACTGCTGAAGAAGAAGGATTCAAAGCCCTTGCGGCAAAATTCCGTATGGTAGCTGCAATTGAAAAACATCACGAAGAACGTTACCGCGCGCTGCTCCACAATGTCGAAGCTCAGGAAGTATTCGAGAAGAGTGAAGTCAAGGTGTGGGAATGCCGTAACTGCGGACATATAGTGGTCGGAACCAAAGCTCCTCAGATGTGCCCTGTATGCGCTCATCCACAGGCATATTTCGAGGTCAACGCAGAGAATTACTGATCTGACAGCAAAAGAAACAGGACGGATCTATCAGATCCGCCCTGTTTTTGTGTGAACCGGGTTACTTGATGAACTTGTCGATAGCGCGGTTCAGCTCTTCTATAGCTTCAATATCATCACGCCTGACAGCATCTATCACACATGTGGACAGGTGCTCTTTGAGGATCACTCTGCTGACTGAATTAATAGCTGATTCGATGGCAGAAAGCTGGATCAGAACTTCAGAACAGTCGCGGCCGTTCTCGACCATTCTGCGCGTAGACTCCATATGACCTATGATACGCGACATGCGGTTCAGCACTCTTCGAGTATGTTCCTCAGAGTGTATATGCCCGTGATCGTGATGATGCTCACCGTCAATGTGTGTATGAGTGTGAGTATATACATTCCCGTTCTCATCGGTGTGAGAATGCTCATGGAAATGCTGATGATCATGTGTATGTCCGTGACCGTGCGTTTTTTCGTGATCGTTTGATGCTGCCATTGATGCCTCCGGTATCTGAAACTGCAATTATTTTAACAGAACAGGCGGATGAAAAAAACCCTGCAGGGGGGATAATCGGAATGAACCGCCTTTGGAATATGCCGGGTTTTATTGTATAATAATATAACTATAGTAATGTCCTGAAACGACAATATCCTTAGGGAGGAGATAATATGCCAGATAAGATTGCTAATGAAGGAACCAAAAATACCATAGACATGCATTACCAGCTGATGGATACAGAGAAGTCTACCAGTATCATTCAGAAGGCCATGGATCTGGCCAGAGAAGAGATACCTAAAGGAGCGGTTGCCACGTACATACCGGAACTGGGCAAAGCGGATCCGCACCAGCTCGGAATATGTGTATATCCGATCAAAGGAGACAAGATCTGCCTTGGCGATTATGACACCAGATTCACTATGCAGTCCGTATCCAAGGTGCTGATGCTGATAGTGGCGCTGGAAGTGTGCGGACTCAAGAAAGTGTTCAAAAAGGTCGGAGCTGAACCTTCAGGCGAAGCTTTTGACTCTCTGGTAGAACTGGATGTCAATGATTCCAAACCATACAACCCGCTGATCAATTCCGGCGCTCTTGCGATCTGCGGTCTTCTGCTGCCGGAGGTATCATTCCAGGATATGCTGAGATATACAAGAGAGATCTGTTCAGATCCTGACATCACACTCAATCAGAGAGTCTTTGACTCAGAGATGAAGACGTGCTCAAGGAACCGTTCTATAGCATATCTCCTTGAGAGTAAGGGCGTTATCACTACGGATGTTGAAGACACTCTCAAGTTCTACACTAAGATGTGCTCGCTCAATGTTACTGCGGAGTCCCTTGCGGCACTCGGCAAGAAGCTCGCAAATGACGGAGTCTGCATCAAGACAGGAAAGAGATTCATGTCTTCACAGACGGCACGTATCGCAAAAACTCTTATGCTGACATGCGGAATGTACGACGGATCCGGAACATTCGCCATCAAGGTAGGTATACCGACCAAGTCCGGTGTAGGCGGCGGACTTCTTTCTGTATCAGACAAGAGAGCTGGTATAGGAGTATTCGGGCCGGCGCTTGACGCTCAGGGCAACAGCATTGCCGGATGCAAGCTTCTGAGAGAAATCTCCAACGTTCTGAGGCTCAATCTGTTCTACGATCCGGAATGGAACAAAGAAGATCACGATGATACAGTTGTCTCTAAGATGCTGGAAACCTCAGTGGGAATATAGAAGATGAATATAACTGTTTACTGCGGTGCGAATCTGGGAAAAGATCCTGAATTTGCTGAAAGAGCCCGTGAGCTTGGAAGCTGGATGGCTGAAAAAGGCTACAGACTGGTATACGGAGCGGGTGATGTCGGTATGATGGGCATTGTTTCCAACGCAGTTCTTCAGGGCGGAGGGGAAGTGCTCGGAGTCACCCCTGACTTCTTCATCCTTGCAGAGGAGATACATGAAGAACTGACGGAACTCAGGATAACAGCAGACCTGACAGAGCGCAGAGCTGTCATGATCGAAGAGGGTGATGCGTTCATAGCTCTTCCGGGCGGGACAGGCACTCTTGACGAGATCAGTGAGGTGATGAGTCTCACAAGACTTGGTCTGCTCGGAGACAGGAAACGTCCCGTAATGATCTATAACATCAATGGATATTATGATCATTTTTTCAGATTCATGGACCGCATGGCGGAGGAGGAATTCTTCGGGCGCAGAGACCGGGAAAATGTGATAGAAGTCACATGCATAGAAGACATAGAGAAAGTAATGATGACAGCAGGACAATCCGATACCGGACGCAACCGGCTGTACAACAGATAATGGCAGCTTGCGCTGACCATACGCAGAAGGGTATCCGGGCTGGCTGCTGATGAAAAATCTGTTCAGAACACTTATACCTCATAAAATGACAGCACTGCTTGTCCTGCTTCTGATGGCAGGACAGGCTTTCTGTGAGATGAATCTCCCGATGTATACGCAGAATATCATAGACATCGGTATCATGAATCACGGAGTGGAACATGTGCTGCCTGAAGCAGTTACCCGGCAGGAAATGATCAATGCTGAGCAATATATGTCTTCTGAACAGAAAGAGGAATGGGAGTCACTGTACGCTGCGTCGGGAGAGGTCATGAAGCGTACAGATCTCAGTAAAGATGCACTGGCAGAATATGACGAGCTTTTTACCAGGCCTCTTGCGTACCGATACGCTGACAAAATAGGCGAGAGCATAGATCAGGACGTCACGGATAATGACCACAGCCTGAGGGCAATGGCGGCTGCATACGCTGCCGGATGTGATGAAGATGCCGGGCTCGACATGCTGAAGATACAGAACAGGTATATGTGGCGATGCGGCGGAATGATGCTGCTCATGTCCATGATCGTACTTGTTTTCACTACAGGCATATCATTCTTTGCCGCCAGAGTAGGCGCGAGTATCGGGCGGGATCTGAGATCAAGACTGTTCGGCAATGTAATGAGTTTTTCCAGTGCTGAGATCAACCGGTTCCAGACATCATCTCTCATCACACGCGCCACGAATGATATTCAGCAGGTGCAGATGACAACTACTATGATGCTCCGGATGATGCTGTTTGCGCCATGCATCTGCACATGGTCGATCATCAAGGTCTGGCAGACCCATGCACATATGAATTTCGTCATAGTTACAGGAGTGATAGCAATACTTCTTATGGTGCTGCTCCTGTTCGTTGTTGCAATGCCGAAGTTCCGTATCATGCAGACACTCGTCGATGCCCTTAATGCTGTTTCAAGAGAAATACTGACCGGTATCCAGGTGATCAGAGCCTTCGGAAGAGAATCAACAGAAGAGAAACGCTTTGATAAAGCGAATTCCAATCTTTACCGTAATCAGCTATTCGTTAACAGGACGATGATATCCATGACGCCGATACTGATGATCATAATGTACGGGCTCAGCATCTGGATAACATGGGTAGCTGCAGGCAGGATCGACACCGGCCAGCTTCAGGTCGGCACCATGACAGCATTTATCGCATATTCCATGGAGATCGTGTTCTCCTTCCTCATGATCGCCAGTATGGCAATATTCCTTCCGAGAGCAGGAATCGCTGCTGACAGAATCTTTGAGGTCATCAACACAGAATCATCTGTCCGCGATCTGGAAAATGCTGCTCCACTGGATGCGGATTTACCGGACGGAACTGTGAGATTCGAAAATGTGTCTTTCAGGTATCCTGATGCAGAGGAAAATGTTCTTACGGATATAAGCTTTGAGGCAAAACCGGGAGAGACTACAGCTATCATTGGTTCAACAGGCTGCGGCAAGACAACACTGATCAGCCTGATACCGAGATTCTTCGATGTTACTTCCGGCAGAGTCACACTCGGCGGCAGGGATGTCAGAGACATAACCCTGAGCTCTCTCAGAGACGCGATCGGCTATGTGCCTCAGAAGGGCATTCTGTTTTCCGGTACGATAGCTGAGAACATCCGCTGGGGCAAAGAAGACGCGACAGAGGAAGAAATCCGGCTGGCGGCTGAAATAGCCCAGGCGGCAGAATTCATAGAAGAAAAGCCTGACAAGTATGACAGTGAGGTATCTCAGGGCGGTGCTAATGTATCAGGAGGTCAGAAGCAGAGACTCGCGATCGCAAGAGCAGTCATAAAGCAGCCTCCGGTAATGATATTCGATGACTCTTTTTCTGCTCTGGATATGAAAACGGATGTTGCTCTGAGAAAAGCTCTTGCAGGAAGGATATCAGATACAGTCAGGATAATCGTTGCGCAGAGAGTAGGTACTATCCTGAACGCAGAACAGATAATTGTTCTGGATGAAGGGAGAATAGCGGGAAAAGGTACACACGGAGAACTGATGAAGACGTGCAGTGTATATCGCGAGATCGCGATGTCACAGCTGTCTGAACGCGAACTGGAGGCAGTCTGATATGGCAGAGAACAATGACAACCTCCGGCAGAACGGACAGCGCAGAAGACAGAGAAGGGGCGGTCCGAGCGCGATACTTGCACCGGGAGAAAAGCCTCAGGACTTCCGCAGGGCAGTAAAGGATACTCTGAGCTACATGGGCGGCTATAAGCTTGCTGTAGTCTTCGTCATCCTTATCTCCGCGCTTGCGACGATCTTTGAAACTCTCGGCCCCAAGGTCATGGGGCACGCGACGACTCTTCTTGCTCAGGGAGCGGCCGCAAGACTTAACGGTACCGGAGGCGTTGATTTTGCGGCAGTCGGCAAGACTCTGATGATCACCCTGATGCTGTACGCGATAGGCGCGGTGGCACAGTGGCTGCAGGCATTTGTAATGACTAATATTACTCAGAAGATCGTCTACAGAATGAGACGTGATATCTCTGAGAAGATCAGCAGGATGCCTGTAGGGTACTTTGAGAAGACTCAGACGGGTGAGATTCTGTCAAGGATCACCAATGATGTCGATACTCTCGGCCAGGCACTGAGTCAGAGCATCTCAAATTTCATATGGGCTATCGTGAGTATGGTCGGTATCGTTGTCGTGATGCTGACTATCAATGTAACGATGACATTGGTCGCACTGCTTGTCATACCGCTTTCTGCACTGGTGATGGGCCTGCTGATCAGAATATCACAGCCTTTTTTTGCCGCTCAGCAGCAGTACCTCGGGATAATAGACGGTCAGGTAGAGGAGAATTTTTCAGGCCATCTTGTGATCAAAGCATTCAACCGTGAGGCTGAGATGACAGAGGAGTTCGGGAAGGCTAATGAAAAGCTTTACGAATCCGCATGGAAGTCACAGTTCTTCTCCGGAATGATGAGACCCCTGATGAGGATCGTGAGCAATCTCGGATATGCCGGGGTCGCGATATCCGGCGGTATTCTCTGCGTGCGCGGAGCGATCGGCGTAGGAGATATTCAGGCTTTTGTCCAGTATGTAAAAAACATCGGACAGCCTATACAGGAGATCGCGCAGATCATGAATCAGGTGCAGTCTATGGCGGCTGCGGCGGAGAGAGTCTTCGAATTCCTCAGGGAGGATGAGGAAACAGACAGCCCGGATGCATCTGAGGATACGGGGAAGATACAGGGCGGAGTCGAATTCGATCATGTATCTTTCGGATATGAGCCGGGCCAGACCGTAATACATGATTTCAGCGCCAGAGTTGAGCCGGGACAGAAGGTCGCTATCGTCGGACCTACAGGCGCCGGAAAGACAACGATGGTCAAGCTCCTGATGAGATTCTATGATGTAGACAGCGGAGCGATCAGGGTAGACGGAAGAGATATAAGAGAAGTGACAAGAAGGGCTCACAGAGAGAACTTCGCTATGGTGCTTCAGGATACATGGCTTTTCAGAGGCACGATCAAAGAAAACATCCAGTACGGCAGGGAGGATGCGACCAATGAGGAGATCATCGCAGCTGCTAAGGCGGCGAAGGCGCATCATTTTATAAGAACACTTCCGGGCGGATACAGGATGGTACTCAATGAGGACGCGACTAATATATCTGAGGGCCAGAGGCAGCTTCTGACTATAGCAAGAGCGATACTTGCCGACAAGAAGCTCCTCATCCTTGATGAGGCGACATCATCTGTAGATACAAGGACAGAAGTGGAGATACAGAAAGCTATGGATGCTCTGACGAAAGACCGGACGAGCTTTATCATAGCCCACAGACTGTCTACAATAAGAAATGCTGATCTGATCCTGGTAATGGATCACGGAGATATAGTTGAACAGGGAAGACATGAAGAACTCCTTGCGAAAGGAGGGTTCTACGCAGAACTGTATAACTCACAATTTGAAAACGTTAGTTAATTCATGAAATAAAGAAGGGAGAGGTACGGAATGAGATCATTCATGGAAGAGTACAATTACTGGCTGGAATCAGATGTAGTTGACAGCAGCACGAAAGAGGAACTAAGGAGCATAGCGGATAACCCGGAAGAAATCGAGGGCAGATTCAAGGCGATGCTTACATTCGGTACGGCCGGACTCAGAGGCATCATGAAAGCCGGTATCGCGAATATGAACGTATATACTGTCAGATATGCTACACAGGGTCTGGCTAATCTGGTTATAGAAAAAGGCGGACAGATAGGCGGAGACTCTGAAGAAGGAAACGGAGTAGCAATAGCATATGACTCGAGAAACAATTCCGCACTGTTTGCCAGAGAAGCGGCTTCGGTACTTGCTGCAAACGGCATAAAGTCATATCTGTTTGATGCTCTCAGACCTACACCTGAGCTTTCTTTTGCAGTAAGAGAGACCGGTTCACTTGCAGGTATCAATATTACGGCAAGTCACAACCCGAAAGAATACAACGGTTATAAGGCTTACTGGGCTGACGGAGCTCAGCTCGGACCTGAACATGCTGATGTGGTTTCGGCAGAAATCGCCAAGATCGATATTTTTAAGGATGTCAAGACAATGGATTTTGACAAGGCACTCGAGGAAGGACTGATCGAGATGCTGGGAGAAGAGATGGATGAAGTCTATCTTGCAAAGGTAATGGAGACATCCATCACCAGAAAATACATAGATCAGGTCGCAAAAGAGATGAAAATCGTATTCACTCCGTTCCACGGCGCAGGATACAGGCTTGTCCCTGAGATCCTCAGAAGACAGGGTTACGGAGCTATCATCCCGGTTGAAGAGCAGATGGTCCCGGACGGCAACTTCCCGACAGTCAAGTCTCCTAATCCTGAGAATACTGAAGGTTTTGCCCTTGCGATCGAATATGCTAAGAAGAACGGTGCAGAGCTGGTCATCGGTGTAGACCCTGACAGCGACAGATGCGGAGCAGTCGTCAAGAGCGGAGATGAGTACAAAGTCCTCTCAGGCAATCAGATCGCATGCCTGATGCTCGATTACATCATTACGGCAAGAAAAGAAGAAGGCACAATGCCTGCTAATCCTTTCGCGTGCAAGTCGATCGTATCGACTGTTATGGCCAACAAGATCTGCGAAATGAATGATGTAAAAATGTTCGAGGTTCTTACAGGATTCAAATTCATAGGAGAGAAGATCAATCAGTATCATGAGACAGGAGAATACAGCTTCATATTCGGATTCGAAGAAAGCATCGGATTCCTCGGCGGAACATACGCTAGAGACAAGGATGCTGTGTTCGCTGCTATGATGATGGCAGAAGTCGGATGCTACTATAAGGCTAAGGGAATGTCAGTCTATGAAGGACTGCAGGCACTTTATAAGAAATACGGATACTATATCGAGAAAACGGAATCTACAGTATTCGGCGGATATGATGCCAAGGAGAGAATGGATGCTGTCATGGCACGTATCAGATCTGATCAGCCATCTGACCTCGGACTTGATATCGTAGGCATCAAGGACTATCAGGCAGGCGTACCAGGATTCACTAAGAGCAATGTACTCTTCTACGATCTCGAGGACGGCTGCGCTGTAGCGATCAGACCTTCCGGAACAGAGCCTAAGATCAAAACATATGTCATGGCTTCCGGAGATACAGCTGAAAAGGCAGCAGATAATCTTGCCGAGATCCGCAGAAGTGTAGAAGCTGTTCTGGGGGCATAGATGAAGCAGGACAGAATGGTGACACTCATTGGGGTGCTCACGGTCATAACGGCGCTGCTGGCGATGTCTGTCGGCAGATTCATTATGGGAGGGATCATCCTCCTGCTGGCTTTCGTAATATTCTGGAACAGGGGCTTCGGCAAGTTCAATGACAGGAGCCTTTACGAGAAGATCGTCAAAACTGACATCCCGGTAGCTGATCTGTACAGTCAGTTCCGCGATATGCAGACACCTCTGGGGAAACCGTGGATAGCAGAGCACAAGGGCTTTGAAGGCGACAGTATCGTCTTCGGCCCGAGTGCCTACAAAGACTGCGTTATCATATCGCGTAAAAGAGGAAACCTGGATATCAAGCATATTACTCTTGTAGACAACATAATCCGGAAGCAGGAAGATGAATACCGTTTTTCCGGGTTTATTGATCCGAAAGAGACTGAGGTAACTCCTGAACACTATGCGAAATTCGCCGGCCTTAAGCTGGCGTCAGTCATGCTGATCAGGCATCTGACAGAAATGATAGAGGAAATGGCTGCCGGAGGGCATCCGGAGATCCCGGACAGACTGGATGTCTCAGAGTTCTATTATCATAATTCGACAGAAGGATTCTTCAGAGACAGAGAGGGCAATGATGTCCTTGAAGTCCGGAGTTCATATCATCCTTTCGAGGCAAGAGTTCTTGATACAGACGGTGAGGAAATGGCGTCTGTCATACCGCGCGCTTTTAACGGAAAAGGTGTCGTAATTGACAGCGCCGGCTTTGATATGAATGCTGACGGGATCCATTTCGGCGATATCTCGGTGTTTAAAGAGAAGGACAGAGAAGGGTTTGTGCTCGAATCGGATGCTGGAAGATTCACAGCTACTATCTTTCCGGCTTGCATGAGAGCCAATATCTCATGCAACTATCTTGTTGAGAGAGAAGGAGAGCTCAAGGCCGTTATCGGCGGGTCTCCGAATATACTTTTCGATTCATACGGATACTGCCAGAATGATCTTATTCTGTCATATGATGAGGACTACCTTGTCTTGTATGCTGCGCTTGAAATATTTATTATGACGCGCAACAAGAAGTTCCTTAAATAGAATAATTGTAGTATACTATTACTCGGAAAACAGCGGTTATTGCCGTAACGATAACAACTTAAACGGAGGAAGGAATGAAAAGGATACTCCTGCCACTTGAAGAAACAGACAGAAGCCTTAAGGCGCTTCATTATGTAACAAAACAGTACACTCCGGAAGAAGCAGAGATAGTCCTGATGATGGTCGATGACAGCCTTGTCTATACTGTCAGATCAGAGACAGAAGAGGCGCTGAAGGTGCTTGATGAGAAGCTTGAAGTCATAAGCGCATCACTCTCCGGATACAAGGTCATGACAAAATCCGCAGTCGGCAAGCCTGGTGTCAGGATCACAAGGATAGCCCGCGAGGTAGGCGCAGATGTAATCATCATGACTAAGTCATCAAAGGATGACATGCTCAATAATATCGGATCGACAGCAGAATACGTAATCAACAACGCGCCATGCGATGTGATCATTGTATCTGAAGCAGTCAACTCCAGAAACGACTACAGAGGACTCATCTACAGAACAGCTGCTTCCGTAGTCAATCTCAGAGGTCTTCTCGGGGACAAGCAGAGTGAATGCCTGCTTCCTAGTGTCAATGTAGACTGCAATTATCATATTGAGGTTACAGTCGGAAGGATCAAATTCTATCATACTGCTTATAATCCTGATACTAGAAACTGGGATCTTCCGCCTATAGGGGGACAGCCTGCTGCATGCGATATCGCTGCCGGCGAGTCAGTTGATATCCTCGTCAAGGCAGACAGCACCGACGGCAGAGCTGACAGAATCAGGATCGTAAACAGAGATATGAAGAAGGAAGCTGTATTCAACTACAGGATCACAGCAGCTCCTAAGACAGAGCTGTAGCAAGGGCAAATGCGTTGACACAGAGTTGACGTAATGGTATTCTAACTAAGAATTATGACATCATGTCAAAGTTCCATACAGGAGGGAAACACTATGAAGAGAATCAATACTATCACAACAAGAGATATGGCAAAGTCACGCACAGAGGGCGGATGCGGAGAATGTCAGACATCCTGCCAGTCTGCAAGCAAGACATCCTGCAGCGTAGCTAACCAGCACTGCGAGCAGAAGAAGGAAAAGTAGCATACCACAGGGGCGCTGCTTAAAGAGCAGCGCCTCTTTTTTAGTGATAGACAGACAGTATGATACATCAGTACAGCCTTAACGGGTATTATATAATAGTGGATGCAAACAGCGCCTCTGTCCATACGGTGGATGAGGCTGCTTATCATGTGATAAAAGTCGCTGACGGCTGTGTTCCGGAAGGAAAAGGCGCAGCGGAAGCGCTCAGGTCGGAAGAGCTGAGGAACAGAGTGTTATCAGAGTCCGGAAAGGAATTCGATCTGGATAGAGAAGAATGCTGTGAATTGCTTGATGACCTCGCAGAGCTTGCAGAAGAAGGACTCATCTGGTCAGCCGATCCGTATGAAGAAGCCGCAGATGAACTCAAGATAAAGCAGTCAGTTCTCAAGGCTATATGCCTTCACGTTGCGCACGGCTGCAATATGGACTGCGAATACTGCTTTGCCGGGAAAGGCGATTACTCAGGGAAAAGCGGCATAATGAGCCTGGAGACAGGCCAGAAAGCACTTGAGTATCTTGTGGAGAACTCAGGAAACAGAAGACACCTTGAAGTCGATTTTTTCGGAGGAGAACCGCTTCTCAACTGGGAAGTGTGCAAAGAACTGGTAAAATATGGACGTGAGCTCGAGAAGAAGTATGACAAGATCTTCAATTTTACGCTGACGACCAACGGTGTTCTGATCGATGACGATGTCATAGATTTTACGGACCGGGAGATGGGCAATGTCGTTCTCAGTATGGACGGAAGAAAAGAGACCCATGACCGGATGCGCCACAGTAAGTCAGGGACAGGCACTTACGACAGGATCATGGACAACTTCAGAGCGCTTGTTGCGTCAAGGACGGAAGAAGGTTCAGAGCGCCGCTCTTCAGAGTATTATATGAGGGGCACATACACAGCGTATAACAAGGATTTCTCTCGCGATGTACTGGCTATGGCGGATCTGGGATTCAGAGAGACTTCAATAGAACCGGTTGTTTCTGATCCTGACGCACCTTATGCTCTTCATGAGGAAGACCTGCCGCAGCTGTTTGATGAATATGAAAGACTTGCTTCAGAGATGCTGGAGCGGGAAAAGCGGGGAGAAGGATTCAACTTCTATCATTATACGGTGGATCTTACCGGCGGCCCATGTATTTACAAGAGAGTTGCAGGATGCGGTGTCGCAACAGAGTATCTGGCTGTCACACCGACGGGTGATCTCTACCCGTGTCACCAGTTTGTCGGTGATGATGAGATGATCGCGGGTAATATTTATGAAGGGATCACTCATCCTGAGATAATCGATATATTCAGAGGCAACAATAATCTGTATACAAGAGATGAGTGCAGAGGCTGCTGGGCTAAACTGTACTGCGCAGGCGGCTGCGCGGCAAATAATTACCATTCTAACGGAGACATCAACAAGGTATACAGGTTCGGATGTGAGCTTCAGCGCAAGAGGATAGAGTGCGCGCTGATGCTTGCCGCGGCAAGACAGGAACTAAGTCAGGGGGAATGATATGCGTACAGCGATACTGGCATCTCAGAACAGGAACAAGATCGTAGAGATCAAAGCAATTCTTGAAAAGTACGGCCTTGAGGTAATAAGCAGAGACGATGCGGGAATCCCCAGGGATGATATCGAAGAGACCGGGACGACATTTGAAGATAATTCCTATCTTAAAGCCCGTACGATCTTTGATGTGATAAGACAGCAGCCTGAACTGTCGCGGTATCTCGACAGTCCTGTCATAGCAGATGATTCCGGCCTTATGGTCGATGCCCTGAACGGGGCGCCGGGCGTATACAGTGCCAGATATGCAGGAGAGGGCTGTACATATGACGATAATAATGTGAAGCTCCTCTCCGAGCTGAAAGACATTCCGCAGGATGGCAGAGGGGCACAGTTCGTGACTGTGATAACTCTGATCTATCCTGACAGTGACGGTGTACCTCAGACTGCGGAGAAGAACGGAGATGTATATGTGCTGGCAGCAAAAGGCGTACTGAAAGGCCATATAGCATCTGAAAAGAGGGGAACCGAAGGCTTCGGTTATGATCCGGTATTCATTCCGGAAGGCTTTGATAAAACGTTTGCAGAACTTGGGACTGATTTCAAGAATACGATCAGTCACAGGGCTAAAGCTCTGGAAGAACTCGAAAGACTGCTTGAAGGATGAGTGATTTCTGGCGCAATACAGTGACCGAAAGTGAAGAAGACGCTAAAAAACTGCCTCTGACATGGAAAAGGCTGCTGAAAGTCTGTTTCCACCTGTGGCGGCAGTTTGATGACCCTTATTATGCGGGATTTGCTGCACAGATCGCGTATTTCATTTTCATGGCGTCAGTACCGATGCTTATCGTACTGACACAGGTCCTGGGTATATTTGATATATCGATGGACTTCATAAGGATATGGCTGGAGAGCCATCTGTCTCATCAGATGAGCTCGTTCATGGAAAGTCTTTTCTCTGCATCCTCCGCAGCGCTCTCCAACGTAGTACTGTTAGCTCTGGCATTGTGGGCAAGCTCATCACTCGCGTTTTCATTGTCAAGACTTACGACATATACTCTCAGCTACGGCAGATACAGATTCAACTATTTCTCTGAGAGGATCCGGGCGATACCAGTGGCGATGCTTTCGATTCTGGCTGTTGCCGCGACTCTCATTTTGTATGTGTATGGTGAGACAATAGCCAACAGAGTATTTCACAGCGCTTTTGCCGCGGAAATGATCAGTTCTCTCAAGACACCTATTCTGGGATTGCTTTTCTTCGTAATAGTGCTTGCCAATTACTATCTGCTCCCGAGGATAAGAGTACCTGTGAGAGCAGTGCTGCCCGGCGCTATTGTTGCCACTCTCGGCATAATGATCGCTACGTGGCTCTATTCGGTGGTTTCTGCCAGGGCAACAAGCCACAATCTTCTTTACGGAGCATTTTCATCGATCGTAGCTATGATGTTCTGGTTCTATATTATCAGCTGGGTACTCTGCATAGGCATGATGTTCAACAAGTCTTGGGATATACATATGCGCAGAGGCAGACTGACACCTGCCAAGATCAGAGAATATCTGATCAATCAGTATCCGTCCAACGGAGTTGAGATGTTCAACAAACTTATCATAGGTGAATATGATATGGAGGACAGGTCTCTCGACAGCATCGCTGTAAGGTTTTCCAGAAAGTTCGATCCGGGATATGAGGAAAAACGTGAGCGGGAGATACGCGAACTGCAGGAGGAACGCAGGATCAGACTGCGGATAGAGAAAGAGATTGAAGACGAGCTGCAGGAAGGGACGATGATAGACGCGGATCCGGATGAACAGGATAATGGCTCTGCCGCAGCGGACACATAAATAATAACAGTAAGTAAGCGAGGAACAGTGATATGCAGAAAAGACGAAAACTGCTTCTGATCATGAATCCAAGATCGGGGATAATGCTGGCGCCGAAGTACCTTTCAGAATTGGTGGAAAGGTTTTCAAGAGCAGGATTTCTGACCCAGATCCTTATGACCACCGCGTCAGGTGATGCAAGGCAGTTTGCCGAAGAATACGGCGGGGAAGCAGACGTTGTTGCCGTATCAGGAGGAGACGGTACACTTAACGAAGTTATCGACGGAATGATTACTGCCGGTCACAAAACAGAGATAGGCTACATTCCTTCCGGCTCTACCAATGATTTTGCCGCTTCCATAGGGCTGACCGGTTCTATTTTTGACTGTGTGGACACTATTATCGAGGGAAATGCAGAACCATTCGATATAGGCTGTTTCAACGGAAGATACTTCAGCTACATAGCGAGTTTCGGCGCTTTTACATCAACAAGCTATTCTGTGCCTCAGACCGTCAAGAATATGCTGGGACATACAGCCTATATTCTCGGAGGTATAAAAGATATCCTCAGTATCAAATCTGTGCATGCCAGAATAACTACGGACCGGGGTACTCCTGCTGAAAAGGTGTTAGAGGGAGACTATCTGTTCGGAGCGGTCTGTAATTCCAGATCCGTTGCAGGGATACTCAAGCTTGATAAACAGGAAATCAATATGAACGATGGTCTGATGGAAGTATTCCTGGTCAGGATGCCTAAGGACCTGATCGCATTGAATGAGATCGCGATCAATATGCTCAGCGGGACTCTCGGTTCAAACCAGATAGATTTTTTTTCAGCCGGACATATCGAGGTCGATATTCAGCCGGGAACACACTGGACTCTTGACGGAGAATTTGAAGAAGGCGCCGATCACTGCGAAATACGGGCAGTCGAGTCTGCGATAAAGCTTATCAGATAATCTTATTATCATAAGAAAGGAGACCAATATGATCATAAAGTATATCGGACATGCCTGTTTTAAAGTCAGAGACAATCAGACGGGATATTCTATTGTGTTTGATCCATATACACCGGACAGCATACCCGGTTTCCGCAGTATCGTTGATACCGCAAGTGAGGTCCTGTGCTCACATGAGCATTTTGACCATAATCACAGAGAATCTCTGAAGCTCGAGCCATCTGACAACAGTCCGTTTGAGATTTCCTTCATCGATACATGGCATGATCCTCAGAAAGGCGCTCTCAGAGGCCCCAACCGTATACACATTGTCAAAGATAAAATGACAGGTGAGAGACTGATACACTATGGAGATATCGGAGAAGTCATGGATGATCTGCTCACAGAAGAAAACATGGCGATCCTGAAGGATGCCGATGTCGCGCTGATCCCTGTGGGAGGCACATACACTTATAACGCCGCTGAAGCGATCGAACTCATCAAAAGGACAACTCCTAAACTGACGGTCCCTATGCACTTCTCCTCAGAAGCAGGTTTCTTCGGCCTGAAGGAGATCGGTACGATAGAAGGTTTCCTGACCAAAGCACAGAGGGCAGGTCTGAATGTAAACATTGCAAAAGTATGCTTCTATGATACAGAGGTAAAAGATCTAAATGACTGTATACTTGCATTAAGACCTCAGAATGTATAGATAAAAAAATCTTGTATAATGGGGTCAGATAGCATTAAAATAGTCAAGTAAATATTTTATTATATGGAGGTTTTTAAAATGATTAAAGAGTTCAAAGAATTCATCAGCAAAGGTAACGTAATGGACATGGCTGTCGGCATCATCATCGGCGGTGCGTTCACAGCTATCGTCAACTCTCTTGTTGAAAGCATCCTGATGCCTATCATCGGTGCTCTCAGCGGTGGCCTGAGTGTTGCTGATATGTCAGTAACAGTTGGAAATGCTGCGATCGGATACGGCGCATTCATCCAGGCTATCATCGACTTCCTGCTGATCGCTCTGGTTCTCTTCTCTATTATTAAGGCACTCAACAAAGCAAAAGCTGTTGTTGCCCCTGAAGAGGAGCCTGCACCGGAAGAACCTGAAGAGGTTCCTGCAGACATCGCTCTTCTTACAGAGATCCGCGATCTGCTCAAGAAATAGTTCAACAGGAGAATTCACATGTTTACAGGCAGCATACTATTAATACTTGCGATAGCATATATCGTCCTTAAGATCCTCAATACCAGAGCTGAGTTTGCCAGAAGAGACGCAGAACGTATCCGCCGCGAACAGGAGGCTGAAGCTGCAATGGATGAGGCTGCTGAGGAAGAAGAGATACGTGAGACCGCAGTGGATGTTGAAGCGGAGACCATCAGCAATGATGATATCGACGCAGAGGAATTCATTGTGGAAAGTGTTGAAGTGCCTGAAGTCGAGACGGTATAAGTCAGTATAGTATTCCGGCAGACTGAACAATGAACGACAAGTGGAACAAAGTATACCCGAGGCCTCAGCTGGTTCGAAAGGACTGGCTGGGGCTCAATGGTAAGTGGAGATTCAGAACTGAAAGAATACCAGCTGCCGGCCGGGAAGAATGGGAAGAGATCAATGTTCCTTTCTGCCCTGAGAGCAGCCTGAGCGGTATCGGAAGAAGGATCGCGCCCGGAGAGAAGATGATCTACGAGCGCGCTTTTGTCATACCTGATTCCTGGAAGGACAGCAGGATGATACTGCACTTCGGTGCGGTGGATCAGATCGCGGATGTCTTCGTTGATGATACACCCGCCGGCCATCATGAAGGGGGATATCTGCCGTTCAGTATCGATATCACTGACCTGATATCTCCTTCAGAATCTGTCCACACCCTCAGGGTCGAAGCAATTGATGATCTGAACCACAGTTTTCCCTGGGGAAAGCAGAAACGCGACAACGGCGGTATGTGGTATACACCTGTTTCAGGGATCTGGCAGAGTGTATGGCTTGAACCGGTCCCTGACGAATACATCACCGGTCTTAAGACTGACTGCGGCGCGGACTGGGTAGAGATCAGAGTATACGGTACTGATACAGGCTGCATTTCTTTTCTCGGGGAGAAGCACCATCTGAAAAGTGACAGTATCCACGGTGAGAAAAGCGCTGTGATACATATGGAGATCCGGGATCCGCACAGGTGGTCTCCGGATGATCCCTTTCTGTATGAGTTTTCAATTGAAGCAGGAGAAGACATTGTAAATTCATATTTTGCGCTCCGGACTCTTACGATCGAGAGGAGGGACGGATATCAGAGACTCTGCCTGAACGGGGAACCTTTTTTCTTCAACGGACTTCTCGATCAGGGGTACTGGCAGAACGGAATATATACTCCGGAAAGTCCGGATAAATTCGCAGGCGACATTCTTGCGATGAAGAGTCTTGGATTCAACACCCTGAGGAAACATATCAAGATCGAACACGAACAGTTTTACTACGAGTGCGACAGACTCGGCATGGTCGTATTCCAGGATATGGTGAATAATTCTGAGTATTCTTTCCTGCGGGATACTGTTCTTCCTACCGTCGGAATTCAGAAGCTGAGCGACAGAAGACTTCACAGATCCGAAGCCTCGCGCCGGATCTTCCTTGAGACAATGGAAGGGACCGTGCGCCATCTGTATAATCATCCTTCAATATGTCTGTGGACGGTCTTCAACGAAGGCTGGGGGCAGTTCGATGCAGATTCTGCGTACGACAGACTTAAGGCTCTCGACAGCAGCAGATTTGTGGACAGCACATCGGGGTGGTTCCGGCAGAACACAAGTGATGTGGACAGCTGTCACGTATATTTTAAACCCGTAAAGCTGACTGCAGGAGACAGACCGCTGATCCTGTCGGAGTTCGGCGGATATGCCTGCAAAATACCGGATCACTGCTATAACAGAGAAAAAACATATGGCTACAGAAAATGCGCAGATGAGGCCGCTCTGCTCGCAGATATGGCGCGTCTGTACAGGGAAGAGATTTTACCAATGATAGATAAAGGTTTATGCGCTGCTATATACACGCAGCTGTCCGATGTTGAGGACGAAACTAACGGTATCCTGACTTATGACAGAGAGATACTCAAATTCAGATCATATATCGGTACCGGAAGGATAGAGGTGCTTGGGAATCATACTGACCACCAGGGCGGCAAAGTCATGATGATGCCTACGGAGCAGAAGATCCGGGCTTACGTTGCAGAAAACCATTCAGACAGAATTATGGTCGCGTCTGAGGGTTACGAGCCGTTCACTGTCAGTATTACTGACAGAAGCAGTTATGAAA
>JAFRLN010000056.1 GCA_017431175.1 Mogibacterium sp.
CCTCAAGTTCCTTGGCAGCCTTGATTGCAAGGCTTACTGTATCGCCGTTAGCGATGATGGCAACATCTTTACCATCCTGGATCTGATATGCTTTTCCGATCTCGAATTCAACGTCCGGTCCGTATACCTGCTCCATTGCGTCACGTGTAAATCTCAGGTACATTGGTCCGAAATTCTCAGCTGCAGCTCTGACGAGCTTACGTGCCTGATTGTAGTCAGCAGGCATCATGATGGAAATGTTAGGAATTGTTCTGAGGATTCCCATATCCTCGATCGCCTGATGGGATGCACCGTCATTAGCAGGTGTGAATCCACCGTGTGAGCAAGCGATCTTAACATTCAGGTTAGTATAGCAGATCTCCTGTCTGATCATTTCGCAGATTCTCATTGATCCGAATGCTGCGTATGTGACTACGAAAGGAACCTTGCCGCATGTAGCGAGTCCTGCAGCTACTGCAGCGCCGTTCTGCTCTGCGATACCTACGTTAATATACTGATCCGGAAGCTCTTTACTGAAGTCCTGAGTCTTGCAGCTCTTGCCGATATCTATGTCCAGAACAACTACTTCAGGATGATCTTTACCAACTGCTACTATCTCGTCTCCGAAACCATTACGAGTAGGGATTTTCTTCAGTTCACTCATTTTTATATCCTCCTGTTATTCTGTTAAATCAGCTGAGCCTTCAGCTCTTCCATTGCCTGTGCATACTGCTCATCGTTAGGAGCTACCCCATGCCAGCCTACCTGGTTCTCCATGAAGCTTACGCCCTTGCCCTTAACGGTAGCACCGATCAGAGCCTTTGGATTTCCGTTCTGAGCTTCTTCTGAATAGCACCAGTCAAGAGCCTTGCAGACTTCTTCCATGTCGTTGCCGTTTACATAGCAGACATCCCATCCGAATGCCTTGAACTTCTCGCCGAGATCTCCGTTAGGCATAACCTCGTCGCAGGTTCCGTCAAGCTGCAGGTTGTTAACGTCTACGAATACGATGAAATTGTCGAGTTTATACTTGTTAGCTGTGTTTGCTGCTTCCCAGATGATTCCTTCCTGAGCTTCGCCGTCTCCGAGTACACAGAAGACCTTGTAGTCTTTCTTGTTCATCTTTCCGCCGAGAGCCATTCCGGCAGCGCACGCCATTCCCTGTCCGAGTGATCCTGTGGAAATATCGATTCCAGGGCACTTGATCATTGACGGATGTCCCTGCAGAGGGGATCCTTCCTTACGAAGTGTGTCGAGAACTTCTTCAGGGAAATATCCGAGTGTTGCCAGGCACGCATACTGGATCGGGCAGACATGTCCTTTGGACAGTACCATTCTGTCGCGGTCTTCCCACTTCGGGTTCTTAGGATCTACATTCATATACTTGAAGTAGCATGCTGTTACGAACTCGGCAGCTGAAAGGGACCCGCCCGGATGGCCAGACTGTGCCTTGTAGATCATGTCTATGACCTTCATACGCATCTCTGTTGCTTTGTTCTTGAGATCTTTCATAGAAATGTCGTTCATGTGTCTCTCCTTTATTTAACTTGGGGATATAAGATATCATTTTGGGACATTGCATACTTCGGCGATTGTGATCTGACAGACCTCTGTGTTGTGAAACAGTTTGTCCTTTGTCAGACATTATGCTATCTGCAATGTTATCGTGTTCCTGCCATTATGGCAATCTTTTTTTGTTATCAATTAATTATTTAACGAGCTGTTCTTTTCCCTCTTGCCATGCAGCGGAATATTTGAAACTTCCGCTGCACAGTATCGAGGGTACGTAAGGAGATTATAGTACCAATTGTGATCCGTAATGGATGTGATTTCCTGTTTTATGAATGGTATGCCGAAAGGCATTTGCTTTTGTCATTTGTCAGACATTATTATGTAATGCAATAATACATAATGCCAAGGATTTTTTCAACAATTTCGGCGAATTTTTGATGTTTAATATTTTTTTGTCAAGCGGATGCCCGCCTCACATGTTTTTCCGGTATATTCAGCCTCTGAATACTGTGTTTTCAGCGCTTTCCGATACCATATATAGTTACATACTCTCTTTGTTTTCTTCCCCTGATGATGCTCTCATTCTGTCTGTTCAGCCTAGCAGTGGATCTGCCAGCAAGAGCATCAGCGGCAGCGTGATGATGGACAGCAGAGTCGTCAGCGCAACGGTCTGGCAAGCGTAAGGATAATCTTTGTCATACAGCTGTGCGTATACAGCAACATTCGCTCCTATCGGTGTGCTGGCCCCTATGAAAACGGTAAGCAGGATCTCCGTCCTTACAGGGATAAAATGCAGAGCCAGAAGGGTTACCGCCGGGACCAGTATCAGCCGCACTGCGCTCAGCTTGTACAGCGCCGGTGACGTGAACAGTTTCTTCATATCTGACTGAGCCAGATAGGAACCCAGCACGATCATGGCGAGCGGCGCATTCAGCGAGCTGACTCCTGCAAGCGCCGTAGAAACGACTTCGGGAAGGTGTGTTCCGAGGCCGGTAAAAAACAGGATCAGACCAATCGTTATCCCTACTAAGATCGGATTGAATATCAGATGCCTGAGACCGACTGCGGATCTCTCCCCTGTCAGAAGCCCTACGCCGTATGACCACTGCAGCATATTCATCATGGCCACCATACTGGCGATCCAGAATACCGCGTCGTCTCCGAGTGCTGCCTGGACGAGCGGGATGCCTATGAATCCGGCGTTAGAGAATGCAGCTCCGAAGTTATCTACCGGTCTGTCCCGGAAGATCAGCTTCGCGACCGCCATCGCTATGATCAGGCTAAGCGCTGTGACGAACGCGCTCTCGAGCAGCTCGATGATTCTGCTCAGGCTCCTTTCCGCACAGAAGCTGTTGACCAGGACAGCAGGTATGACGAGCCAGACCAGAAGTGTCGCTATGTCCTTGCTTCCCCTGTAGGTCAGTTTTTCAGTTTTGAAAAGACAGTAACCCGCAGACATGTACAGGAACATCACGACTGTCTGTCTGAATACTATGTAAGCTGTCTCCATAGACGGTCTTTCTCTTATAAGGGTAAGCAAAAGGGCAGACAATTACGGCTGTCTGCCCTTTCTGTATTACATATTAATTATCTTCCGAGGTAAAGTGACTGCTTTGCGAGAACGAGGTTCATGATCATGTCGTTGCATGGTGTCGGGATTCCGTACTGCTTTCCGAGTTTGGAAACAGCGCCGTTGATAATCATGATCTCTGTCTCACGGTGATTTCTTACAGCCTGCACCATCGAGCTGACGGTCTCGTCAGTTTTGCGGGAAACGTCATACGCATGCTCAAGCTCTTCCTCATAGTCGAGTGTGCAGCCGCTTGCGTTAGCAACTTCGATAGCTTCCTTGATCAGCATCTTGGTGAGCTCATTAGCGTATTTGTTCTTGCTGATGAATCCGTTAGGTGTCTCAAGAAGTGCGCTTACGCCGTTGATGCAGACATTAGCGGACAGCTTGTGCCAGATAGCATTGAGAACGTTCTCGTGAACATCTGTCTCAAGACCTGCCTCACGGAATGCCTCAGCAACTTCCTCAACCTTAGCCATAGGAGCCTTAGGTGAACCCATGTTAGTTGCGCCATAACCTGTGTGGCTTACGTGACCAGGCGCGATCGGTGTTGCGCCGAAAGCAGTGTTTCCGATGATGATCTGCTCTTCAGGAACTACCTTAGCGATCTCATCATAGTTGCCATATCCGTTCTGCAGGCAGAGGATCATAGTGTGATCATCGATCATTGGCAGCGCATTGCGTACTGCAGCCTCCAGGAACTTATAGTGAACGAATACTACAAGCAGATCTACAACGCCGATCTCCTTAGGATCAGTTGTAGCAATTGTCGGATAATAAGCAACAGTTTCGCCATTGCCAAGTCCAGGTGCATTTTTATCAATAAGAATACCGTTTTTCTTGATATTTTCAATAACTGGCTCATATGTGTCCAGTACACATACTTCATGCTTTGAAAGAAGATAGCTTGCATAGCAGCTTCCGATAGCTCCGCATCCTACAAATCCGATTCTCATGGTCAATCCTCCCTGATAATGGTCTTACTTCGGTTTGTTTCTATTTGTTACTCTTTTGTCGATTTGTCCTTCGTCTGACATATGACACTTGTATTGTATGTTTTATTTTCCTTTATTGCAAGCATTCTTTTCAAAAAACAATTTTTTAACACAGATAAAAAGCAGGAATGTATCCTGAGTACATTCCTGCTTTCAGCTTTTTTCCTGTTTCCTACTATATATTGTTATGCAGCCGTCGCAATACCCCTTGTTCTTGCTTCCCACTGTTTTGATCAACGATTAACGACATTCACAGGTTCTCCCGCCGCAAATGCCTTCACATTCTCAACAGTCGTATCCATGATGCGCTGGCGGCTTCCTTTGGATGCCCAGGAAATGTGCGGTGTAATTATGCAGTTCTTCGCCTTGAGAAGCGGATTGTCTCCGCGGATAGGCTCTGTCGAAACTACATCCAGCGCCGCGCAGGCGACCTTGCCGCTGTTAAGGGCGTCCGCAAGATCCTGCTCTACTACCATCTGCCCGCGGCTGTTGTTGATGATGATGACACCGTCTTTCATCTTAGCGATGTTTTCCTTGTTGATGATTCCTGTGTTGAACGGAAAGAGCGGCATCTGCAGTCCGAGTACATCTGAACGCGCGAACAGTTCATCAAGGTCAACATATTCTACACCCAGAGCCAGCGCTGCTTCTGTCTGTCTTCCGTCATAAGTGATAACATTCATTCCGAGCGCCTTCGCGATCTCTGCGGTATGGATGCCGATGTTGCCGCATCCGAGGAGACCGTAAGTCATACCTGCGAGCTCGACCAGCGGATAATCCCAGTAGCACCAGTCTACGTTGTTTTCCCACTCGCCGCGGTAAACGCTGTCGCTGTGATGTCCGATGTGATGGCATGCCTCGAGCAGCAGCGCGATAGCGAACTGGCTGACGGAACGTGTTCCGTATACAGGAACGTTCGATACAGGGATGCCCTTCTCTTTTGCGTAAGCGATATCTACAACATTGTACCCGGTGGCAAGCACTGCGATGAATTTGAGATTCGGGCACTTGTCTATTGTTTCTTTTGAAATAGGTGTCTTGTTAGTGATAGCTACATCTGCGTCGCCGATCGTTTCCGCGATCACCGGTGATTCCTCATAAGACACACGGTCATATACTCTGACTTCGCCAAAAGCCTCAAGTCCGGCCCAGCTCAGATCTCCAGGGTTTTCCGTATATCCATCCAGCACTACGATCTTCATTCCGTCTCCTCCTCTTCTCTGTGTATAAGCAGTATTGATACGTCATTCACATTAGTCCCCGTAGGTCCTGTCACTATGAGGCCGCCCACTGACTGCAGAGCATGATATGCGTCGTTGTTATCAAGCGCCTCGAAAACATTAACTCCCGCTTTTTTCAGCTTGTCCATTGTGCATCCGTCAGTATATCCGCCCGCAGCATCTGTAGGACCATCTGTTCCATCGCTCCCAAGCGAGAAAACAGCTGCGTCAAGGCCTTCGATCAGCGGAGCTGCCGCAAGTGCCAGCTCCTGATTGCGCCCGCCCAGGCCATGTCCTCTGAGATGCACTACGGTCTCGCCGCCCGCAATAAACGCAAGCGATCCGCCTCTCTGCTGAGAAGTCCCGTCAGAGAGACCCGTTACGCTGTGGCTCCTCGCAATGGCTCCGAGGAAACGTCCCGCTTCCGACGCTTCGCAGGCAAGCTGATCGGTCAGAAATACAGGCTCATAGCCTAGCTGTCTGCAAGCTTCGGCAGCAGCTCTGCAGAGTTCTCTGACACTCCCGGTGATCATAGTAGTCACATTGCTGATCTCCTTCGGGGTCTCCTCTGCAAGAAGGGCTCTTGCCTTTTCTGACAGTTTCAGATCATAGCGGCTGACCAGTTCCAGCGCCTGCCCACAGGTAGACGCATCCGGATAAGCCGGTCCGCTGGCTATCATATCAAGAGGATCTCCGAGAACGTCACTCAGGACGATACTGAAGACTCTTGCAGGGCTGCACGCAACTGCAAATCTTCCTCCTTTGACGGCGCTGAGTCTCTTGCGTATGATATTCATCTCTACAATATCCGCGCCACACGCCAGCAGCTGTCTGGTAATATCCTGCAGCTCTTCACCCGGGATCAGCGGAAGCTCAAACAGAGCGCTTCCTCCTCCGGAAAGCAGAAATACAACCAGGTCTTCCTCTTTCAGGTCCCTGACAAGCTCCATTGCTGCTTCTGCTGCTCTGAATCCATTCTCATCAGGTACCGGGTGCCCTGCCTCAAAACATGTGAAGCCCGGGATCTCCCCCATCACGTGATCGTACTTGGTAACTACAATTCCCGCGTCAGGCTCAAGCACATCTGCCGCGGCCCGCGCCATCTGCCAGGCAGCTTTTCCCGCGGCAACGACGATCAGCTTTCCTTCCGGTGCCTCAAGGTCAGCAAGCGCGCGCTTTACTGCTTCGTCAGGCAGCACTGCACTGATACAGGCTTGTGTAATCCTGTCTGCGTCTTTTCTCAGTTTATCCAAACCGTGGTCCTCCGTATATTCAGGTGCTTGCTATAACGTTTGTCCTTTGTCCGACATATGCTTACCGTATTGTACTTCCCTTTCACGCTGTTACGCAACTCGTTTACGCAAAAGATAATTATTTAACGTAAAACAGAGCAGAAAAATTCTCTGCCCTGTTCCGGTTCTATGTTCAGACGTATGTTACGGCTGTTCTGTTACTTGGTTCCGAAGATCCTGTCTCCGGCGTCTCCGAGGCCCGGTACGATATAAGCGTTCTCGTTGAGCTTCTCATCCTTGGCGGCGATGTAGATATCTACGTCAGGATGCGCCTCAGTCAGCGCTTTGATTCCTTCCGGTGCCGCGATGAGGAACATCAGGCTGATATCCTTAGCCCCTTTCTTCTTTACGAAGTCAACTGCCGCGATTGCGCTTCCGCCTGTAGCCAGCATCGGATCTACGATGATGACTTTTCTCTTATCTATGTCCTCAGGGAGCTTGCAGTAGTACTCTACCGGCTCATGAGTTTCAGGATCTCTGTACAGTCCTACATGTCCAACCTTGGCGTTAGGTATGATCTCAAGCATTCCGTCAACGAATCCAAGTCCTGCTCTGAGGATCGGAATGATAGCTACATCTTTTCCTTCAAGCATCTTGACTGTTGTAGGACAGATCGGAGTCTCTATTTCAACGTCCTTAGTCGGAAGATCTCTTGTGACCTCAAATGCCATCAGCATGGCCACCTCTCTTGCCAGATTTCTGAACTCCTTGCTTGTGGTGTTCTTGTCTCTCATCAACGATACTTTGTGCTGGATGAGTGGATGATCAAAAACCATTATTGTACCCATTACTCAATTCCTCCGTGTTTTTTGCTGCTTTCTACATTATAAATAATATATATCTAGTCTCTGCCCTGTATTATCATGTTATTATTTTGCGAATTTTATAACATTATTACAAAAAACGCTATTTCACTATGTCGTAGCCTGCGCTCTTGAGCATCCGGTTCATAACGCTGAATCCAAGACCTGATTCCTCCAGCGTTCTGATAAGGATAAGGTCATAGCCCTGTCTGTCGAATTCTCTGAGATCCGCGAACAGGTCATGTGCCGCTGCGTGCTCATCTTCCCGGTAGTCGAGCACTGCCGGTTTCAGCCCGTTACGGATCGCTTCGACTCCCAGCTCTTTCGCTTTGGCGACGAACTCCTCTCTGCTGCCTTCGATCAGCCTCACCTTGGCTTTCGGCGAATAGTGCCGGTACTTCATGCCCGGAGATTTTGGCTTGAACTCTGTATCTGCCACGCCGTCCTCAGGGTCTGCCGTTTCAGCCGGCTTTTCGAGTAAACTTTTGTAGTAAACGACTTCTCTGCCCAGGGCTTCGGTAAGCTCTTCTTTTGTTATGATACCCGGCCTCAGGATAGTCGGGACCTCACCTGTCAGATCGAGGACCGTGGATTCTATCCCCACGTCACACTGTTCTCCCATGATGATGGCATCGATGCGCCCGTCCATGTCCTCGAGGACATCCTCTGCGGTTGTCGGGCTCGGTCTGCCTGATACATTGGCGCTTGGCGCCGCGATCGGTCTGAGCGATGCCGCGATCAGCATATATGCCGCCCTGTTGGAAGGCATCCTCACAGCGACCGTATCGAGGCCGCCGGTTGTCGCGTCCGGAACTGCGTCTGACTTAGGGAAAATTATAGTCAGCGGTCCCGGCCAGAAAGCGTCCATCGTGCGCCGCGCGTCTTCTGTAAGGCTCTCAAGGCCGCCCCGGATCAGATCATCCAGTTCAGACTTCTCCGCGATGTGTACGATCATCGGGTTGTCTGAAGGTCTGCCTTTGGCAGCGTACACCGAGCTGACCGCCTCTGCGTCAAGAGCATTTGCTCCGAGGCCGTATACTGTCTCTGTCGGAAAAGCTACGAGCCCGCCGCGTCTGATGATGTCTCCGGCTCTGAGTATGTCATCCAGTTCTGTAGTTAATCTTTCTGTTGTCATTCAGTCTTGTAATAATCTGTCGGTCTGCCGGCACTGAAGTTCCTGCCGGCTCTGCTTCGTTAGAGTGTGACAAAACGAAACGTCCCAGGTGTCATAAAAATGTGACAAAACGAAACGTCCCAGTTGTCACCTATCCGAAGTCGCGCATTTTTTCTGCCTGGTCTGCGGTGATGAGGCCGTCTACTGCTTCATCGATATCTCCGTCAAGGAACTGCTCAAGCTTGTAAAGTGTCAGATTGATCCTGTGATCGGTGACTCTGCCCTGCGGGAAGTTGTATGTCCTGATGCGCTCGGATCTGTCTCCGCTTCCTACCTGGCTCCTTCTGTCTGCGGAGATCTTGTCGTTCTGCTCCTGCACCATCTTGTCATAGAGCCTTGCCTTGAGTACTCTCATGGCTTTCTCTCTGTTCTGGATCTGCGACTTCTCGTCCTGGCAGGTGACGACGATTCCCGTAGGCAGGTGCGTCATTCTTACGGCGGAGTCTGTGGTGTTTACGCACTGGCCGCCGTTGCCCGATGCCCTGTATACATCGACCTTGACATCGTTAGGATTGATCTCGACTTCTACATCATCGACTTCCGGCAGTACCGCGACTGTCGCGGCCGATGTGTGGATACGGCCGGAGGACTCTGTCTCAGGCACTCTCTGTACTCTGTGTACGCCTGACTCGAATTTGAGTCTTGAGTAAGCGCCCTTTCCCTTGATCATTACAACGGCTTCCTTGATGCCGCCGATACCGGTATCGCTGATCTCGATGATCTCTGCCTTCCATCTGCGGCGCTCAGCGTATCTGAGATACATCCTGAGGAGGTCATTGCCGAAAAGCGCAGCCTCTTCTCCGCCGGTCCCGGCTCTGATCTCAAGGATAACGTTTTTGTCATCGTTAGGATCCTTAGGGAGAAGCAGGACTTTGAGTTCCTCCTGCGCCTTGGCCATTTTGTCCTCGAGCTCTCTGGCCTCTTCCTTGGCCATCTCTCTCATCTCTTCATCATCCTCAAGATCCATGATCTCTCTCGCGTCAGCGAGTTCGCTCTGCATCTTTCTGTAGGACTCATAGGATCTGACGATCGGCTCGATCTCCGCCATTTCTTTCATGTATTTCTGCCATGTCTTCTGATCAGATATGACAGCAGGGTCAGCAACTTTCTCACTGAGCTCCTGGTATTTTTCTGTAATAAAGTCTAGCTTGTCGAACATATTTCTGATTACCTTTCTGATCTCATTCCAAACCAATTTATTATACACAAAAACCGGTCTGTGATACAGCCTGCTTCACATATTCTTCTTGTATTTTCTGGACGCAGAATCAGCAGTTTTGCAGTGATCCTGCATACCTATGCAGCCCGGTATTTAAAAATATACAGAAATATGAATATTTATGCTTGCATCCCCGGAGCGTTTCTCTTATTATTGTTCTAAATATATTACACTGAAAATGCGGAGGTTCAATCGTTGTATAAAGTTTTTGTCGACGGAGGCCACGGTACTACAGGTCTCAGGATCAGTGAATATTTATGTAACTGCACGGATATCGAGCTGCTGGAGCCTGATCCGGAGGAGCGAAAGAGCACGGAAGCAAGGCTTGCACTGATAAGCGATGCGGATGTGAGCATCCTCTGTCTTCCGGACAAAGCATCTGAAGAGATCGCTCTTCTGGCGCCGGAAAGCGCTGTTCTGATCGATACGTCCAGCCGCCACCGCACGAGCGAAGGCTGGGTATACGGAATGCCGGAGCTTACACCGGGCCAGAGAGAACTGATACGAAACAGCACCAGGATCGCCAACCCGGGATGTCACGCCAGTGGTTTTATCCTTCTGGTACGGCCTCTGGTTGACGCGGGAGTCATCGGAAGAGACGCTCTGCTCAGCTGCTTCTGCGTTACAGGCTATTCGGGCGGCGGCAAGTCGATGATCGCGCGCTATGAAGACGCTGACAGGCCGGAGGTGCTTGACTCACCCGCCCAGTACGCGCTGGGACAGAGCCACAAACACCTTCCGGAGATGGTCATGATGTCGGGCCTGTCATATGCTCCGTGTTTCAGTCCGGTAGTCGGCGATTTCTACAGCGGCATGGTGATGACAGTACAGCTCCACGCTTCTCAGCTTGAGCGCAAGGTATCTCCTGACGATATCAGGGAGATCCTCAGCACAAGATATGATGGGGAGCCGCTCATCAATGTGATTGACGGTGTGCCGGAAGACGGATTCATCTATTCGAATCCTCTCGCAGGCTCAGCGGGCATGTATCTGTATGTTTCGGGAAATGATGACAGACTGCTGCTTATGGCGGTATATGACAATCTGGGGAAGGGCGCGTCAGGCGCAGCCCTGCAGAATCTCAACATACTTCTCGGCAGAGAGGAGACTGCCGGTCTCACAATATGACAATACTCCCTGGCGGCACAGCCGCTCAGGACTCACGATAAAACAGTATATATATAATAAGTAGAAAAGGGGGTCTGTAAATAATGGTAAAAGTGATCAGCGGAGGCGTTACAGCAGCGAAAGGTTTCAGGGCAGGCGGAGTATACAGCGGCATAAGACCTAATCCTGACAAAACGGATATGGCTCTTATCGTCAGCGACGTACCCGGCAATGCAGCAGCCGTCTATACCAAGAACAAGGTAAAAGCAGCGCATATCGCTGTAACGAAGCGCCACATTGCGAACGGAGTCGCTCAGGCCGTGCTCTGCAACAGCGGAAACGCGAACACCTGCACTCCTGACGGCGAGGAAGTCGCGGAGATGGCGACCGTTATCGCGGCAAAACATCTCGGCATCAGCAGCGATGATGTTTTGCCTGCAGCTACAGGCGTCATCGGTGTTCCTCTCCCGATCAGTCCGTTCGAGGACGCGATGCCGAAACTCGTAAGCTCACTGTCAGCGGACGGCTCCGCCGCCGCGGCTCTCGCGATACTCACGACGGATACGTATATTAAAGAATATGCCGTGCAGTTTGAAGCAGGAGGCAAGACCTGCACTCTCGGCGGGATCGCAAAAGGCAGCGGCATGATCCATATCAATATGGGAACGATGCTCAGCTTCATCTCTACTGACTGTGCCATCAGCAAGGAACTGGTCAGCAAGGCTCTTCACGATGAGATCGCTGACAGCTTCAACCAGGTAAGTGTTGACGGCGATTCATCTACCAATGATACTGTCGTGGTTATCGCTAACGGACTTGCCGGCAATGCGGAGATCACTGAAGAGAATCCGGACTATGCGAATTTCTGCGAAGCGCTCCACATCGTCAGCACAGAGCTGTCCAAAATGATAGCCGGCGACGGCGAAGGATGCACCAAGCTGCTCGAAGCACACGTTTCCGGAGCTCCGGACAAAGAGACCGCGAGGCTCGTGTCCAAGAGCATCATCTGCTCTTCCCTGTTCAAGGCTGCTGTATTCGCTTCCGACGCGAACTGGGGCCGCATCCTCTGCGCGATCGGCTACACGGACGCGGAGTTCGATGTCTCGGATATCGATGTATACGTAAAATCTGAAGCAGGAGAAGTCCTTGTGTGCAAGGCCTCTGCATCGGTCCCGTTCGACGATGACTTTGCTACAGAGATCCTGTCGCAGAAACACGTTACAGTAGAAGTCGATCTGCACGACGGCAGCGAAGACGCTTACGCGTGGGGCTGCGATCTGACTTATGACTACGTTAAGATCAACGGATCCTACCGTTCATAACCGGGGCGCCAACTCAGACGACATTCTGAAAGGGACAATTGTAAAATGGTAAATCAGAAATACATGGAAAAGGCAAGCGTCCTCATCGAGGCGCTGCCATATATTCAGCGGTTCAACCGCAAGATCATCGTCATCAAATACGGCGGGAGCGCGATGATCGACGACGATCTGATGAAGCACGTGATCGAAGATGCCGTCCTTCTCAAGCTGGTCGGCTTCAAGCCTGTTATCGTACACGGCGGCGGCAAGGAGATCAGCAGCTGGATGCGCAAGACCGGCATAGAACCGAATTTTATCGACGGACTGCGTGTAACGGATGCCGATACTCTTGAGCTCGCCGAGATGGTGCTCGGCAAGGTCAACAGCGATCTGGTCACTCTCGCGCAGCAGCTCGGCGTCCGCGCATGCGGAATATGCGGAAAAGACGGCAGGCTCCTTACAGTCACCAAGGCATCACCTCAGGGTCTGGATATAGGGTATGTCGGCGAGATCACAGATGTGGACACCAAGATCATCACAGATCTGCTGGCCAACGATTTTCTTCCTATAATATATCCTATCGGTATGGATGAGACCGGACAGTCCTATAACATCAACGGCGACCACGCCGCAGCCAAGATCGCTCAGGCTCTGAATGCTGATAAGCTTGCGTATCTCACAGATACTTCCGGCGTATATACAGACCCGGATGATCCGGATTCATTCATCTCCGAGCTGAGTGTCGCTGAGGCGGAGCAGCTTATCGCTGACGGAACTATATCAGGCGGCATGATCCCTAAGATCCGCAACTGCATCCATTCCGTGGAGAGCGGCGTCAACAGAGTGCATATCCTGAACGGCAGTATTCCTCACTGCCTGCTTCTTGAGATCTTCACTGACAGAGGTGTCGGCACCGTCATTCTCAAAGACGGAGAGAGATATTATAAAGGAGGGAGCAGCTTATGATGGACCGCAGTCAGCTTAAAGAAAAAGATCTGCAGTATATCGTTCATACATATAACCGCTATGATATAGTGATCGATCATGCAGAGGGCGCTGTTCTTACTGATATGAACGGAAGAGAATACTATGATCTCTGCAGCGGCTATGGGGCGAATTCACTCGGGTACCGCAACCCGGCATGGCTCGAGGCTGTGATCGGACAACTCCTTAAGGTGCAGCATACATCCAATCTGTACTATTCTGAACCCGGAGTGCTGCTCGCGGAGAAGCTCGTTACAAGAAGCGGCCTTAACAAGGTCTGGTTCGCCAATTCCGGCGGAGAAGCGAACGAGGCAGCGATCAAGACTGCCAGAAAATACGGCAACACTCTTGCGGATCATAAGAAGAACACCATCATCTCGCTTAAGAAGTCTTTCCACGGAAGGACGCTGGCTACTGTTACAGCAACGGGTCTTGCGGAAGCTCAGGATGTATTCGCGCCTCTCGTTCCGGGATTTGTCCATGCAGAGGTCGATAATATAGCAGAGCTTGAGGCTCTGACAGCAGAATACGATCCGTGCGCTTTCCTCATGGAGCTGGTGCAGGGAGAAGGCGGCGTCCACGCTCTGGAGCCGGATTTCGTTGAAGCAGCAGCAGCACTGTGCAGGGAGAAAGACATCCTCTTCATCGATGATGAAGTCCAGGCCGGTATCGGGCGGACGGGTACACTGTTCGCATATCAGCAGTACGGCATCATGCCGGATATTGTCTCTTTCGCGAAAGGAATCGGTGCCGGTCTGCCGATCGGAGGCATTCTCTGCGGTCCGAAGACATGTGATGTGCTGGTGCCGGGAGATCACGGTTCGACTTTTGGCATGAATCCTGTAGCATGCGCGGGAGGATGTGTCGTGCTTGACACGCTTGATGAGGATTTTCTCGGATCTGTCCGGGAGAAGTCAGATTATCTGAGGAATGCTCTTGCAGACATGGATAAGGTCTGCGGTCTTGACGGGCTCGGACTGATGGTCGGAATAGATCTCGACGGTATGACCGGCGCGGAAGCTGTCAGCCGCCTGATGGAAGAAGGCGCTCTTGCAATTCCTGCGCAGGACCGCCTGCGTCTCCTGCCTCCTCTTACGATAACCGAAGAAGAACTGGAAGGCGTTATCTCCGTCCTGAAGAAGGTCCTGGACTGATCCGTGTGAACAGAATACGCGGTACCGATTGGTATTTAACTGGAGCTGACGCGTGAATCATCAGCACGCCGCGGCTCCGCCTGAAATTATATACAGGGGGTAATCATTGATGAGTATTGATCTGAAAGGAAGACATTTCCTGACGCTTATGGATTTTACGCCGGATGAGATACGTTATTTGCTCGATCTGGCACATGATCTCAAGGCGAAGAAGAAGGCCGGGATAAAAGGGACTTCCCTCACCGGCAAGAATATCGTCCTGCTGTTCGAGAAGACTTCAACCAGAACGCGCTGCTCATTTGAGGTCGCTGCTATGGATGAAGGCGGCGGAGCCACGTATCTTGATCCTAAGAGCTCGCAGATGGGCAAGAAAGAAAGCATCGCGGATACCGCCAAGGTGCTCGGCCGCTTTTACGACGGGATCGAATACAGAGGCTACAGTCAGGAGGTCGTGGAAGAACTTGCTGCCAATGCGGGCGTGCCTGTATGGAACGGACTGACAGATGTCGATCATCCTACGCAGATCCTCGCCGACATTCTCACTATTGAAGAGCATATCAGCAAGCCTCTCAGCGAGGTGAAAGTCGTTTTCGTCGGTGATATCAGAAACAATATGTCCTATGCATGGATGTACGGATGCGCCAAGATGGGCATGAAGTTCGCCGCTTACGGTCCTGCTGAGCTCGCAAAGCAGGTCGACAGCGATGTGCTTGAGAAAGTCAGCGCTGTCGCTGCCGGAACAGGCGCCGAGATAACAGTCAGTTCCGACCCTGCATGTCTCGAAGGGGCGGATGTCATCTATACTGATATCTGGGCTTCCATGGGAGAAGAAGATCAGATCCCTGAGAGAGTACGCATGCTCTCACCTTTCAAGGTCACAGAAGAGATGATGGCACAGACCGGCAATCCTGACTGCCTCTTCATGCACTGTCTGCCGTCATTCCACGATTTCAAAACCACGATGGCAGCAGAGCAGATGGCTCTCGGATACGACATCCGCGAGGTCACGAAAGAAGTCTTCTCCGGGCCGAACTCCGTGGTGTTCGATGAGGCCGAGAACAGACTCCACTCCATCAAAGCAGTCGTAGTCGCCACCATCGGAAATATTTAGAAGATCCCGTTCCTCGTACTGCGCGCAGCGGTACGATGTTCCATGCAGAACAATACGGCATACAAAAAGACCGGAGCGTAATGCTCCGGTCTTGTCTCTTCTTCTTTGATTACAGGTTGTACTTGTTCTTGAACTTCTCAACACGGCCGCCTCTGTTAGCAAACTTCTGCTGGCCTGTGAAGAATGGGTGGCACTCACTGCAGATGTCTACTCTCCTCTCGTCCTTGTTGGAGAGAGTTGTGAATGTATTCCCACATGCGCAAGTAACTTTACATTCCTTATAACCAGGATGGATTCCTTCCTTCATGTTGGTACCTCTTTCTGTAATGTAATATAGAAACGTTTCTTC
>JAFRLN010000057.1 GCA_017431175.1 Mogibacterium sp.
CGGACAGGGTGTTGATATGCATGGAGGCAACCAGAACAACGCGGTTCTCAAGGCTACTAAGGACGCGATACACCACTGCTGCATGGCGGGGATCTCAGAGATCTTCGGCATAACGGACCGCAAGACTCAGGCGTATATCAAGGCGGATATATACGCGCCTCATCCTGAAGAAGTAGATCCTTCAGTAGTAACGGAGTACCTTGGAAGATGGAATATAGAGGCTGAAGTCCATCAGGGCGGGGCTAATCCTGAAGGTATCGCGCTCAATGACGAACCGAAGACCGAGATCACGATCGCGATCGTAGTGCTAACAGTATTCGTTGAGGTGTAACTTTTCAGGCGGATAAACGGTCTATTTGATCAGAACGGCTATATTTATTCGAATTAAGAATATTTCCCTTTGAAAACACGGCAAAAGATGATATAATCACAAAGTTAACTATGGTGTCATGTTCGTGGTTGAAAGTCCAGGCCAGCTACGGGCAAAGGGATCCACGTAAGCCGCGAAGGATGTCGCGGTGATCATGGCGTAGTTTAGAAGTAAGTCCTCCGGAAACCGGGTAAAGGCAAGTGTGGGGTCAAAGACCAGGTCGAGTGATCCGCTGTTTCATCTGAAAAAAGGAATGTGACTCAGGAGACGGGTTTGGCACATTCTATTTTTTTACAAAAATATATTAGGCTAAAGCGAACATAAACATTGACTTTAATTTGTTAAAGCATATATTATTATTTACAGAGAATTAGACCACGGTCTAAAACATAGTTCACAGAGGATAATGTGACAAAAGGGCCTTCCGAAGGTGACACATCGGAAAAGTGTGACAAAACGAAACGTCCCAGGTGTCACATGGAGGGAAGATGCACGCGGTTACTAATATTCAGAAGTATTCTATACATGATGGTGACGGGATCAGGACGACAGTATTCTTCAAGGGCTGTCATCTTAAGTGCCTGTGGTGTCACAACCCTGAGACACAGAAGTTTGAGCCTGAACTGCAGATCGATACGGAGAGATGTACCGGATGCGGCAGATGCGCGGCTGTCTGTCCCTCAGGCGCAGTCACTGTCTCTGCGGAAGGCAAAGCGGTGATCGACAGGGACAAGTGTACGGTCTGCGGCAAGTGCGTGGACTCGTGCCTCGGCAATCTTCGCATACTGGTAGGCAGAGAGTATACCGTCAGAGAACTCGTGAAGATCTGTCTTCAGGACCAGATGTTCTATGAGGAGTCGGGCGGGGGAGTCACACTCTCGGGCGGAGAAGTCATGGCAATGGATCCGGATTATATCCTGGCTCTGGTCAAAACTCTCTGGCGCGAAGGGATCGATGTAGACATAGACACCTGCGGTCAGGCTCCGTTCAGCAGCTACAAAGCTATCATGCCTTACGTCTATACATGGCTCTATGACATCAAGGTGATGGATGACGAAAAGCACCGGAAATACATCGGCACGGGCAACAAAGTCATACTGGACAACCTGAAAGGCATAGCCGCCGAAGGCGCAAGGATATATATACGTATACCGACTGTAAAGGAAGTCAACGGAGACCGCGAGTCAATGCAGCAGATAATAGATTTTCTCAGAGAAAACAATATCCGCCCGCAGCAGGTCAACCTGCTTCCGTACCACAGCACAGGGTCGCATAAGTACGGCAAACTCGGACGTGACTACCTGGCGGCGGATCTGACTGCTCCGACAGACGGGGAGATGCAGGGCTTTGTAAAACAGTGGAATGAGGCCGGTTTCGGCAATGTGAAAATTGGAGGATAGAAATGGAAGAGCGCGGAATGAATGCAAGGATCAGACAACTCAGAAAGGTCAGCATGGAGACTCAGCCACATATAGATCTTGAGAGAGCTAAGATCGAGACTGAAGTATACAAGGAGTGGGAAGACAAGGTGTCCCTTCCGGTACTCAGAGCACTCGTACTAAAAGAGTATTTCACCAAGAAGACACTCTATCTCGGAGAAGGCGAACTCATCGTCGGTGAGAAGGGCAGAGATCCGCAGTCTTCACCTACATTTCCTGAACTGACATGTCATACCCTTGAGGCTATGCATATCATGAACGACAGAGAGGTCGTCAATTACTCTGTTACAGAGCAGGATCTCAGAGACCAGGAAGAAATCATTATCCCTTACTGGAAGGGTAAGTCCATGAGAGACAAGCTCCTTGCGGGAATGACTGATGAGTGGAAAGAATGCTATGCTGCGGGAATGTTCACTGAGTTCATGGAGCAGAGAGGCCCGGGACATACATGCGGCGGCAAGAATGTTTTCATCAAGGGATACGCAGACTATAAAGAAGAGATCCAGGCTGCTATCGACGCGCTTGATTTTCTGAATGATCCGGAAGCGGTCTCGAAGAAGGATGAGCTCGACGCTATGCTCATCGACTGCGATGCAGTCATGATCCTCGGCGAGAGGTATCGTGAGCTCCTCACTCAAGAGGCAGAGAAGTGCGCTGATCCTGTCCGCAAGGGAGAGCTTGAGCAGATGGCGGCTAACCTTGAAGTAGTCCCTGCTCATAAGCCTCAGACATACTGGCAGGCGATCCAGCTCTACTGGTTCACACATCTGGCCGTAACGACCGAACTCAATCCATGGGACGCGTTCAGCCCGGGCAGACTTGACCAGCACCTCATCCCTTATTATGAAAAAGATGTTGAGGCGGGCATTCTCGACGACGAGAGAGCGCTTGAGCTCCTCGAGTGCCTCTGGGTCAAGTTCAACAACCAGCCGGCACCTGTCAAGGTAGGCGTCACTCTCAAGGAGAGCGGAACATATACTGATTTTGCGAACATCAATACCGGCGGGATCAAAGAGGATGGAACCAACGGCGTCAATGCTGTAAGCTATCTGATCCTTGACTGCATGGATGAGATGAGGCTCGTACAGCCTAATTCAAATGTGCAGATCAGCAAGAAGACACCGCAGAAGTTCCTCAGGAGAGCATGCGAGATCTCGAGAAAAGGATGGGGCCAGCCGGCTTTCTACAACACTGATGAGATCGTACAGGAACTTCTTAATGCCGGAAAAACTCTTGATGACGCGAGACAGGGCGGATCCTCCGGATGCGTAGAGACCGGTTCATGGGGCAATGAGGCATACATTCTTACAGGCTACCTCAACATTCCTAAGATTTTCCAGCTGACGCTTTACAATGGATTTGACACACAGTCAGGCAAGCAGCTCGGACTCAGGACCGGCGACGCAAGAGAGTTCAAGAGCTATGATGAACTCTGGGATGCTTTCAAAAAGCAGCTCCACCACATGGTCGACATCAAAGTACGCGGCAATAACGTTATTGAGAAGCTCTATGCTCAGTACATGCCGGCTCCGTGCCTGTCCATCGTTACCAATGACTGCATCAGCAAGGGCAAGGATTACAACAACGGCGGCTCCAGATACAACACAAGATACATCCAGGGTGTAGGGATCGGAACGATCACAGACTGCCTTACTTCGATCAAGTACAACGTGTTCGACAAAAAGAACTTCACTATGGCTGAGCTTATCCAGGCTATGGATGACAATTATGCCGGACATGAAGAGATCTTCAACATGGTCATGAACAGGACTCCTAAGTACGGAAATGATGACGACTATGCTGATGACATCATGCAGGACGTATTCAGACTCTACAGAGACGAGGTGACCGGAAGACCTACTATGAGCGGCGGACAGTATCACGTAGACATGCTGCCGACGACATGCCATATCTATTTCGGAGAGGTCATCGGTGCTACAGCCAACGGCAGACTGGCCAACAAACCGGTTTCCGAGGGCATCTCCCCTGAGAAGTTCGCGGATACCAACGGACCGACAGCTGTTATTAAGTCGTGCGCCAAAATGGATCACTGCTCAACAGGAGGAACACTCCTCAACCAGAAGTTCACTCCATCGGCGATCGCAGGCGAGACAGGGCTTGACAACCTCGCGAGCCTGATCAGATCTTACTTCGCTATGGACGGGCATCATATCCAGTTCAATGTATTCGACAAGGAGACTCTCCTCGAAGCACAGAAGCATCCTGATGACTACAGGGATCTCATTGTACGTGTTGCAGGCTATTCCGACTATTTCAGGAATCTCGACAAAGAACTGCAGGACGAGATCATCAACAGAACAGCACAGAGCTTCTGACGCTTCAGTCTGCAGGAGTGAGATGATAAGAATGCCGCCTTCTTTCAGCAGAGGGCGGCTTTTATAATATCAGGAATATGTCATGCTGCTATGGTGAAAATTCATGTAAATCACATACGTTTCCGATAGACAGGTGTCTTATGATGGTGTATTATAATGAACTTCGATACAAGAGATTCGCGCTAAGATTATTAACAACCATTAAGGTGTTTTTACACCTGCAATACACAATTTCCCGGAAATGTATGGTATACTTTACATGTGATATAGAAGGGATACCTATGGACCCTGTATCACTGAATATACAATACAAGGAGGATCGGATTATGAAGATTCAGATTTCAGCGAAGAATTACCCTATGAGTGACAAGCTCAGTAGTTATATCGAAAAGAAGCTCGGCAAGCTCGACAAGTATTTCAACGAGGATGTCACAGCTAATGTAGTAGTTTCCAAGCTCAGAGAGACCCCTAAGTTCGAGGCAACGATCAGTGCCAAGCAGGCTGTGTTCAGAGCAGAAGAAGCGAACGACAGCATCTATGATGCAGTAGATATTGCAACTGACAGACTTGCCAATCAGATGTCCAAGCTGAAGGGCAAGCTCGAGGCGAGATACAAAGAGAACAAGGCACTCAAGCTGGAATTCGTACCTGAACCTGAAGAAGAGGAATTCGAGGATGAACTGGCCATCGTCAGGAGAAAGCAGGTAGAGCTTGACCCAATGGTTGCTGAAGAAGCTGTTCTCCAGATGGAGATGCTCGGACACGACTTCTTCGTGTTCCTGGATATGGATACTGACGCAGTAAGCGTTGTATATAAGCGCAAAGGCGGTGAATACGGTCTTATCGAGACTGACAGATAGAATAAACGGTTCCGGGCTTCCCGGGACTGAAACAACGACGAGGTGAAAGCCTATGGACCATAAGGATTGGGGTTCTGACGACTTTCTTGATGAATTTCTGGATTTCCATTATGACAAGCCGGTACGCAGACCGGACAGAGATCATCAGGATGTAAAGCCTGATCAGAAACTCCAGACAGAAAAGATTCAGGAAACAAGAAAAGATAATAAAAAGTACGGTCTGGATGATGATTCGTTCAGGGAATATGAACGTCTCAGACACGGAACTGACGAAGACGCGGGAAAGCAAGCCGGGGAAAAGGCTTACGGCCTGCGTACTTCGGATGCTTTCAAGGCAGATATTCCGGAACCTCTGTCTGCGAGAAACGCGGCAAACGCAGCAGCGAATGCACCTAAGAGGCCACAGAGCCCGCAGAGTGTACAGAGCCCTCGTCAGGAAGCTGCTGAACAGATCAGGAAGAAAGTATCATTTGACAATACCATAGATGAGCCGCTCGGTTCCGCGGACAGGATACTCAGAGGAGATGCGGAGATCCACTCTGCGCCTCAGGAGATCCCGGAAGACAACAAGAATGACCTGTTCAGTTCTATCGCGGATAAGATCGGAAGCAAGGCTGCTTCTATTCCGAAACCAAAACACATCAACCCGTCCGAGCTGGCATCGGGGGCTATTCACGCTGCAAAGAAATTCGTAGCAAGTGAAGAGGACAAAACCCCTGAGGCAGTACCTGCCGCGCCGGCGGCTGCCAATATTCCGGAAAGAGATGATGTTTCGGAGCTTTTCAGAGAACTCGGCGAGCCTGTCGCTGCTGACAAAGTCATAACCTCAGAGGAGGATGCTGCACTCAGGCAGGCGCAGGTGGAAGCCTACGACAGATACAGACACAACGTAAACAAGAAGATCGAGAAGAAAAAGAAAGCGGCTGCATCCGGAAGAGCCGGATTTATCCCGAGGTGGCTTTCCCGTATCTACGTTGTGGCCCTTGCGGTATTCGTGGCGATCATGACATTCATGAACGTACTGCCGTTCGGAATGCTTGTCGCGTTTTACATCATACTGGGACTCCTGAGCGTGATCATCATCGGTCAGCTCCGCAAGCGCAGAGTCAATACCTGGGTCAGGGTTTTAGCATCACTGACTGCGGTGCTCCTCATCGGATTCTTCGGTGTAGGGACAGCGTATGCTATGGGCACCCTCTCGTTCCTGGATAAAACGTCCGTTAAGAATGAAAGCAGGGTCAGATCAATAACCAGAGAGCCGTTCAACGTATGCATCACAGGCATCGACTCCTACGGATATATTGACGAGGAAGAGGGAAGATCGGATGTAAATATGGTCGTGACTGTCAATCCTAAAACCGAGCAGGTCCTGATGACATCCATTCCGAGAGACTATCAGATCTACATGCCGGACAAGGATTATGCCATGGACAAGCTCACGCATACAGGTTTCTATGGCGTGGACTGTACGATCGCCGCGGAGGAGAATCTTCTCAGCACCAAGATCAACTATTTTGTCAAGGTCAATTTCACTACAGTCAAGGCATTCATCTATTCGATCGGAGGAGTCTATGTCTGGTCAGACTATGAATTCTATCCGGTCAAGATGCCTGAGTGGAAGGTTGAGAAGGGCTGGAACTATATGGGCGGCAAAGAGGCCCTTGCGTTCGCACGTGAGAGGAAAGCATTCCCTGACGGAGATAACCAGCGGATCAAGAACCAGCAGGCTGTAATGGAAGCTGTTATCAAGAAAGCTACGAGCAGCAAGACGATGGCTCTCAGCTACAACAAGATACTTTCGGAACTGAAAGACTACTTCCGGATGAGCTTCAGTTCAAGCGAGCTCAGAGCCCTGATCAAGCTCCAGATTGCGCGTAATCCGGACTGGCAGCTATACAAGAACACGATCACCGGCGGAGACGGCAGTATGCCGACGTACTCAACCGGAGGTCAGTACGCTTATGTAATGACACAGGATGAAGAGAGCATAGAGCACGCCAAGACGCTGATACAGGCAGTCCTTGACGGAAAGATGCTCGACAAGGATGAAGACGGCAATGTCATAGTTGCCGGAACTGAAAATACAGATAATCAGGAAGACGGAGAGACTGAAACAGAATGATCAACGATCTAACAGGTTTGTTATTAAGCATAAGGATAACAGATATCATAGATATCGTTATCGTGGCTTATATCCTGTACAGACTGCTCGGCATGATCAAAGAGACAAGAGCCCAGCAGTTACTGCGGGGAGTCATTTTGATTGTCGTTGTATTCCTGGCATCAGAACTTTTCGATCTCAGCCTTCTTAACTGGCTCCTTACCAGACTGATCACGGTCGGTCTTATCGGAGTCATCATACTGTTCCAGCCCGAGATCAGACGCGGCCTTGAACAGATCGGGCGGAGAGGTATTCTGACAAGTACATTCCGAGATGTCAACAAGGAGGAGATCTACGCTACGGTTCACAAGCTGGTCGATGCTGTGGATGACTTCTCCTCGACCAGGACAGGCGCTCTGATCGCAATCGAGCGCGGGACCATGCTCAATGATATCATCGAGACCGGTGTGATCGTTGACGCTGAGATATCCGTTAGATTGCTGGGCAACCTTTTCTACGAGGGATCACCGCTTCATGACGGCGCAGTCATAATAAGGGGCGTCAGGATACACGCAGCCAGCTGCGTATTGCCTCTCACCAACAGGGCGAGCATCGGTAAGAACCTCGGGACCAGACACAGAGCCGGAGTCGGACTGAGCGAAGTGTCAGACGCTTTCGTCATTATAGTATCTGAAGAGACAGGAGCGATCTCTGTAGCGCGCAACGGAACACTCAGAAGATTCCTTGATCTTAAGACACTGGAGAAAATGCTCCTCGATATCTATCTCCCTTCCGTATATGAAAACGACTCATTGTTCTCCAGGATTATAAAGGGAGGGAAGAAAGATGAGTGAAAGCGGACGCAGGATCATCAATATTATCTTCTCTCTTCTGGCTGCGATTATCGCTTGGACTTTCGTTGTATATAACGATGATCCGATGACTGAGGTGACATATAGGGATATTCCTATCGTGTTCGAGGGAGAGACGGCACTGATCAACAGAGACCTCGGAGTAGCAGATATCAGCACCGATACAGTAGACGTCAAACTCCGCCAGATGCGTGTACGCACCAATGATATTTCGGCAGAAAACATCAGAGTCGTCGCCGACGTCAGTAATGCCGTTGAAGGCGAGAACGGTATCAGCCTGAATATCAGCGGGCCGGAAAATACACAGGTTGTGGACGCAAGCACCAGATCTATATCTGTGGAAGTTGAAGAGGCAAGCTCGGTAGAGAAGAAAATCGTAATCGAATATGAGGGAGATCATTCAGGGGTCGAACCTGTAGTGACATCAGTCACTTCTGAAACTGCGACAGTGCTCGGGGCCAAGTCAGAGATTGACAGGGTGTACAAGATCGCTGCGCTGCTTGATACAAGCCAGACCTCAGATAAATCCAAAAATATCACAGCGTCACTCGAGGCGATCGACAGAAACGGTGATGCTCTGGAGCATGTTATCATCTACCCGAGCGAGGTCAATTTCTATGCCTATACCGGCATAACCAAAGAGGTCAAGCTCAAGATAGTTACTGATGATCCTGATGACAATTATGTAAGGACCTGGTATGCGCCGGAGAAAATCGTTATCAAGGGAGCTGCTGATTTAGTCCAGAACATCGATTCGGTATCGACAGAGGAGATCGAACTGAGTGAAATGTATGAGAATACAGATGTTGAGCTTGAGTATGATCTTCCGGAAGGGATCTATCTTGCCAACGGATCCGAAGGCAAGATCATCAAAATAAGAGTGACTGAGAAAGAACCAGAGGAAGAAGAATCAGAGTCCGGTGATACCGGCAACTGATACATCCGAAGATGATAATAAAAAATGGGCGTGTCTGCTGACGCGCCCATTTTGAGTTCCGGATAAGTATCAGTCCCAGAGATTGACAGGATAAGTGCCGTCGGCCTTGAGCGAGGCGAATTTCTTTACTACTTCCGGCTTATCCTCCTTGTAGGTTACTCCGAACCATTTGTCGGAGGAAGAAAGAACTTCGTATGTCGAGGATCCGTCCGCGATATCTTCATTGATAGGGGACTGGATATAATACTCACCTTTCATCGGGTTCTGTTCAAGTATAGTTCCGAGAGCTTCCCTGAATCCCTCCCTGAGGTCATCCATATACTCTGCGCCGAAGCCCCAGAGATTCATGGAAACAGGTGAGTCGCTCGGGATGATCTCCTTAGTACCGTCCTTATGGGTGTCAGTGATTTTTCCTGCGAGCGGATTCGGGGATCCGTCTTCGTTAGTCTGTGGCTCTTTTGCGACTTTGAGATGCTCGACAATGTCTGTCAGCATGCCGTCAGATGCTTTGCAGATACCTCTCGAAACAGTTCCGTTCTCAGAGAGAGTCTTCTCGATCTCGAACCCTACCATGCAGTTATGTGTAGCGTCTGCTTTGTTCACAAGGAAGTCATAGATCTTCCTGAATCCCTCTTTGCCGTAATAATCGTCCGCGTTGATGACTGCAAAAGGAGCGTCGATGATGTTTCTTGCTGACAGGACTGCCTGACCTGTTCCCCATGGCTTGGTCCTTCCCTCAGGTGCTGAGAAACCTTCCGGGAGATCATCTATTTCCTGGAAAGCATAGCTGACCTGATACTTCCTGCCGGCTCCTTTCTCTATATGTGCTCTGAAAACATCTTCAAAGTCATGTTTGATGATGAAGCATACTCTCCTGAATCCGGCAAGATATGCGTCATAAAGACTGAAATCCATAATGATGTCACCCTGCTCAGTGATCGGGTCAAGCTGCTTGTTCCCGCCGTATCTGCTGCCCATGCCTGCAGCCATTATTACCAGGATAGGTTCCATATGTGTTTTTCCTTTCTGTGTGTTGTATTCAGATATATCAGAGACAGGCTTCGATACGCCTGCGGACAGTTTCTTCGCCCATGATCTGCTGGATCGCCCAGACATCAGGCGAGGTTGCTCTGCCCATGAGTGCGATACGGATGACAGTACTGACATGTCCGACATGTCCCTTGTACTCTTCCGGATGCTTCCTGAAGTCTTTTGGCTTGGCCGCATATCCCAGGTCAGTTGCGATCAGTCTGATCTTGTCGAACCACGCGCCGTTGTCATCTGAATGATCGTATGACTCGAGATATCTTCTCAGGATCACCTCCGAGTCATCGGCTGCTTCTGCCGGATAACTGTCCTGGCGGGTGAATGATTCATCGAAGAAATAGCTGATATAATCCATGATCTGCCTTGCGTAGATGAGATCGGCTCTCGGACGGGCGTCGTGTCTGCCGAGGTCGAGAATATCCGCCAGGTGATCCATGTCGGCGAATACGTAGCTGTATTCAGGGGCAAACTCTTCTGACCAGGATTTCAGCCAGCCGGCAAGTTCGCGGGCATCTATCCGCAGGAGGGTACCCTTGCTTACGTCGTTGAGCTTGTCAAGGTCAAACAGGGCTCCGCTGCTGGACATCTTTTCAGTTGTGAATTCGAACTCATCAGAAGAAGCTTCAGGATTGGCAGCTCTCCATTCTTCATAGTTGGAATTGAGAATAGTCAGAAGATATTCCCTGACTGCGGCAGGGTGATAGCCCTGACTCCTGTAATAATCGAGTGAGAGCTCAGGATCTTTACGCTTTGACAGCTTACGCTTGTTGCCGTCTTCTCCGATCTTCATGAGCTGGGCTGTATGGCAGTATACCGGAAGCTCCCAGCCGAGATCCTCGAACAGTTCGACATGGATCGGAAGGGAAGGAAGCCATTCCTCTCCTCTGACTACATGCGTTGTCCTCATCAGATGGTCATCTACTACATGCGCGAAATGATAGGTAGGGATACCTGTCTGCTTGATGATAACGACATCCTGGAAATTATCAGGTACGGACAGTTCTCCTCTGATAGCGTCCTTGACGGTATGCCTTGCGGTCTCTTCGGCACTCGCGTTCGGAACACCTCTTGACTTGAGCCTTATGACAAAAGGCTCGCGCGATCTGATGCGGGATTCGACTTCAGCAGCCAGTGCCTCATCCTTGTCCCAGTCTCTGTATTTTGACCATCCGGCATAGATTCCCGGTGATGTCTTCTCGGCTTCCTGCTTCTCCCTTATCGCAGAGATCTCTTCCTCAGAGAGGAAACAAGGGTAAGCAAGTCCGTCTTCCAGCAGTTTGCGCGCGAAAGTACGATAAATCTCGCCTCTGTGGCTCTGCGTGTAGTCACCGTAAGCTCCGATATCTCCGGACTCTGTGACGCCTTCGTCGAATCTGATATCAAAGAAGGCGAGTGAAGTGATTATGGTCTCAATCGCATTTTCAACAAAACGCTTATCGTCAGTGTCTTCGATACGCAGGAAAAAGACGCCATCGCTCTGGTGCGCAAGTCTCTCATCGACAAATGCTCCATAGAGGTTGCCGAGATGTATAAAACCGGTCGGACTCGGACCCAGCCTTGTGACCCTGGCTCCTTCAGGAAGCTGTCTCTCCGGATACATTGCCTCGTATTCTTCAGAAGTATGAGGCAGTGACGGATATATCAGCTGTGCAAGTTCTCTGTTGCTTAACATATTGGATCTGTTCTCCTTATTCATCTGTAATAAACTAAATTATTATATCCTACGAATACTCTGTTGACAACCTGTATACAATACAGGAGAACCTTACGAAAGTCTCGAAAACTCTGTCTTTTTTGCAAAATTGGTTTGACTATATCATTTTGTGCGAATATAATGTTAGACGATTTTGAGCGGATCGCTCTAACGAAAAAATCTTTATCTGGAAGGATCAGTAACTGCGGGAGAGCAGTGTCAGAGATCCGGGGGGAGGAAATAAGTAATGAAAGGTAACGTTATTGTAGGACAGTCAGGAGGACCTACCGCTGTCATCAATTCAAGTCTTGCAGGGGTCATCAAGGCATCCTGGAAAGCAGGGATCAGAAGAATCTACGGAATGCACTACGGTATTGAAGGCCTGCTGAACGAAGACATCGTAGATATAGAAGATTACGTAACAAGCTCACAGGATCTGTCTCTTCTTAAGAGAACTCCTTCTGCGTTCCTCGGAACATGCAGATATAAGCTGCCTCCTGTAGAGGGCAATGAGGCTCTGTACGAGAAGATCTTCGATATTCTTGACAAGAAGAATATCGAGTATTTCCTGTATAACGGCGGAAATGATTCAATGGACACCATCAAAATGCTGTCTGACTACGCGCTTCACCACAACAAGAAGCAGAGATTCATGGGTATTCCTAAGACTATCGACAACGATCTGCCTATGACTGACCACTGCCCGGGATACGGTTCAGCAGCCAAGTATATCGCTACTTCCATGAAGGAGATCATCAGGGACAACGAGAGCTACGGAGTATCCAAGCCGACGATCTGCATCGTTGAGATCATGGGACGTCACGCAGGATGGCTGACTGCTTCTGCGGCTCTTTCGAAAGATATCGACTGCAACGGACCGGATATGATCTATCTGCCGGAAGTACCGTTTGATATCGATAAATTCGTAGACAAAATCATTGATCTCGCAGAGAACCAGAAGAAGAAATCCATCGTAGTCGCTGTATCAGAAGGACTCAGGCTTGAAGACGGACGTTTTGTATGCGAACTCGGCACCGTCAATGATCACATCGATGCGTTCGGACATAAGCAGCTCGCAGGAACTGCCGCTTATCTCGCTAATGTTGTTACTCAGAGAACAGGACTCAAGTCGAGATATATCGAGTTTTCATCACTTCAGAGATGCGCAGCTCATCTCTCGTCACGCGCTGACTCCGACGAAGCGTATAACGTTGGATATCTCGCTGCCAAGGCAGCTTTCGAAGGAAATACCGGTAAGATGATAACTATACAGGTACAGTCGAGAGAGCCTTACGTCGAATCATACAGCATGTTCGATATCCACGAGGTAGCAAATATCGAGAGAAAGGTACCTGAGAGCTGGATCATCAAGGATGGTACATATGTAAGCGACGAGTATCTGAACTACGCGAGACCGTTCATCATCGGAAGAGTTCCGCCTTATTCAGCAGGTGGACTTCCGGTACATCTCACAATGAAGAAAAAGCGCAAATAGTATCAGTTCCGGCTAATGCTGAAATAAGATTTTTTGGAGGACATTCACGCGAAAGCTTGAATGTCCTTTTTCCTGCATATAAAATGACTGTAAATATGCTGTCTCTAACTATGAAAGGATAACTGTGACACACGAAGAAGAACGCCTCTGGCTTATCGATTATCTTAAAAACAGGAACCCTTTATACAGGAAGCTTTCTGTCCCTCAAAGCGAGCAGGGGCAGAAGGATATGCTTCGCATTCTTATGAATGTCTGGTCCCCTTCTCCGTTAAGCTCACAGTTCCTTGAGGTACAGAACGCCTATCTCAGGCGTGAGAGTATATTGAAAGGCATCATCGACGAGCGGATGCTGGAGCCGTGCGCAAGTGACCCGCGTATGTATATCTGGCAGGGAGACATAACACGTATCAGAGCGGATGCCATCGTCAACGCGGCTAACGGAAGTCTGCTCGGATGCTTTTATCCTCTTCATGGATGCATAGACAACGCCATCCACTCTGCCGCAGGGCTGGAGCTCAGGCTTGCCTGCTCAAGGATCATGGAGAGACAGGATCATGATGAACCGGCCGGCAGAGCCAGGATCACTTCCGGCTACTGTCTTCCGGCAAAATACGTTCTGCACACCGTCGGCCCTATCGTATACGGAGAGCTCACTGATGAGCACAGATCGCTTCTCAGATCATCCTACCATTCATGTCTGGAACTGGCAGAAAAGAATAAGCTCAGAAGCATAGTTTTCTGCTGTATTTCTACCGGCGAGTTCATGTTTCCAGCGCAGGAGGCGGCGGTCATCGCCACAGATACTGTCAGGTCATTCCTGGACAGGCAGTCCGGCCGCTACAGCGAGATAGGATCATGCCTGAGCGGGACAGAGCCATACAAGGGGATCGAAAAAGTCATTTTAAATGTTTTCAGAGACAGAGACCGGATAATCTATGAGAGCCTGCTCGGACAGACAGGCTCACCTGAATAATACAGCAAGCCGATGCCTGATCTGTCAGCACTTGAGATTGTTGAGTTCGTTGCAGAGATAGCTCCGCATCCTCATAAGGAGACTGAACTTGTGTGGTGACTGCGTGCATCCGCGGGATGAAAAGATTCGGGGAAAAGACCGCAAACTGAGATATAAGTACAGGAAAGATCAGAGTATGAGTCTGAAAGACAAGGGAGAGGGAGAATCGTTGTGGCTGCGTCATCAGAGGATGTACAGATTCCTTGCCGGCTCACTCGACGGATTCATCCGAAGGAAATTCAATTATACATACGAGAAGTTTGATCCCCGTTCCATCGAGGGCCCGCTGATCGTCATTCCCAACCATGCCTGTGCGTGGGATCCTTTGCTTGTCGGCACTGCTCTCAGGAAGAGACAGATGTATTTTGTCATGAGCGAGCACATGCTGCGGAAGAAAATCGTCGGACCGCTGCTTGATTACATCGCCGGCCCGATACCACGCAAGAAGGCCTCATCAGGCGCCGGAACAGTCATGTCGTGTCTTAGGCATCTCCGGGCAGGACACTCTATATGCCTTTTTGCCGAGGGAGAGCAGTCGTGGAACGGCATATCAAGGCCGGTCTTTCCCGCAACCGGCAAAATGGTCAGGCAGAGCGGCGCTACCCTTGTTACTTACCGACTCGAAGGCGCATACCTCAGTCTTCCGAGATGGGCGCACGGGGTAAGGCGAGGCAGGGTATACGGCCATCCGGTCGGTATCTATCCGCCTGAAGAACTCAGAAAGATGAAGCCCGATGAGATCAACGCCCTGATAGACAGGGATCTCGCGTTCAATGTATGGGACTGGCAGGCATCTATGGAGGACGGACCTGTTCCGTTCAGATACAAGAGCAGAAAAGGCGGACCTGCTGAGAGACTGGAGAAATCGATCTCTGTCTGTCCGGCATGCGGAGAGATCGGGACGCTCACTTCATCGGGAGATATGATAAAATGCAGCTGCGGCTTCAGCCTGCGGTATGCTGATACGGGGCAATTTGAGCCTCCGGTACCGTTCAGCAATGTTGCCGAATGGGAAGAATATGACAGAGACGCGATCGGCTCTTCTCTGGACGCGCTTCGAGGACAGGAACATAACGCGACACTTTTCTCAGACGGCAAGGCACGGCTCACGAGAATAGGAGAAGACCACACGGAGGAGCTGATAGAGGAAGGCAGGCTGTCGCTTGATCTTGAGGACGGACAGTTCATGATCAGAGTAGGACAGCATGGTTTTCCGGTCAGCGGGATACGTGATGTAGCGCAGGTCCTGAGCAATATCCTGCTTTTCACTGACGGAGACGCGTACTTCCAGATATATTCAGAAGACGCCAATTTAAGAAAATATCACTATGCATGGGAGTTTGAAAATAAATAATGGATTATTCAGCAGCTAACAGTCAATTGTGGAACGTTATCATACAACTCGGTTATATCGCGGGGATGCTTCTTCTTGCCAGTTTTCTGAGACAGGCTTCGCGTCTGATCAGAAACAGCATGATGCCTGTAGCGGTTCTGGCGGGATTCCTCCTGCTGGCGCTGAAGTACACAGGTCTGATCGACCTTGATCAGGATTTCATGGAGATACTGACCTACCACGGCATCGCGCTTGGCTTTATCGCGATGAGCCTGAGGGTACCCAAAAAGCGCGAGAAGGGAGCTGAGAGCAAGATCGGATTCAGGTCAGGTGCCGTTATCGTCAGCACCTATATGGTGCAGGGGGTAACCGGCCTGATCATTACGATAGGTCTTGCGCTTGCTTTCATGCCTGACATGTTCCGCGCTGCGGGATTGCTGCTTCCTATGGGATACGGTCAGGGACCGGGACAGGCCAATAATATCGGAACGACTTATCAGACTCTGGGATTCCGCGGAGGGCACAGTTTCGGCCTCGCGATAGCTGCTGCAGGATATCTGGTAGCATGCCTTGTCGGTGTAGTCATCCTGAATATTCTGAGAAAAAGCGGCAGGATCAGCATGAAAGACGCCGGCGCGCACGAGGAGTATGACGCAGAATACTTCAACGGGAAAGACGAGATACCGATTGCGGAGTCGGTGGATAAGATGAGCGTGCAATTTGCGATGATACTGCTTGTGTATTTTGTGACCTATCTCGCGACCCGCGGTCTTACGGCAGGCATCGCATCGATCAGCGAAAGCCTTGCCGGAACGGTCAACACGCTTCTCTGGGGGTTCAATTTCATTATAGGGTCCGCGCTCGCGATACTGCTCAGAGTCATACTTGAGCGTCTGCGCAGCACAGGGAGGATAAGACGACAGTACCAGAACAACTATCTGCTCAACCGTCTTTCAGGCGCGTTCTTCGATGTCATGATCGTAGCGGGCATTGCCAGCATCAACGTGGAAGATATAAGTGGACTGGTGGTACCTTTCCTGCTGCTCACCGTGATCGGAGCGGCAGTCACATGGCTGCACCTGAAGATGGTCTGCAAGGCTGTCTATCCGGACTACTATTATGAGGGACTGATCTCCATGTTCGGCATGCTGACCGGCACGATCAGTTCAGGAGTCCTGCTTCTGAGGGAGATCGATCCGGCGCTCGAGACACCTGCCGCGAACAACCTGATCACCGGCAGCAGCTTCGGCATCCTGCTCGGGGCACCGGTGCTCATTCTCGTAGGCCTGGCTCCGAAAAGCCCGGTGATGTGTTTTGTCACACTCGGACTTGCAGCGCTGTATCTGCTGATACTCGATGTGATCATCTTCAAAGTGGGGCGCAGCAAAGAACACTGAGACATTCCGGCGGCTGCAAACGCCGGACAAAGTTAATTGAATTATATATACATATCCAGTATAATTAATATGTTGAGCATCGGGAAATTTTTCCCGCTCATATATACAATGTCTATTAACTATCAAGAGATGACAGGAGATCAAAAATGTTCGATAAACTGATTGAAAAGGTCAAGGCAGAACCAAAGAAAATCGTTTTCACAGAGGGTACTGATGCACGTATCCAGGAAGCAGCTGCAAGACTGCTCGCAGAGGGACTCATGGGTGTTGTCCTCGTAGGCAATGTCGATGAGGTCAAGGCTGCTGCAGAGGCAAAAGGATTTGATATCTCTGGTGCAGAGATCGTAGATCCGGAAACATATGAAGCAATGGATGAAATGGTTGAGAAGATGGTCGAGCTCCGCAAGGGCAAGATGACTGCTGATGAATGCAAGGCAGCTCTGCTCAAGGGCAACTACTTCGGAACTATGCTTGTCAAGATGGGACTGGCTGACTGCCTCCTCGGCGGCGCTACATATTCCACAGCTGACACGATCCGTCCGGCGCTGCAGCTCGTCAAGACCAAGCCGGGCGCTCACCTCGTAAGCTCCTGCTTCATCCTTAACAGGGATTTCGGAGACGAGAACCTCCGTACCATCGCTATGGGAGACTGCGCAGTTAACCTCGACTATCAGGACAGCAAGGACAAGGAAGGCAACGTAACATTCACCGGCGCTCAGAAGCTTGCGGAAGTAGCTGTTGAGATCGAGAAGTGCGCTAAGACTTTCGGTATCGATCCTAAGGTAGCTGTACTGAGCTTCTCCACAAAGGGCTCCGGAAAGGGCGGTACAGTTGCTCTCTCCGCAGAAGCAACCAAGATCGCTAAGGAACTCAACCCTGATATGAAGATCGACGGTGAGATGCAGTTCGACGCTGCTGTTTCTCCGACGGTAGGACAGCTTAAGTTCCCTGGATCAGAGGTAGCAGGATACGCTAACACATTCGTGTTCCCGCTTATCGAGGCAGGCAACATCGGATACAAGATCGCTCAGAGACTTGGCGGATATGCTGCATACGGGCCGATCCTTCTCGGACTCAATGCGCCTATCAATGACCTCTCCCGTGGATGCGATGCAGAGGAAGTCTATAAGATGTCCATTATTACTGCTGCACTCTAAAGGGATCAGGTAAGAATTTGGAGAATAACGTCTTTATCAAAGAAGTTGTGACTAAGGCGGAGAGGAAGGCCTTCGTGGACTTCCCCAACCGCCTTTATCATGATGAGAATAATTTTGTCCCGGCTTTCTTCGGTGATGATATGGCCGACTGGGACAGGGATAAGAATCCCGCGTTTGAATACTGTGAGGCAAGAGCTTTTCTTGCTTTCCGGGATGATGAGATCGTCGGGCGCATAGGCGCTATCCTGAGCCACAAAGCCAATGAGACATGGGGTACCAGGAGAATGAGATTTTCTCAGGTCGATTTCATCGACGATCCGGAAGTTTCACGCGCGCTCTTTGAGACCGTTGAGAACTGGGCAAGAGAGAAAGGTATGGCTGAAGTCCACGGTCCGCTCGGTTTCTGCGATCTGGATCGTGAGGGCATGCTTGTAGAGGGCTTTGATAAGCGCAGTATGTTTATCACATACTATAACTATCCATACTATATCGACCACCTGACTGAACTCGGATATGTCAAGGACACAGACTGGATCGAGCACTTGATCCCGATCGGAGACGGAAGCGAAAGCGACGAGGCATATGTCCGCATGAAGAGGATCGCGGACAGAGTGCTCAGGAGTACAGGATATCACAAGGTGACTGTCAGGAAGCGCCGTGATGTCAAGCCATATGTCAGGAAAGCATTCGAGCTGATCAACACGGCTTATGCACCGCTCTATGGAGTGGTCGAGCTTAACGAGAGGCAGATAGACAAATACGTCAACAAATTCCTTCCTCTTATCAATCCTGACTTCTGCTGCCTGATCGTCAATGATGAAGATGACCTGATGGGGTTCGGTGTCGGAGCTCCTTCAATGGCAGAAGCCATGAAGAAGAGCAGGGGCAGACTGTTCCCGATCGGCTGGGCGGGAGTCCTGAAGTCGCTTCTGAAGAATGACACTCTGGACCTCTTCCTGATCGCGGTCAGGCCGGAACTGCAGAAGAGTGGCCTGAACGGTGTCGTCATGGAACACCTGTATTCCGGGTGCGTCAAAAATGGCATACGTCATGCCGAAACGGGACCTCAGCTGGAAACGAATACCAAAGTCCATCATCAGTGGAAGATGTTCAATATCGAGCCACATAAGAGACGCAGATGTTTCATCAAACAGTTATAGAATACTAAAAGAGACCGGTCTCAGAAGGAGAACTGCTGAGACCGGTCACGCTTTTTGACGTAACAGAGGTCGTGATCAGATCACGATCCCGCAATCGGATGATTATTTCAGTTTGGATGAGCTGCGGGATGTGGTATAATTATTCGATTATACATTTCTCTTTTCCCTGCTGCATGGCAGGATCGTTCGGAAAACATAGATAGTGATATGCTGGGATTTCAGATAGCGTTGATAATACTCGTTTCTGCGCCGGTCGTCGGGTTTGCGGTCTTCCTGTGGTATCAGATCGAAGAATATGTGAGACACAGAAATCTCCGGGTCAGACAGAATGACCCGAAGACTGTCAGGAGGAAACGCAAATGAAAGGACTGTTCATAACGCTTGAAGGCGGCGATGGCGCAGGCAAGTCGACACAGATAAGAAATATCGAGAGGTTCTTCGCGGAGAAGGGCCTGATTGTCGTTCATACAAGAGAACCGGGCGGAACGCCGATCAGCGAGAAGCTCAGAGATATCCTGCTCGACAATCACAACTCTGAGATGTCTCCGGTGACGGAGATGATGATATATGCTGCTTCAAGAGCGCAGAATGTAAGAGAGAATATTATACCTGCTCTTGAGAGAGGCGAAGTCGTAATATGTGACAGGTTTGTGGATTCTTCTGTCGCTTATCAGGCGTACGGACGCGGCCTTGGGGACATGGTCTCTGAAGTCAACAAATACGCTACCGGCGGACTGTCGCCTGACATCACTTTCTGGCTGGATATAGACCCTCAGGCCGGAAGGGCGAGAGCTGCAAAGGTCGGAGAGCTCGACAGGCTCGAGACCGAAGAGATGGAATTTCACTACAGGGTCTACGAGGGATACAGAAAGATCGCAGAGGGAGATCCTGAGAGAGTCAGGAGGATAGACGCGTCAGAAAGCGTGGACGCTATCCGCGATCACATATATGAATGCCTGGAAGAATTATGCAGATCGAAAGGGATCTGACGGGATATGCAGAGAATCAATGAGCTTATAACCAGTATCAGTGATGGATCAAGAGCCGCTCACGCATTCATTATCGAAGGAAGAGCGGGAGACACACGCAGAGCATTTCTGGATTCACTCGCGTCCGGCCTTCTGTGCACCCATCCTGATCAGTCAGCCCGTCCGTGCGGTGTATGCCCGGCTTGCCGTCAGGCTGCGGCAGGCACCAATATGGATATCGTCCGCATGAATAAGAGCGTTTCTTCCGGAAAGTCAGGCAGAGAGACATATAAAGTCGATGACGCTTCTGCGTTCATCGAGAGGCTGAGTATGGGGGCTTACGGAAGGCATCTCATAGGCATAGTCGATGACGCGGATATTCTGAGCGAGACGATCCAGAATAAGCTGCTCAAAACGCTTGAGGAGCCTTCGCCGGGGACAGTCATTCTGCTCGGTGTCAGTAACAGGGATAATCTTCTCGATACAGTTCGTTCAAGATGCGCGGAGCTGCGGATCTCAGACTACAGAGAAGAAACTGATGAAGGAGGAGAAGAGCCGCAGGGCGAAAGAATCTGTGAGGATCTGGTCAGGATGATACTGAGCGGAGATACAGTCTTCTGTGAATACAGGGCCGCAGCCGATAAAATGCTGAAGACCAGAGAAGACGCCCTGAGTTTCCTTGAGCTCCTTGAACGAAGCTGCAGGGAAAAGATGCTCTCAGGCGGGCGCCGTACACCGGAAGAGTACGCCTGCATGATCGAGCTCATCAACACAGCGCGGATGGATATCCGCCGCGACATGAATCATACGAAAGCAGTCAAAAGGCTGTTTCTTGAAATGAGATAACAACCCGGAGGTTTAATATACATGGTAGAAATAGTCGGTGTCGGCTTCATGAAGACCGGCAAAACATATTATTTCGATCCTGCCGGAGGGCAGTTCGGACTCGGCGATAATGTCATTGTTGAGACTGCGAGAGGCCTCGAACTCGGACATATCCTTATCGCCAATAAATATATAAAAGAAGAGGAACTTGTGGCTCCGCTCAAACCTGTTACCCGCAAGGCAACAGAAGAAGACATGGAGAGATACAGAGAAAATCTGTCCAAGAGAGACGGCGCCATGAAGGTCTGCGCAGAGAAGATCGCAAAGCACGGACTTGAGATGAAGCTGATAGATGTCGAATACATGATGGACGGATCCAAGATCGTATTTTACTTCTCGGCAGACGGAAGAGTCGACTTCAGGGATCTTGCAAAGGATCTCGCCGGATATTTCCACAACAGGATCGAGCTCAGGCAGATCGGAGTCCGCGACGAGGCCAAGATGCTCGGAGGTATCGGCATCTGCGGAAGGCCTTTGTGCTGCAGCAGGTGGCTTCATGACTTCCAGCCGGTATCTATCAAAATGGCAAAACAGCAGAATCTGTCTCTCAATCCGACCAAGATCTCCGGCACATGCGGAAGACTTATGTGCTGTCTCAATTTCGAGGACGCTACATACAAGGAACTTCGCAAGGGAATGCCTAGAGATAATGAGAGAGTAGAGACACCGGACGGTCTTGCCAAGGTCATCAATGTTGACTATTTCAACGGCAGGATCAATACGAGAGGGATAGAGATCGATCCTGATACAGGTGAAGAGATATTCGCGACAGAGATCAAATCTTTCACGAAAGAAGAGATCAAACGACGCAGAAAGAACGCCAGGAAAGGCGGCCAGGCTAAAGAGACTGATACATCCGATGTGGATGAACTCGCTGATGACGCTGACATCCGCGAGCTCGAAGAGCTCATGCGTGACTTCTGATGCTCAGGACTGACAGTACAGGATTCGGTGATATCAAAGTCATCCAGAAGAAAGGATACGGATACGGAGTCGACGCGGTGCTGCTTGCGGCATTCGCGGCCGGAGAGACCGGAGCTTCCGCTGCTGCGTCTGTGTCACGTGACGATGAGGGACAGAAGTTTATCTATGCTGCCGATCTGGGGACAGACTGCGGGATCGTTGCTTTTGTCTTTTCTCACAAAGTGCCGGGATCGAAAGTGCTTGGCATAGAGAAAAGGGAAGAAGCCGCGGCAAGAGCGCGTGAGGCAGCAGAGCTGAGCGGACTGCAGGACAGAGTAAGTATATTGACTGCTGATGTGGCGGATATTGCCTGCGGCCGGTTCGATGCAGGAACAGGACTGTTCGATGCAGTTCTGTCCAATCCGCCTTATTTCAGGAAAGACGCCGCTATACCGAGCGCTGCTTCTGACAGATATACCGCGAGGCATGAGACGACAGCCGGGATAAAAGATTTTGCGGCGGCTGCTTCGGTAATGCTGAAAAGAGGCGGGAATTTCTGGCTGGTACACAGGCCTGACAGACTTGTGGATATCTTTGCCGCACTCAGATCCGCGGATCTTGAGCCGAAGGAGATGCAGCTGGTATGTCCTCATCCCGGCGAGCCTGCCAATATCGTCCTTATCAATGCTGTCAAAGGCGGCGGCCCGGAACTCAGGATGCTTCCTGAGCTGGCAGTGCATACTCAGGATGGAGGATATACACAGGAAATACTCAGAATATACGAGAGACTGCGAAATTAATCAACATATCCGGTGCTTCTTATATTATAATAAATAATAACTGCACTTTGCTTTCTCTGAACAGGCGGAAAGCAGATCACAAAAAGGAGAAGATTCAAATGATTGATATTTTAGTAGGAGCAAATATTTTTGCAATCTGGAGTGTAACATTATTTTTAGGCAAAGAAATAGTATTATCAATGGTTTTATTTGTAGTAACATTAACATATTTTACAATTAAAATA
>JAFRLN010000058.1 GCA_017431175.1 Mogibacterium sp.
AGGGCATGGTATCCTCAACAGGTACATTCCTCGACACCATCGTTATCTGCACAATGACAGGTCTCTGCGTTGTAATGACAGGCGCTAACCTGCAGGGTCTCGAAGGTGTAGAAGTTACAATGTGGGCATTTGGTAACGGATTTGTATGGCCTGAGATCGTAGGATTCATCATCCTCGCTACATGCCTTGCACTCTTCGCATTCTCCACCATCCTCGGTTGGGACTACTATGCTGAGAGATGCTTCGACTATCTGACCAATGGTAACAAGGGTGCTATCAAGGCTTACAGATGGCTCTATGTAGCTGCTGTAGCTATCGGACCTTTCCTGCCACTCGCAGTTGTATGGGACTTCGCAGACCTGATGAATGGTCTGATGGCATTCCCGAACCTCGTTGCTCTGTTCGCTCTCTCCGGTGTTGTTGCTAAGGAAACATTCGACTTCTGGAGAAGAAGAACAACAGGCGAATACGACGATGGACTCGAAGCTGCTAAGGCTGCTAAGGCTGCTGCTAAGGGTAAGTAATCTTAAGACTTACAACAGAATAGCCAATCAAAAGAGGGCGAGCGATCGCCCTCTTATTTTGCACTTATTCCAAATCCACCCTCAAAGGTCCTATTACTCAAAGGCCTTATTATATCTGTGATGGCTCATGACCCCTGCTGAATGCGCTTCACGCACTTTCAAGCAATCTGTTCATTACGCGTGAATTGAAGAAGCGTGAGTTCACGCGTATCGAGCAATTCCCCTCTTTCTGCGTGAAAACACGGGAGGCTGATTCACGCGTTTTCTCAGCTTCTGTTCTTTACGCGTGAATTGAAGAAGCGTGAGTTCACGCGTATCGGGCAATTCCCCTCTTTCTGCGTGAAAACACGGGAGGCTGATTCACGCGTTTTCTCAGCTTCTGTTCTTTATGCGTGAATTGAAGAGGCGTGAGTTCATGCGTATCGAGCAATTCCCCTCTTTCTGCGTGAGTCGGCGAACTTACGAACCACTAAAAAACGTTTTGCACTCTTTCTTTTCGCACGATATCTTGCGTGAATTCCAATTGTTGTTTCGAATGTTCATATTGTTCTCCGTTGTTCTTTTTAAATATTCTCCGGAGGCGTGCAATATATGTAGGTTCTCATGCTTTTCACGTTCGACACATCAAGCCATTTGTTCTATGATTTTTATATGAGTAGAATCCTGTTATTTGAAACTGAATCGGTTCTCGCTGAGCTGAAGAATCTACGTACAGCAGCTGAAAGAGGTCATCGCAAACTCTCAGAATATGAGGCTGACAGCCTTCGTGAATCAAGAAAAAAAGGCTCCTCAAAATCTTATTATTATGCAGTCAGGAAAGGGACGCATAAAAGGGAGTATCTTGGTGACGAAGCAAACAGCAACGTTGAGCTCATACGAAAAGCCAGATATTCAAGGGAGTTACTGGATATTTTAGATAATGATATCAGTCTGCTCGAAAAGTTGAGAGATAACTTTATTATTCCTGAGCATAGTGTTATCAATAACAGGATGCCCATTGTCTATCACAGCAAATCTCCGTTGTTCACCATCCATGATTCTGAACTTGCAGCAAAGTGGAAAGCCCAGAAGGAAGCAGAAAAAGCAGCTTACGAACCATATAGACCGGAAGATCTGGTTCACATGGCTGCGGACGGAACAATGATGCGGTCCAACGCAGAAGTAATAATCGCTAATTATCTCATATCCCTTGGAATTACTTTTGTGTATGAGCTTCCGCTTACCCATCATGGCAAAACGATACTGCCCGACTTTACTATTTTGTCTCCGATAGACAATAAAACGGTAATTATCATTGAGCACCAAGGAGCAATGGGCAACGAACAGTATCATAATAAACTGATCAGAACAATTCTCTTTTATCTCCGGACAAAAATGATTCCCAACAAAGATGTCTTCTTTACATTCAATCATCTTGATGGGAATCTTGATCTCAGGCAGATAGATAGTATTCTTCACATTGCATTCGGTTTTTCTTCATCTCATTGAGAGGAAGCATCGGTTCTGAGGCTGTCATATTCATCGAACCCACAGCAGATCGTATCTGTCCTGTGGCTGTCTGAGCTGAGGATCAGTATGCCGCCCTTGCTTCTGATGTAGTCTCTCTGATCGGGCGCCGGGTAAGGCGTTGTCCTGTAACCTTTTGAAATGGCTCCGGTGTTGATCTCGAATACAGGCTTTTCGCCTGCTTCGAGGATACCGAGTGTCTCCAGCTTGTTGCGGTACCCTCTCCTGTATCTCTCCTCACACTCAGAGAAGATCCTGTCGATCGCGTTCTTCCAGGCGGCCACATACTCCGGATCTGAAGTGTCGAAGAATTCAACGGCTCCGGCAGGCGCAGTTTCCTTATCGGTGTCGATAACAGTTTCTTCAGGTCTGAGTCTGAACCTTTCATTGAATTTGGTCAGGAGATCAAAATGCCCGATGAAATCGCAGTCGGTCTGAGATATGACCGAACCGGCAGTCTCATAGAAGAGCTTTGCGACTGACATCATGTCCATATCCTGTGTCAGCGCAAAACGGCGCAGGTCATAAGGCTCATCATCTACGGCAGTCCAGTCAGTCCATTTCTGCAGAGCAAGGACAGCAGCATCGGTCGCTGAACGGTCATCTGAAGTTCTCCCGGACAGGATGCTGTCTCTCTTCTCTCTGCCCTTCTCAGTAAAGAGATAGTGAACGGATCCGATTATGTAGTCGTACGGAGTGGTGTCCGTATCAGCATAGTAATCCATCTCCAGCCCCAGCAGCACTTTTATTCTGCCTTCGTATTTCTCTCTGAGCTGTTTCACTTCATCGATGTATTGCAGCGTGCCTTCGCGGCTCATGCAGTAGCAGGTATCGTGAGGAGTGAACGAATGGCCGGACAGGCCGACCACACTGAGACCCTTGTCTATCGCAGACATGATCATTTCCTCGGCTGTATTCAGACCGTCGCAATATGTAGTGTGCATGTGCAGATCAAAATTCTGTTTCATTGTTTGCTCATTCCTCTCAGACTAACTCCGGCTCAGCCATTGTGTAATGACGGCACAGTCTTTACTCAGCGCTTGCTCGATTCCTGAGTCTGCGTTTTTAATGCTCAGTAAAGCAGTCAGATAACATTATTCATTGCAGCTCTGCATGAAAGTCTGATCTCCTCGCATGTGCTGTGCTGAATCCTATACTCTCCCTAAAACACAAAGACAGCATTGGTCAATACGGGCTTGTTCTTCCTGAATAGGATAATGGCGGATCTTGCATGTTTCCGGAATGGTGATCCCGCAGAAGAGCGGGCGGCCCCTAAGCAGCAAAAATGTCGCGTAAAGCTCTTCGAGAATTATCACCTGCAGGAAATATGCAAGATCCGCCATTCTCGTATCTGATGTATCAGGAATTACCTCTATACCATCTTTTCCTGTTTTACTTTCTTGTCGATGACGTGGCGTGATGCCAGCTCTCTGTGTATATCCTCAAGGCTGATTCCGGTCTCCTGCATCAGCACCATAACATGGTATGCAAGATCCGCGATCTCATACACCGTCTCCCGGTTATCGCCTGTCGTTTCTGCTGACTTGGCAGCAACGATAACTTCTGTTGATTCCTCGCCGATCTTCTTGAGGATCTTATCCAGCCCTTTCTCGAAGAGGTATGTCGTGTAGGAGCCTTCCTTCGGGGCAGTCTTGCGCCCGCCGATCAGATCCATAAGGCCTTCATAAGAGAATTCCTTCAGCTCATCACTCTCCCATACAGGGTATTCAAAGCAGGACTCTGTGCCGAGGTGGCAGGCCGGACCATCCGGTTCGACAACCACTACAAGCGCGTCTCTGTCGCAGTCTGCGGTGATGCTGACAATGTGCTGATAATTGCCGCTCGTCTCACCCTTGAGCCAGAGTTCCTGTCTCGATCTGCTCCAGAAGCACGTAAGTCCACGCTCCATCGAGATCCTGAGACTCTCTTCATTCATATACGCGAGAGTCAGCACTCTCTTGGTGACCGCGTCCACGACGATCGCCGGGATCAGCCCTTTTTCGTCAAATTTCAGTTCCTTGATATCTATCATCTTAATGCCTTTCAGTTACCGGTAAATACGAGGCGGTGTCCACTCCCACATCGGGGACCCTCAGTCCGGATATTCCAATCTATCTGCGTACAGGGATCCCTTCTTCTGCCATCCGGTTCTTGAGGTCCTCAATACTCACTTCGCCAAAATGGAAGATCGATGCCGCGAGTCCTGCGTCGATGGTCGGCACCTTGCGGAACAGCTCAATAAAATCATCAATGCAACCCGCGCCGCCGCTCGCAATAACAGGAACAGAGACAGCCTTGCACACAGCATCGAGCATCTCGATGTCAAAGCCGCCCTTGACGCCGTCTGTATCGATCGAATTGACCACGACTTCGCCGGCGCCCATGCCGACACAGCGTTTAATCCATTCGATAGCCTCCATGCCGGTATCATCTCTTCCGCCTCTCGCGAAGACTCTGAACTCGCCGCCAACACGCTTGATGTCACAAGAGAGCACCACGCACTGGTCGCCGTAAAGCTTCGCGGCCTCAGTAATGATGCCCGGATTCCTGATCGCCCCGGAATTGACACTGACTTTGTCGGCTCCGCATTTCAGCACACGGTCAAAATCAGCAACGCTGTTGATCCCGCCGCCGACCGTCAGCGGTATGAAGACGTTCGAAGCTGTTTCTGTCAGTATCTCCGTAAAGAGCTTGCGGCCTTCCGCGCTCGCTGTAATGTCGTAAAATACCAGCTCGTCTGCTCCGGAATCTGTATAGATCCTGGCCATGTCTACAGGCGAAGCAACGTCGCCCAGGTTTTCGAAGTTGACGCCCTTGACGACTCTTCCGTCCTTAACGTCCAGACACGGGATTATTCTCTTGGTTATCATTTTCTCTCTCCTATACGCACCGCCTCAGCGAGGTCGATCGCGCCTGTATAATATGCCTTGCCTATGATAGCTCCGTGGATGCCCAGCGCAGCCAGAGCCTCCACATCCTCGAGTGTCGAAACTCCGCCGGATGCTGTGATATCGATGTCCAGCTCTTCAGACAGCCGGCGGTAAAGCTCACGGTTGGTTCCTTTCATGGCTCCGTCTCTGGAAATATCTGTGCAGATTATCGTCCTGACACCTATGTCCTGCATCATGCGGGCGAACTCTCCGAGCCTGTACTCAGACAGCTCTGTCCATCCTTTGACCGCGACAAATCCGTCTCTGACATCAATTCCTACCGCAACGCGTTCGCCATAAGCTGCCACAGTCCGCCTGAGGAACTCCGGATCTCTGACTGCCGCAGTCCCGAGAATGACACGGTCTATCCCCGCGTCGAGATATTCCGTAACAGTCTCGTCGCTCCGTATCCCTCCTCCGATCTCGACAAAAGCAGTCTGCCGCGGTTTTCCCTCTGCTTCGCATTTCGCGGATACCGCCTCGTCAGCCGCCTTTTTGATCGCCAGAACGGTGCCGAGGTTCGGCGTTGATCCGTCTTTGGCGCCCTCGAGATCGACCACATGTATCCTGACAGCTCCCGCAGCCGCAAAGTCGCGGGCAATCTCAGGCGGGTCATCGCTGTACACAGTCATCTCAGCGTAATCGCCCTTGTAGAGCCTTACTGCCTTGCCTTCATATAGATCTATCGCCGGATATATCAGCATGCTTTATTTCCTCCCAGCCAGAGCAGTCTGCATCAGATGCATCAGAGCTCCACGAACGCTTTCAGTATCTTCATTCCTACCTTACCGCTTTTCTCCGGATGGAACTGACATCCGTATACGCTGCCATTAGCAGCGGCCGCTGTCAGTTCAGCGCCGTATTCGGTCACAGACAGAACTGCGTCATCGCAGTCCGCAGCATAGTACGAATGAACGAAATATACATAGTCACCCTCTTCGATATACTTGAACAGAGGTGATTCTTTCCTGAATTTAAGCAGATTCCATCCGATATGCGGGATCTTATATCCCTCCGGAATAACATCTGAAATTGGGCGCACATTCCCGTGGATCAGTCCCAGACCTTCATGCTCGCCGTACTCATACCCTTTGTCGAACATGAGCTGCATCCCAAGGCAGATGCCCATGATCGGCTTGCCTCCGGCAGCCTCCTTCTTCACGACATCAGCCATCCCGGATTCTCTGAGTTTTCTCGCGGCATCCTCAAAGGCGCCTACGCCCGGAAGTATGATTCTGTCGCAGCCGGCGATCACCTTCTCGTCTGCAGTCACGACAGCTTCCGCGCCGATCTCGCGGAGCGAGCTTTTGAGGGAGAAGAGATTTCCTACTCCGTAATCAATTATCGCAATCATCTGTACCCCCTATAGCAGCCCTTTGGTCGATGGTATCTCTCCCGCGAACTCGCGGTCTACGGATACCGCCTGCCTGAGTGTCCGGGCTGCGGATTTGAATGTCCCTTCAATAATGTGGTGTGAGTTGACACCCGCAAGCTGCCTTATGTGCAAAGTGATCCCGGCATTCCTGACAAATCCGAGCCAGAATTCCTGCACCAGCTCAGTATCAAAAGTCCCGACCTTTTCAGTCGGTATCTCCAGTCCATACGCGAGATAGTCCCTGCCGGAGATGTCGACAGCTGTCATAATAAGGGCTTCGTCCATAGGCAGTATGCAGTCGCCGTATCTGCGGATCCCGCGCTTATCGCCCACAGCTTCCGAAAAAGCCTGGCCGAGCGCTATCCCGACGTCCTCTACTGTGTGGTGATCGTCGACATAGTTATCGCCTTTTGCTGTCACCGACAGGTCGAACCTCCCGTGTCTGGCAAAAAGTGTCAGCATATGATCGAGGAAGCCTACACCAGTGTCGATATCGCTGGCGCCTCTGCCGTCAAGATCCAGTGTCAGCCGGATGTCTGTCTCTGCAGTTACTCTGCTGATCTCAGAAGCTCTCATATCTTATCCTCCGTGAAATCTGTGTTCCTGTTTGTTTTCCTGATATTCTACTGAAGTTCTTCTTTCAGGACTTCCCGTACTTCTCTGAGCAGTATATCCATCTGCTCACGCGATCCGATCGTGATCCTGTTGTAATCAGCGATCATAGGCTTGTCCCAGTGCCGTATGATCACTCCACGCTCCCTCAGCCTGAGGAACAGCGTTTTGCCGCTCACTTCCGGGTGTCTCACGAAGATGAAGTTGGCAGTGGAGTCTGTCATCTCGAATCCGAGTTCTTTCAGATTTCTGACTGTGTATTCCCTGTTCTCCATGACCGTCCTGCAGTGCGCGCGGTTGACCTCATCATGTTCAAGAGACGCGATGCCTGCTGCCATAGCAAGTCTGTCAATATTATAAGGGTTGGTAGAATACCTGATCGCGTTGAGATCAGCAATGATCTCTTTGCTGCCTATGCCATATCCGAGCCTCATTCCTGCCATTGATCTGGACTTGGAGAATGTCTGGACCACAAGCAGGTTGTCATACTTCTCCACAAGCGGCACCGCTGATTCTGTTCCGAAATCCACATACGCCTCGTCTATCACAAGGACATTGTCCGGATTGTGCTGCAGGATATCCTCGATCTGCGCTCTGCTGAGAGGTACGCCGGTCGGAGCGTTCGGGTTTGCGATGAAGATCGTACCTTCGGCGTCGTAATAATCCGCCGGATCGATGCTGAAATCCTCCTTCAGCGGTACTTCTCTGAAACGGATGCCGGTTATCTCCGCGAACACCGGATAGAAACCGTATGTCAGCTGAGGAAAAACCGCCGATCTCTCACTGTCACAGTACGCCATGAACGCAAAGTACAGAGTTTCATCCGACCCGTTGTTGCATATGACCTCATCAGGATCCACTTCCATCACTCGGGCGATCTGCTTTCGGAGCTCTGTGCTGTCCGGATCCGGATACAGCTGCAGAGTCTCTGCGGCTTTCCTTACTGCCTCTGCCACTTCCGGGATCGGAGGGAAAGGCGATTCATTGGTATTGAGCTTGGTCAGGATCTGTGTCTTAGGCTGCTCACCCGGAGTATATGGCTCCAGATTATCGAATTTACTGCTTAGAAATCTGCTCATAGTCCGCTTTCCTTTATTTGTACAAGTTAATCTGTATGATCAATATCGATCGTGATCTACTGCTTTTCAGAGCGTATCAGCACACTTCTCGCGTGTCCGGTCAGACCCTCCTTGCGGGCAAAAGTCGCGATGTCCTGTGCCGCGTCAGCAAGTGCTCCGGCCGTGTAGTAAGTGTACTGCATCTTCTTGACAAAATCATCGACTGACAGCGGATTGGAAAATCTCGCCGTTCCGCTCGTCGGAAGTGTGTGGTTAGGTCCCGCGAAATAGTCTCCGAGGGCTTCCGGGCAGTTCCTGCCGAGGAATATCGAACCCGCGTGTCTGACGCTGTCGAGGATATCGAACGGGTCATCCACACAGAGCTCAAGATGTTCAGGCGCTATCTCATTCGAAATACTGACAGCCTGTCTGATGTCCTCAGCTATAATGATCTTGCCGTTATTCTCTATCGAGGCTCTTGCGATCTCTTCGCGCTCGAGCCTGCCGAGCTGCTGCTCTATCGATTCAGCTACTGCCTTCGCGAGCTCCGGCGAATCTGTTACGAGTACAGCGCTGGCATTTTTGTCATGCTCTGCCTGAGAAAGCATATCGGCTGCGACCACATCAGGATCGCTTTTGCCGTCGGATACCACCAGGATCTCGCTCGGCCCGGCGATCATGTCTATGGACACCTTGCCGTATACCTGGTGTTTCGCCTCCGCCACGAAAGCATTTCCCGGACCGACGATCTTATCGACTGCCGGGATCGACTCTGTGCCGTAGGCC
>JAFRLN010000059.1 GCA_017431175.1 Mogibacterium sp.
AAGACCATAGTCATCAAGTCGAACGAGAACGGCACGGTAGACATCGAAGACCTCAAGGCCCACCTCGGTCCTAAGACCGCGGGCCTGATGCTGACCAACCCTAACACGGTAGGTCTCTTCGACCCTAACATCATGGAGATCACAAAGCTCGTCCATGAGGCAGGCGGACTCTGCTACTATGACGGAGCCAACCTCAACGCCGTTATCGGCATCGTGCGTCCGGCAGACATCGGCTTCGACGTTATCCACATGAACCTGCACAAGACCTTCTCGACGCCTCACGGCGGCGGCGGTCCTGGCAGCGGTCCATGCGCATACAAGGATTTCCTCGCTCCGTTCGCACCTGGTCTCGTCTGCAAGGATGGCGAGAACTATGTAAGAGCAGAGAAGTCTCTCGGTAACATGACAGGCTTCTACGGCAACTTCCTTGTAATGGTCAAGGCTTATACATATCTCCTGACTATCGGTAAGGATGTTCATACTCTTGCTGAGAATGCTGTACTCAACGCTAACTACATGCAGGAGAAGCTGAAGGATCTCTATCCTATCGCATTCGATACAACCTGCATGCATGAGTTCGTAATCGGCCTCGATCCGATCTACAGAAAGACTCATGTATCGGCTCTGGACGTAGCTAAGGCACTCCTCGACTACGGTATCCATCCGCCTACAATCTACTTCCCTCTGATCGTTCACGAAGCGCTCATGATCGAGCCTACAGAGACAGAGACGAAGGAGACTCTCGACGAAGCTATCACAGCATTCCGCGAGATCTACGACAGGATCTTCAATGCTCCTGAGACAGTTCAGATGGCACCTCAGACCACACCGGTACTGAGACTTGACGACACCAAGGCTGCAAGAGATCCGCATCTGAGATTCACATTCGAATAGACCCAGCGGTCAAAACTCAGCAATTCAAAACCCGGGACTCAATATCCCGGGTTTTCGATTGCAGTTATCTTGCAGTTATATAAATGCCCGTCTGCAGAGCGTTACAGCCTTGCTGCTTCCATGATCGCTTCCGCGAAGGACGGATGCGGATGGATGATGTTCGCGACTTCCTCGAGTGTCATGCCGCGGCCGATCGCTACTGCCAGTTCGCCGATCAGGTCAGATGCTCTTCCGCAGAGGAGATGTGCTCCGATCAGTACGTGGTCATCTGCTCTCGCGATCAGCTTGACGAAGCCTCTGTCCAGGCCTGCGATGATGGTCTTGCCGTTAGCGGACATAGGATACTTCTTGGATACTGCGTCGATGCCGGCTTCCTTAGCCTCATCTGCAGTCAGTCCTACGACTGCGATCTCAGGACTTGTGTAGATGCAGCTTGGTACTGTTCCCATATTGATAGCTGCTTCTTCCCCATTCATGAGCGAAACAGCGTTGCGGCCTTCCGCGGATGCTGTATGAGCGAGCTGGATCCTTCCGATACAGTCTCCGATAGCATATACGCTCGGCATCGGTGTCTTATACTCATCGTCAGCGGTGATGAAGCCCTTGCCGTCAGCGAGATCAGGATACTTTTCGAGCATCTCCTTGCTGAATACTCCGGCAGTATTAGGTCTGCGGCCTACACACATCAGGACCTTATCTGCCTTGACAGTGATATCTTCACCCTTCTTGTTAGTAAGGATAACCGCCAGCTTGTCTCCGTCCTTTTCGATCTTCTTGACAGGGGAAGCGACATGTACATCTACGCCCTTCTTCTCAAGTGTCATCTTGATGCTGCGGCCGATCTCCTTGTCGATCAGCGGAAGAAGTCTGTCCATACCCTCGATAACTGTTACGTGGTCTCCGAGGTCAGCGTAGATCGTAGCGAATTCTATTCCGATAACTCCGCCGCCGATGATAACGAATTCAGGGATCTCAGCTCCGCCCATTTCGATAAGATCTGTGCTGTCGATAACGCCCGGGAGATCCGAGCCTGGAATAGGCGGCATGAAAGGCTTGGAGCCTGTTGCTACCATGATGTTCTTAGCTCTGACGATCATATTTCCGCCTTCAGGAGATGTCACGCTTACAACATGAGGCTCTATAATAACACCGGTTCCCTGGATAAGATCGATCTTTTTCTTCTTGAGAAGTCCGCTGATACCGTTTCTGAGTGTATCGAGGACCTCGTCCTTTCTCTCGCCGATCCTCTTACGGTTGGCGTGGAGTCCATCTACTTCAACGCCTACTTCCGCACCATGAGCAGCATCACGATATACATCTGAAGAATGCATCAGTGCCTTGGTAGGAATGCATCCTCTGTTGAGGCATGTTCCGCCGACTTTGTCTTTTTCAACTACAGCTACCTTCATGCCCTTTTCCTGTGCATAGAAAGCTGCTTCATATCCGCCAGGACCTGCTCCGATTATAAGGAGATCATACTGATAATCACTCATTTCTTTTTTCCTTTCTTGGGTAGTATGGTTAACATATATAGAGCGGGCTTTGCCCGAAACTATCGTATATGCATGGCTTTTATCCTGCCGGGCGGCCCCGCAGCAAAAATGCCTGCCTTGCTATTCTGAAGCCGCGATAATGCAGAAGACGCCGGCCAGATATTATTTTAACATTATCCGGTACGTCTTGACTATTATTTTTCATTATACAATGTGCAGATATGTGAATCGAAATGGTCCGGCAGGACACCCGGCCACTGTTATTCTACTGAAGACGCGATCAGTTCAAGCAGTTCATAGCCTGTTGCCGAGGTTCCCTTCGCCAGTCTGAGCCCGAGTATCTCCTGCGCGTCGTATCTGCAGCCGGGAAGGAGTTCCTGTATCTGCCCGAACAGCTCGGTCTCCAGCGCGTCTGAATACAGACGGCAGCGGCAGATGTATTCTCCCCTCATCTCCAGCTGGACCTCTACGCCGCCCCATTCAAAGCGGTGCTCTATTACCTTACTGAACGGGATCCTAGTTCCATACCGCCATTCTTCAGACGCGTACTTTCCGAGCAGTTCCTGCGGTACCTCGGGAAGCTCCGCGAAGACGGCATTGCATCCGTACTCTCTCTCCGTGGCGCGGATCAGCTGCTCCTGCATCGCTTTTACTGCCTTGCCGGTCCTGTCCGCTTCGGACGCCCCGCCTTCAGGTCCGCAGATCTCAAGGAGCCTGTCCTCAGGTATCTGGTCCATCAGATTGGTGACTCTGGATCTGACAGATGCCACGCCCTTGGACTTGAGCTTAGCTTCAGAAACCATGAGATACTTCGGCATATCTTCTTCCGAAACATTCATCATGATAGTGCCGTGATGATAGTTATATCCATTCGACGAATAGTACGCGTGTCCTGAGAACTTTTTGCCTTCTACGGTAAGGTCGTTGCGGCCTGTCTTTTCAGCATTGATCCCCATAAGCCTGCAGGCAAGAAGGATCACATCCGTCTGCCTGACGATATCAAAGAGCCCGTCTCTCGCAATAAAGGTAAAATTCAGGTTGCCCATATCATGATATACGGCACCGCCGCCGGACATCCTTCTCGCAAGGTATACTCCGTCAGCTTTGATTCTCTCTACGCAGCACTCGCGCCATGGATTCTGATTCTTTCCTATTACCACGGTATGGGCATTCTGCCACAGGAACAAGATCACCTCGTCCTCTTCACAGGAAAATGTCAGGTGTTCCTCCAAAGCGAGATTGACATACGGATCTGTATTATCCGTTCTGTATACTGTGAGTTTCATAGTATGCATCCTCCTATGGCTATAACTATAACATTGCGGAAGTTTTTCTTCAATTCAAAACGGGAGCTACGCCCCCGTCACGCTTTTATAGAGATACGGTATCACACCGCGTCGCTTTGGCCTTG
>JAFRLN010000060.1 GCA_017431175.1 Mogibacterium sp.
GAAAAGGAGTCTATTATGAGCAGCGATGTGATGAGCGCGGAGGAGCTGAAGGCAATGGAAGAGGCGATGGCGGCATTCCTCGAGGAGTTCCGCAATCCGTCAAGATGTGATGGAGCCAATCTGAGAGCAGGGATTTTCCCGGAGAAGTATCATCCGGTGGAGAGAAATCTGAAAGCGGGAAGATTTATGACGACCATTGAACCTGAGGCAGAAACGAAAAAACACATCTTCCTCCTGCACGGAGGCGGATTTGAACTTGAAGCAAGCATGCACTGCAACGTAATGATGGATCTAGCTGACAGGGGATTCAGAGTAACCGCTTATGATTATCCTCTTTCGCCGGAGCATCAGTATAAAGAGATCAATGAAGCGGTTTACAACGCGTATAAGGAATTCAGAGAATTCTATCCGGATGACACAGTAGCCCTGCACGGTGATTCGTGCGGTACATCGCTTGGAATGACTCTGCTTATGAGACTTCGGGACGAAGGAGACCAGTCGAGACCGATGGCTGCTGTATGGCCTTCTCCTGCGGTGGATATGTCGCTCGACAGTCCGCTGCTGCCGATGTATGAGAAGAACGATCCGAGCCTCACGCTGGAAGTACTCAGGCTTTGCTCGGAAAGATACGCGCCGGGAACGGACTGGAAAGATCCGGCAGTATCTCCGTTCTATGCTGAAGATATGAGCGATCTGGGCGATATGTTCGTCTACTACAGCTCGGTTGAGCTGCTCAGACCGGATACGGAGGCGTTCATCAAGAAACTCGCGGATCAGAAGGGAACTTCTGTCAAAGCATTTATGTGCGAAGGATTATTCCATGACTATGTTCTCCAGAATGAGCTGCCTGAGTCTGTATATATCCTGGATGAAACAGCGGCCTTCCTGAACGAAAAACTTGACTGACGCGGGATCACTTTGCGATCGAAATCTTATATCGTGAAGTGCGGATAATTGGATTAGACTCTATGATGGCAGCGGCTTATAATCGTATTGTAGATTTTAAGCACTTTTTTCTATCAGGAGAAGGAAATGGAACCTTTCAGATATAATACACAGACATGCGTATATTTCGGACGGAACTCGATGCGCGATAATGCTGAACAGCTTAAAGAACTCGGCCGCAAAGCGGTCATCGTTACTACGAAATTCGTAGGCGACGCGCCGAATCTCGCCCTTCAGGATACAGAGGCAGTCCTGAATGATCTGGGAACTGCATATGTAATTCTCGATAAAGTAGAGACGGACCCTCCGGTAGAGACTATCGTAAAACTGTACGAAGAACTCGACGGATTCTGGCCTGATTATGTAATAGGCGTAGGCGGAGGAGCCGCGCTGGATGTCGCGAAAGCGCTCGCACAGTTTATCAATGACGGAGCAGGAGAGCCTTATAACCTGTTCTTCTGGCCGGGCCATCTTCTGAATAATTACTGCAATATGTGCGATATCCCTGTTGTAGCAGTTCCGACGACTGCGGGAACAGGTTCTGAAGTCACAGGCGGGGCAGTCCTGACCAGATCAGACAAGGATACCAAAGAGTCCATGAACATGTGGCTTTACCCTAAGATAGCGTTTGTGGATCCGAGGTATCTCGAGACATCGCCGCAGTTCCTGCTGGATACCGGAGCGATCGACGCTCTCGCGCATGGAGTGGAAGGCTGTCTGCATAAGGACGCGAATGTCATGAACAGAGCGATTTCTTTTTCTGCGTTTGACCTGTTCTCGCACTTCAAGGATGCTCTTCTTGCGGGAAAACTGACTCAGGAACAGTTTGATGATCTCAGCGCGCATTCCCTGATGCAGGGGGTCTCGTTCATGCAGTCCTGCACGACGATCCCTCACGGAATGGGGTATCCGCTCTCGCAGCACAAGAACGTCCCTCACGGACTTGCCTGCGGGATCTTCCTCGGAGAATACCTCAAGGCGTTCAGAGATCAGTCGCTGGTTCTGCCAATCGTGAAAGCGTGCGGCTTTGAGAACAGCAGCGAATTCGCAGAATATGTCCGCGAACTTACAAACAGAGACGTGGATATAGAGGTAACAGAAGAAGAGATCGAATACTGGACAGATCAGTTCATGAAGATCCAGAAATGGAGACTCGAAGCCAATCCTGAAGAACTGTCGAGAGAAGATATCAACAGACTGTACAGAACAGCACTGGAAAAATACATTAAGAAATAACCTCCCTGAAAACATTACATACAGCAGCGGGACTGAGGCGCAATGCTTCAGTCTCGCTCCGTTTAGGGGAAAAACTGATAAATAATAAACGAAAGAGAGTATAACATGCTTAAGAAGATACATTATTCATGGTTCATATGCGCAGGCTGCACACTGCTGTTTTTCTGCACAGGAGGCCTGGGTATGACCGGGTTCTCAGCGTATTTTCCGTTTATGACGACCTTCAATGAATTGAAACAGACGCAGATCTCGGTGCTTATCTTCATAAGGAGCCTTTTCGGAGTATTCGGAATGTTATTCGTCAACGCTTTCCTCAGGAAGTTTGAGATCAGGAGAGTCGTGACAGCTGCGATGCTGGTCTCGGCACTTTCCTTCCTGACTTACGGATTTACAGGCAATTTTGCCGGATACTGCGCGGCTGCAGCACTTGCCGGGATCGCTTACGGATTCGGCAGCATGATCCCGGTATCGATCCTTATCTCCAGATGGTTCAACGAGCATCAGGGACTGGCGATCGGCATATGCATGGCAGCAACCGGCGTCAGCGCCTTTGTCGCTTCACCGATCATCACCTGGATGGTTGAAAGCATATCTCTGAGAATGTCGTTTATTATAGAGGCGGTATTTGTCGCTGCCATGGCTGTTGTTGTATGGACTTTGCTCCGCAGCATGCCGTCCTGCCTGGATCTGGAGCCGCTCGGCGCGGAAGAGGGGGGCAAAGCAACAAAATATGCAGCAAGGACTGCCTCAAAGGGTCTCTACATGGCGATGGTCATAGGATTCCTTATTCTGGGCGCGGCAGCGAATAACCTCCACAGCAATCTGTCTGTACTGTATCAGTCTGTCGGATTTGACAGCTCAAGGATCTCAGGAGTCATATCGATGTTCGGCATCAGTCTGGCGATAGGAAAATGCGCATGCGGACAGCTGTCAGATAAAATCGGCGTCTTCAAGGCATGCATGATACTCTTTGTCATGTCAGTCGCCGGATGCGGAATGTTCTGTCTTGCGCGGAACGGAAGCATGACAATGGCAACGATAGCGGTCCTTCTCGTAGGCGCGGGAATGTCAGTCGCGTCAGTAGCGACATCGACTTATGCCGTTGATATCGCTACTGAAGAAGATTATCCGGGAGTGGTATCGAAATTCCAGACTATGCAGACCGTAGGCGGCCTTGCCTTCGCGATCCTGCCGGGCGTGCTGGCAGATATGACCGGAGACTACATCCTCGCGTATGAGATCATGTTCGCGTTCGTTCTTATCAGCGCGATCGTGATCCAGGGCGCTTATCGGAAGATCCGGAAAGAACAGAGCGCGGAAGCGGCTGCATAATACAGAGTGCTGGCTCTGACACGAAAATCATATGAAAAAGAGACCCATCCGTCCGGGTCTCTTTCATTATATCTGAACGTATACAGGGGATGCTCCGGTCAGGATCCGGATCGCCGGATCAGAAGGCTTCGCCCAAAGCAATCATCTTTTCCGTGATCTCAAGGATCTTGTCGCGGACATATACTGCAGCAGGTGTCAGCTTGCGTCCGGATGCCCATGTCAGGTAAAGAGGCATCATAGCCTCAGGATGATCGACCGGGACCATCCTGATAGAGCGGACGTTGTGCGGAACGCCGACCGAAAGGCCGACGCCTGAGCCGGACGCTACCGCAAGATGCTGAGCGGTCCAGTCTGATACATATGTGATCTCCGGCTTGACATCCTCTGTCTTGAACATGTTCTTGATATGGTTATCGAGATTGGAGTTGATGTCGATCGCGATGATCTTCTCATCGCAGAAATCTCTGACAGTAACGCTTTCGCGTTTTGCGAGAGGGTGCCATACCGGGACGATAAGGTAGATCCTGTGGTTGCCTATGAATCTTGATTCGCATCCGTCGGTGATCTCGCTGGCGGAGATGACCATATCGCACTGCCCGTGTATCAGATGCTCTCTGAGATCTGTCCAGTTGTGATCCACCTCGAAGTTGAGTTCGATGTTGTTGTCATCCTCCGTGCAGGCATCATGGAATCTGCTGATCAGGACAGGCGCGAAAGTCATCGCGACACTGAAGAAGAACTCGAGCTTGACTTTGCCGTAGAGGGAGCTCTTCATGCTGATGATCTCGCTTTCGCCGTCCTCTATCATCTTGAGACTGGCTTCCGCGTAAGGAAGCAAAGCTTTGCCGTAAGGCGTCAGATCGATCTTGCGGTTGGGCCTTCTGATGAAGAGCGAGACTCCAAGCTCGCTTTCCAGTTCCCGGATCGAATAGCTGAGGCTTGACTGCGCGACATACAGATTGTTCGCTGCCGCAGTGAAGTGGCGCATTTTAGCTACTTCACAGAAGTATTTCAGCTGAGTAAGTGTCATTATCCTAACCCCCTGTTTTATGGAAAACTCCGTTTTATTAAGAGTCATAAATGACTGGCTGCCGGATTGTTAAATTCCTGATAATTGATGATACCATGCGCGAAAGAATTCTTTCAAGCAAGCAGCCCGACCTCATCATACAAGTTTTCGATTACAGTTCTTAATCAGGTTTTTGATTCTCAAGGTACAGGCTCGATCGAATATTCTTATCGAATTCTTGTGTTAGACAGCAGAATTTCGATCGCTATACTTTTAATTAGAAACACGGCAGATGCAAGAAGGAGATACCTAATGGCAGAAAGGAAATGGCTGATCACAGGCATCAGCAGCGGATTCGGAAAGGAAATCGCAGCGCAGGCGCTTGCGGCAGGGGACATTGTCTTCGGTACTGCAAGGAATATGAAGAAACTTGACGGCCTGAAGGCAGAATATCCGGAGACTCTTCTGACAGCAGCACTGGATGTTACAGATACGGAGTCTGTATACCGGGTGACTGAGGAAGCGTTCAGAAAGCTCGGCACGGTGGATGTTGTAGTAAGCAACGCCGGATACGGGCTGTACGGCGCAGCTGAGGAGATCTCGGATGAGGAAGCATTGCTCCAGATCCAGACCAACCTGATCGGCTCGATCGCGTTTATCCGCTCGACACTGCCATATCTTCGCAGCCAGAAACACGGCCGTATCATACAGGTCGCTTCAGTGGCAGGACAGGTCTGATATGCCGGAAACTCGCTCTACAACGCGACCAAATTCGGCATTACCGGTTACTGCGAGGCTTTGTCCATCGAAATGAAACCCTTCAATGTAGGAGTTACCATAGTAGAACCGGGCAGCGCAAGAACAGACTTCAGATACGGCGGAGTCAAGGTAGCGAAGAACCTGATCCCTGAATATGAACACGCTCACGGATTCCTGACCATGATCGACGTATCCAAGGGCCTTGCTCCGGGAGATCCCGCAGCTATGGCATCGAGGATCATCGAATCAGTCGATCAGGAGCCGGCACCTAAACACATTGCGCTCGGCTCACAGGCGCTGAGACAGATCCTGGAAGACCTTTCGGGAAGACTTGCCGGATACTGCAGCCAGATAGAACTGGCTGCTTCTACAGATGTAAAGGAATTGTAAAGGAGAATGATTATGGCAACGAATTATCCACATTCACTCAGTCCGCTGAAAATCGGAAAAGTTCAGATCCGCAACCGCTACGCGCTTGCCCCGATGGGAACAGGCAGCATGGGCGGCCCTAAAGGTGAGTATACAGACAATACGATCGAGTACTACCTTGAGAGAGCACGCGGAGGATTTGGTCTTATCGTCATGGGCAGCATCATCGTCGATATGGAAGCTCAGAAGCCTGACCTGATCAACGGACCTATCCCGCCTTCATACGCACCGATGGTATGGAGAGAATCAGCCTGCCGCTTAGTCGAGAGGATCCACGCTTACGGAACCAAGGTGTTCATGCAGATCGGATTCGGTCACGGCAGACAGAAGCCGGGACAGAAAGCGCCGTCTCCGATTCCAAGATATGCTGATCCAAGCGAGATCTGCGAGCAGATCACTGTAGAAGAGATCAAGACTAAAATTAAATATATGGTCAAAACCGCAAAGATGGCCAAAGACGCAGGCTTCGACGGAGTCGAAGTGCACGCGATGCACTGGGGATATCTTCTCGACCAGTTCGCTCTCGCGATCTGCAACTTCCGTGATGACGAATACGGTGGGAGCCTGGAGAACAGACTGAGAGTCC
>JAFRLN010000061.1 GCA_017431175.1 Mogibacterium sp.
CAGTTCAAGACTCCTCTCCTCGAGTTCTCGGGCTCCTGCGCAGGATGTGCTGAGACTTCATATGCAAGACTGATCACACAGCTTTGCGGAGATCACACATACATCTCCAATGCTACAGGATGCTCCTCCATCTGGGGCGGCCCTGGCGCAACAGCTCCTTATACAGTAAACGCTGAAGGTCACGGACCTGCATGGTGTAACTCACTGTTCGAGGACAATGCTCAGCATGGTCTTGGAATGAGAGTAGCTGTAAGAGCTAGAAGAGAAAAGCTGAAAGCTGACGTTGAAGAACTGGTAGCTGCAGGCGTTCCTGAAGAAGTAAAGGCAGCTGCAGATGCATGGCTCGCAGCATTCAAGGATCCTGAAGGATCAAAGGTTGCCGGCGAAGCTCTTGTAGCAGCTCTCGAAGCTGCCGGCATCGGAGCAGAGATCGTTGCACAGAAGGATATCCTCGGTGAAAAGACCGTATGGATCTTCGGTGGAGACGGCTGGGCTTACGATATCGGTTACGGCGGACTCGACCACGTACTTGCAAGCGGCGAGAACGTAAACGTAATGGTATTCGATACTGAGGTTTACTCCAACACTGGCGGACAGGCTTCCAAGGCTTCCAACATCGGTCAGGTAGCTCAGTTCGCTGCAGCTGGTAAGGCAATCGAAAAGAAGTCACTCTCACAGATCGCTATGGCTTACGGTTATGTATATGTAGCACAGGTTGCTATGGGTGCTAACCCTAACCAGACGATCAAGGCTCTGAACGAAGCTATCGCTTATGACGGCCCATCCCTGATCATCGGTTACTCACCATGCGAGATGCACTCCATCAAGGGCGGCATGGTTAACTGCCAGATGGAGATGAAGAAGGCTGTAGAGTGCGGATACTGGAACCTGTTCAGATTCAACCCGGCACTCAAGGCAGAAGGCAAGAATCCGTTCACTCTCGACAGCAAGGTACCTGCAGGCGGATATCAGGAATTCCTGAAGAACGAAGCACGTTACAACAGACTGACAAGAGAGAATCCGGAAAGAGCAGAGAAGCTCTTCGCAGAAAACGAAGCAGCTGCTATGGCTCGCTACGACAAGCTCGTCAAGTTCGTAGATTTCTACGCACCAGAAGCTTAATCGCAGCATAAGGCAACTCTTACAGAAGCCGCAGGCTGTGCCCGACAGGGCACAGCCTGTTTTATTTATGACAAAATAGACAGTGGAGACATAATGCGGATATAATTAGCCTTGTATTACAAATTTCACGCATCAACAATGCTGTTGTTACAGAAGGAAAAGGGACGGAAGAGTGATGACTACGGGGAAAGAGTTCCGGTGTGAGGCGCTGAGCAAAGAGATAAACAGGATGTGCAGTGATCCGGCTGCTGCCGCTGAACTGATGGCAGACGCAGACGGAGATGGCAGGATCAGGGCAGATGCGGCTCTTGAGGTGTGGCAGAAATATATCTTTGACGGAGACGACAGCCCGGAAAACGGGTGGCTTGAACATACATATCTGCATCTTCGGGGCAGGGTGTTCCCGCATCTCAGAATCACGGATGATTCTGAGCGGTATTCCGCCGGGCGAGCCTCTCTCCTTGACTTTCTCCATGCAATCTATAAATACGAACAGAAATACTGCGCGTTTGATCCGGTCAAAGACTTCCGGATGCTGTCTGACAGAGAGATAAGAGAGAATGGCTATACGCGCGAGTATATCAGAATGAAAAAGCTGGCGTATGAAAACTATATCTATGAATTCATGCGCATCGGCAGCGAGATCACTCCGTTCAACACACTCGGTCACGTGGCCGGAGTACACTATATAGCCATGCATGCCGCCAGGCAGCTTCGCGCGGCGGGCGTCCCGGTCGATCTGGGCCTGATATCAGCCGCCGTAGCTACCCATGACATAGGCAAGTACGGATGCAGAAAGCATGAAGAGCGAAGGGTTCCGTATCTGCACTATTACTATACTGATTACTGCCTGAGTCACAACGGTCTGAAAGGGATCGCTCATATTGCCGCCAATCACTCTGTGTGGGATCTGGAGCTGGAGAATCTGTCTGTTGAGTCGCTGCTGCTGATCTACGCAGATTTCCGGTCCAAAAGTACGAGAGAGGACGGCAGAGAGATCATTCATTTCTACAGCCTTAAACAGGCTTTCGATGTCATCCTCAGCAAGCTGGATAATGTGGATGAAGCCAAAAGAAACAGGTATATCAGAGTCTACAACAAGCTGCATGATTTTGAGAACTACATGAAAGAGCGTGGTGTCGATCCGTTCATACCTGACAGGGCCGAAGTCTGGCCTTATGATTACCTCCGGTCCTATCCGGAGACTGTTCAATCTGAGGAGAAGGAAACTGCGCTGCTCTCCGGTGAAGCGGTCGTCGATCAGATCAGATTCCGCTCGATAGATCATAATATCAGGATGATGCGCCGGTTCGGTGATCCGCAGCTGTTCGGAAGTCTTCTCGAAGATGCCAGGAGCGAGACAGACTGGAAGAACCTCAGGACCTATATAGATATTCTGAGAAGGTACTCGACATATATGTCCGATGACCAGAAAAGCATGACGCTCAGATTTCTGTATGACCAGCTCGCCCACAGTGAGAGTGACATACGCGAACAGACAGCTACTGCGATGGGCTTCATAGTAGCAAAATACCGCGTGGAGTACAAAAAAGAGCTTCCGGAAGACATTCCGGCATCTGACGATAATGTGACGAATCTGTCGATGTTCAGTCAGTATATCGGGATGCTCCTGCACCCGGATCATAAGTACACTGAGATACACAGCAAGTGGATAACATCAAGCACTGATTTCTTTGTGCGCGAAGTAGTGAGAAGCTGCAGACCGTCCTGCAGACACAAATACTACGAAATACTTGAGAAATACTACACTGACGAAAACACGGACGACGAACTTCTGGTCGTTCTGATGAATACCGCTCTGCTCGCTGAGCCTGATCTGTGCCCTGACAGCTTTTCAGAGCGGGCGTGCGGCTTTGCCCGTCAGATCCTCGGCAGATATTCCAGGGACGTTGATATCGCCGCCATAGAGGTCCTCAGGTGCTATAAGGAGATATCGGAGGACGAGGCGGAAAAATGCACGCGCGGATTCCTTGGGATCGAGACGGACCATCTGACTGATGAGCAGCTCTCCGCTATGTTCCTCGACGATCTTAAGAGCCATGTGTCGTGGCTTGTCAAGATGGCTAATATATCTGTCATGAGCTCACCGGAGGTAAGAAATGCCGAGAGAGGCAGACTTCTGCATATAGCTACTCACTTTGCCAACCTGATCAAAGTCAGTGAGACTGTAAGCGTCAGACGCAGAGCCGGCGAGGCTTTGCTCGGTATCATTCCGGAGCTGTCGGTGGATCAGCGTAATGAACTTATGGTAGAACTGTTCAACGGGCTTGAGATAGAAGACTATCAGTTCTCGGGGATAATACCGGATTATCTGGGAGTGGTCATTCTTCACCTGAGACCTGATGAACTGGATGAAGTCATATCAGAACTTGGCAGGATGGTCAATACCTCAAGCGACAGGATAGCGACTGCTGCACTGAACACTCTGGCTGTTGCTCTTGAAAACTACGCGGATTATGAGTACGCGGACCAGGATCCTTCGAGCGGGAGAAGGAGGATGCATATCCTCGGCCTGCTTATGAAGGGGTGCTCTCACTTCAGAAAGGCTGTATCGAGGGAGGCTTTCCGGCTGACCGGAGCCAACATCTTTGCCAGCGGTATTCTGACCGATGATGAGAAATGGGATCTGGGCACCCACTCATTCAGAAGGCTTCTGATGCTGCTTCCTGAGACTCTTGGAGGTAACGAGCTCGATTTCTGCAACAATGCGGCGATGCTCAATTCCGCGTACAGATTTATTTCCGATTATCAGCATAAAGTGCAGTCTCTCAGCTTTCCTGATGAGAGACCGGCGGTATTCTTCCCGGGTACGTTTGATCCGTTCAGCCTCGGACACAAAGCGATCGCGACAACGATCAGAGACATGGGGTTCGATGTTTATCTCAGCATCGACGAGTTTTCGTGGTCCAAAAAGACCCTTCCTCACAAGCTGAGAAATGAGATCGCGAGAATGTCGGTGTCTGACGAAGAGGGCATCTACATTTTCCCTGACAGGATACCGGTCAATATAGCCAGCCCTGAGGATCTGGGCGTTCTGAGAAAGTGTTTTGAAGGAAGAGAGTTATATATCGCAATGGGTTCTGATGTTGTAATGAACGCTTCTGCCTACAGGGCAGAGCCGTGCGAGAACTCGATACATTCCCTCAACCACATTGTTTTTGCGCGGGAGGCGAGGAAAATCGATGCTGACGGCGAGTCTTATCCGGTCACAGGCAAGATCATCAGCCTTACTCTTCAGAAATTCTATGAAGACATCAGTTCAACGCGAATCAGAGACAATATAGACCTCGGACGCGATATCTCGACACTCATCGATCCTGTCGCGCAGGCATTTATCTATGAAAACAACTACTATACAAGAGAGCCTGCCTATAAGCATGTGATGCAGGCAATGGAACTTAACATCCATCCGTACGAGCCGGGAGAGAAAACAGATGAAAGATACTACCGAGACGCGTTTGGAAGTGAGGAAGATAGAAGCGGTGTTCTTTCGGAATATATGGCGCGGCCGGATGTCAGAAAAGTGATCATAGAGTCATCAGAGCATTCGATCACTGCCGCGGCAGGAGCAAAGAGGGTCAGAACCAGCGACCTGCTTGAAGAATTCGGAGATATCAAGGCAGCATCGTATATTCGCAGCCACTGCGGAGGAGAGACTGCTGTCATCGGCGCGTTTTATGTATCCGGCGGGATGAATGTTTCCTATATCCGGCAGATACTTCTGACCGAGCTTCTTGCGACACTTATGGCGAGAGACTATACGTTCGCTGTATTCAATCCGGTATGCGGTGAAGCAGCGGACCCTCTTGCGGTACCTACGATGGTCAGGCAGGGATTCGTCAATATATCAGACGATCCGGACAAGCCGCTGTACGCGGTGGATATGAAGAATCCGGTAGTCATCTTCAGAGACGCGGATACAGTCATCAAGGATCCTCTCAACAAGAACCCGCGTGTTCAGAAAGCGATCGATGAGGCGCATGATAATCTGCTGGCATCCTTCAGGGAGATGTTCCCGGGCAAGCTTCTGGTATCTTTCAACACCAGCGCTGTATACAGCAAGATCGTGGACATAGTCGCTTCGACGAATGGGGTCAGTACAGAACCGGATCCGCTGAGGAGAAGAGGACCGTACATGTCCGTGCCGTTCGGCAAGGCTCTTTCCGATGTAGTAGTGCCGAATACAGTAACGAAGGCTCTCAGGACTGAGAAATACTTCAATAATGACCTGAGAGGATTCAGTATCCGTGAAGCGAGAGGCTACCAGCCGCTTGAAGATCAGGCAAGAATGCTGAAGTCGTTCCGAAGACCGATCATACTGGTCGATGATCTTCTGCATTCCGGTCAGAGACTGACCAAAATCGATAATGTGCTTCGCGGCCAGGATGTTGAAGTTCATAAAGTCGTTGTCGGCCTTCTGACGGGGAATGCTCTTGACGAGATGAAACTTCGCGGCAGGGAGACAGCTTCGGCATATTTCATACCTTCGATCTCTCTGTGGGTCAACGAGCGTGACTGCTATCCTTTTATCGGAGGGGATGGAATAGACAGTCCGGACGCTGATGAGAATGCGTCGATCAATATGATACTGCCTTACACCGGCCTGGTGTTCAATCTCGGAGGGGATCCGGACGGACTGTACAGGTATTCTCTTACATGCCTTGAGAACGCCCTTCGCATACTGCGGACAATCGAACAGGAATACCAGAAGACCTTCGAGAAAAAGCTGACCCTCGGCAGACTCGGTGCTGTGATCACCAAACCGAGATTTCCTCTGCTCGGAGCGGGGCTTGAATACGATGAACATACGGCACCTTCAGTATATCTGGAGAATGAGATCCGCAAGCTCAGACGGCTTGCTGCATACATGAAAGAGGACGGGAGAACGATTTAATGAAATATATACACAATCTGCCGCATGACGCCGGCATAGACGATTCCTCACTGCTGAAAGCAGACGGGTGCGCTTTCAGGCTGAAAGGAAAGAACAGAGTGAATATACTTGCGCTCGGTGATGTGGGAACGACCATGCTGATAGGTCTCAGGCTGCTCGGAAGTGATGTAATCTCTGAGATCGGCATAATGGATATACGAAAAGAGAATCTTGAGAGGCTTGAGATGGAGATCAACCAGATCGGATATCCTTTCGGGATGGAGGAACTGCCGCCTGTCTATATAACGAGTGAAAAGGATCTGTTTGACTGCGATGTGCTCATCTTCTGTGCCAGCAGGGGGGTGCCGCCTGTTTCGGCCGGAGCGCCGGACCCCGCAGTCGATGTCAGAATGGTTCAGCTTGAGGCTAACAGAGAGATCATCAAACACTATGCGGATCTGGCGAAAGCCTCCGGCTATAAAGGTATGATCGCGGTCGTCAGTGATCCCGTTGACAATCTCGCGGCGGCTTTTCTTGATGCCGCGGAGCTGAAACCATGGCAGGTGCAGGGATACGGTCTCGGCGTCATGAATATGAGAGCGCTTTATTATTCTGAGAGGATCAGGGAACATTCGGACAGCATCTCACTCTATAGAGAAGAAGGCAGAGCTTACGGTCCTCACGGACAGGATCTGGTCATCGCCAACAGTATAGAGCACTATGATCACGAGGCTTCAGCCCTTCTGACAGAGTATACGGTGCAGGCTAATCTGAGAGTAAGGGACCTCGGGTTCAAGCCATATATCGCTCCGGCGCTGTCATCCGCGGCGATCTCCATTTTGCTGACATTCAGGGGGGAGTGGCATTACGGATCGGTTTATTTCGGGGGAAAACATGAAGGCGCGTTCCTCGGTATAAGAAACAGATTTACAGAAAACGGGATCGAGTACGAGGACGCGGCTCTTCCGGATGAACTGTATGAAAGGGTACTTACAGCATACCGGAACCTGTGCAGAATAAGATAGCAGGCATAGACGGTACGGACAGGCAGGAGATCATTTCCTGCTGAAGTAGGGGACAAAGGGACATAGAGAAAATGAACAGGAGACTTATAGTGATCCGGCCTGTATGCGAACTGCAGGGACGGACACAGAGGATGTGGTCTGTGCTTGACCCCATCCTGGACAGAATCGAAAAAGAAGGAACAGAAATCGTGCTGGCTGAGAAGATCACTCAGCTTGATGACATAACTCTCAGCGGCGAGAAGGTGCTTTTCGCGGTGTGTCTTAATGACGCCGGGATCAATATGGAATACTACAGGCTTCTGGAGGGCTTCAGAAAACATCCGGATTGTCTTGAAGGCTCAGTCGGCGGGATAATAGTCGACGGGAGCAGCGAGCTTTATACCAAGGCACTGGCGCGGCGGCTTGCTTTCTCTGCGAATAACGCGGGCTGCACTTTCCCGGGCAGACCGCTTGTCGAGGCGACCGGCTCACTTGGAAACTTCCATGTGCTTTCCGGAGTCAGAGGAGTGGAGCCGATTGAGGTATACCGCCAGCAGGTGGAAACACTGGTGCGCAGTCTGCTGGATTTTGAGATCCCGGTCCCGGATAAGAAGATGAAAGTCCTTGCCATCCACGCAAGCCAGAGAAGGACATCCAATACTATGCTTCTCTGGGATAAGGTCAGGAGCGGTATTGAGCACAGAGCCGATATCGCAGAGATATCGCTGAGAGACGGCGCTGTGACTGACTGCAGGGGGTGCAAATACGAGGACTGTCTGCATTTCGGAGAAATCGGAAGGTGTTTCTACGGAGGTATTATTACGGAACGCGTATATCCGGCTATCCTGGAAAGCGATGTGCTTGTGATGATCTGCCCGAACTACAATGACGCGGTGAGCGCTAATCTGACAGCATTCATCAACCGGCTTACCGCACTCTTCAGGGTCAGCGATTTCAGCTCCAAGAGGATATATGCGCTCGTCGTATCCGGCTACAGCGGTGGTGACATCGTTTCTGAACAGATCATCGGAGCGATGAACTTCAACAAATCATTCATACTTCCACAGCGGTTCGCTATGAACGAAACTGCGAACGATCCTCTGAGCATTCTTTCAGTACCGGATATAGACGAGAGGGCGAGAGCTTTTGCTGACAGAATGTGGTGACGATGGAATGTATGACAAGTAAAAAATGAATGATATGCTGCAGCTGTGTTATAATCATTGGCATAACAGGAAATACAGAAAGGCAGGTAAGATTATGTCTATCGGATACTATACACCGACTAAGGTAGTTTTCGGCGCCGGTGCTGAGAACCAGACAGCAGAGATGCTCAGAGAATTCGGAGCATCCAGAGTGCTCATCCACTTCGGATCAGGATCAGTAAAACGCACAGGGCTCCTGGACAGAGTGGAGAAAAATCTCAGTGACGCAGGAATCGAGTATGTTGAGCTCGGAGGCGTAGTCCCTAATCCGAGAGTCAGCCTTGTCCGCAAAGGAATTGAGCTCGTGGGAAGCGAAGGCATCGATTTTATTCTCGCGGTCGGAGGAGGCTCTGTTCTCGACAGTGCCAAAGCTATAGGCTACGGTGCTTACGGCGGCGGTGATGTATGGGACTTCTATTGCGGCAAGAGGAAAGTTGAAGGAACAGTTCCGGTTGGTGCCATCCTGACTCTCGCTGCTACAGGTTCTGAGATGAGCGATTCTTCTGTTATCACCAATGATGAGACGGATCCTGTATATAAGAGGGGAGTCAGTACAGACTTCGGCAGAGTCAAATTCTCGATTCTTGATCCTGAACTGACATATTCAGTCTCTGCGTACCAGACTTCCTGCGGAGCCGTAGACATCATGATGCACACCCTTGAGAGATATTTCCATCAGGGCGATTCGCTTGACTTTACTGATGAACTCTCATTCACTCTGCTCCGTGAAGTGATCAAGTGGGCGCCGGTCGCGCTTGATGACCCGCAAAGCTATGAAGCGAGAGCTAACATTATGTGGTGCGGTACGCTTTCTCACAACGGACTCATGGCAACAGGCAATCCGAACAAGGGCGACTGGGCATGCCATCAGATCGAGCATGAACTGTCTGCAGAGCATGACGTAGCTCACGGTGCCGGACTGGCAGCTGTCTGGGGCTCATGGGCAAGATATGTACTTGATGTCGATCCTGAGAGATTCGTAAAACTTGGCGTTGGCGTTTTCGGTGAAAGCGACCCTGTGAAGACGATCGGGAAGTTCGAAGAATTCTTCCGCTCGATCGGAATGCCTACAGACATCAAGGGCCTTGGGCTTGATTTCGGCGAAGCTGAATGCCGTACGGCTGCGCGCGGAGTCACATTCCAGGACGCGCGGACAATAGGCAATTTCAAAGTCCTTGATACTGAAGATATCTACAGGATCTATATGATGGCTTCAGGAAAATGATTATGTGACATATGAAAGGGCGCTGACATTGTCAGCGCCCCTCTTTTTTATAGTTTTTCCGGATTTTTCAATCAGTAATGAAAAGAATCTATTTCTTGGCCTTGGCAGCTTTTGCAGCAGCAGCGTCTTCTTCGGCAGCTTCTGCAGCCAGTGCTTTTCTGATATTCCCTCCGGATGCAAGCAATTCTGCGTCGGTATGTGCAACGTGCTCTACCAGATCGATTACCTTGTTGGAATAACCCCACTCATTGTCGTACCATGCGATGAGCTTGACAAAGCTGTCATCAAGCATGATTCCTGCTTTCTCGTCGAAGATGCAGGTGTTGAAGTTTCCGCGGAGGTCTGCGGAAACAAGTTCATCGTTATTATATTCGATGATTCCTTTCATAGGACCATCTGCAGCTTCCTTGATTACCTTACAGATCTCTTCGTATGATGTCTTTGTCTTCAGCTGAGCTGTCAGGTCAACTACGGAAACGTCATTACAAGGAACACGGAAACTCATTCCGGTCATCTTGCCGTTCAGCTCAGGAATAACTTTTCCTACAGCCTTAGCTGCGCCGGTCGTAGAAGGAATAATGTTATTGAATACGGAACGTCCTGTTCTCCAGTCTCTTCCGCCGTTGGAGTCTACTGGCTTCTGCTTAGAGGTAGAAGCATGTATGGTTGACATCAGCGCTTTCTCTATACCGAATGCCTCATGGATGACTTTGGTAAGCGGAGCGAGACAGTTGGTTGTGCAGCTTGCGTTCGAAACGATCGACATGGTTGCAGGATCATAGGTCTCATGATTCACTCCCATTACGAAAGTAGGAATATCATTGGACTTTGCGGGCGCGGTAATGATCACTTTCTTGGCACCTCCGAGGAAGTGTCTTGAACAAGCCATTCTTGTGAGGAATTTACCGGTGGACTCGATTACGTATTCAGCTCCGCAGGATGCCCAGTCGATGTCTGCAGGATCGTCCTCAGAGAATACACGGATGTCCTTGCCATTAATACGGATCCCGTTATCCGTAACTCCTACTTCTCCCATGAACCTTCCGAAAACTGAGTCATATTCCACCTGATAGGCCATCCTCTTAAAGTCTGCATGGTGCAGGTTGATGCCGACGATCTCGATGTCAGTGTCTCTCATTTCCAGACTGCGGAGAATGACTCTGGCGATTCGACCAAATCCGTTGATGCCTACTTTTACTGTGTTACTCATTATTATAATCTCCTTTCGAGTATCCTTTCCGATATCTCAATTCCAGTACAAAACAACCTACAATTGATTTATATACTTTAAAATGTGTTTTGTAAAGCACTTAATAATAATAGGCTCTATATTGTTATTTACTTACCCATTTCGGCTGAAATAGGGTCTGTATACGGACAGAATCTGGTTAGCAGAAAGGGGCCGGGCGTGACAGTCTCTTTCAATAAAATAC
>JAFRLN010000062.1 GCA_017431175.1 Mogibacterium sp.
CTTGCTGAGACATCCAATGCGATCATCATCGGATTCAACGTAAGACCTACGACAGCAGTTGTGAACCAGGCTGCTGCTGCCAATGTCGAGATCAGACTCTACAGAGTCATCTACGATATCATAGACGATATCCAGGATGCTATGAAGGGTATGCTCGATCCAGAGTATAAGGAAGAGGTACTCGGCAAGGCTGTTGTCAGAGATACATTCAAAGTGCCGAATATCGGCATCATCGCTGGCTGCTATGTCAATGAGGGCATCGTCAAGAGAAATGCTCAGATCAGGCTTGTAAGAGACGGCATCGTCATCCATGAAGGTGTCATCAGCTCGCTGAGAAGATTCAAGGACGACGTCAGAGAAGTCGCTGCCGGATACGAATGCGGACTCGGCATCGAGAAATACAACGACATCAAGCCGGATGACGTCATCGAATGCTTCAATATGGTAGAAGTTAAAAGATAACAGCAATACAGGCGGGGGCATACAGATATTTTGCGTCCTCGTCGCAGGACAATTCAGGCAAAACCTTCATGCATTGCGGGTCACTTGCAAAACTCGCACTGCAGGCAGTGCTCAGACAGTTGCAAGTGTCAGCCGCACTGCTCATTCAGGCCTTGCCGAATTGTCATTCTGCTCCTGCGGAATGACAAAATATCTGTATGCCTCCCGCCTGTATCATCAATCAACACATAAACAGGAAAAATAGAAATGGCAAAACACAGACAGGGAAGATTAAGTGAGGAGATCAAGAAGAGTATAAGCTCTTTCCTGATCAACGGAGCTAAGGACCCGAGACTTACATCAAGAATAATAAGCATCACCGGTGTCGATGTCACGAGAGACGGCAGTTACGCTACCGTATACGTTTCGCCTGTGTGCCTTTCTGATGAGGACAAGTCTGTAGTATACTCTGAAGTTCTCGAGGGCTTTGAGAGGGCTAAGGGCGCTCTCAGAACTCAGGTGTCAAGAGACATCAAGCTCAGATACACTCCTGAGCTGATCTTCAAACTCGACACATCAATGGATTACGGAAGACATATAGACTCGATACTCCAGACACTCGATATACCGCAGGACGAAAACGAAGAGCAGGAATAGCAGAATAACTTAATGAACGATACAATCAGAAGCATAGCAACAATAATGAGCGATCTCGACGGGATCCTTATATTTCCGCATATAAGTATGGACGGCGACGCGCTCGGTTCGAGCACAGCTCTGTGTCTGGCTCTTCGCAGTCTCGGTAAAAAGGCATACGTCATGGTCAATGAACCGGTGCCTAAGAATCTCGATTTTCTCGAGCTGGGATGTACGACGGAAGACGATTCCGTACTTGATGATGTACAGCTGTCCCTGATGCTTGACTGCAACGGACTGAACAGGATACCCGGCAGAGAAGAAGCGTGGGCCAGAGGCCGCCTGAAGGGCTGCATAGACCATCACGCGACGACTTCCAAGGACATACGCTTTGATTTCCAGCGTATTGAGCCGAAATCAGCCGCCACAGCCGAGATCATCTACAGACTGATCAAGGATCTCAGAGCAGAGGTAACACTCGATATCGCGAACTGTATTTTTACAGCTATCACTACGGATACAGGAAACTTCCAGCATACCAACACGACCAACCGCTCGCACGAGATCGTAGGCCACCTGTACAAGGTAGCGGGGTTCAACTCAAAAGCGATCTCTGCGCTGATCTACGACCGCAGGACACAGGGTGCCCTCAAAATGGAAGGCTATGTGCTTTCACGTCTGCATTTCTACGCAGACGGAAAACTTGCTGTCGGTCAGGTATCACAGGATATTCTGGATGAATATGGCTGCACAATGGATGAGACTGACAGTATCATACAGCGGATCATGAGTATCGACGGCGTGGAAGGTGGATGCCTCCTCAAGCAGAAAGGCGATATCACAAGAGTCAGCCTGCGCGGCAGGTCATACATCAATATGGCCAGAGTCGCTGCCGGTTTTGGCGGCGGAGGGCATTTCCTGGCTTCAGGATGCACGATCGACGCAGACCTTGATACCGCGGAAAAAACGATCGTGCCGGTACTGATCAGCGAACTGAAACGCTGATCATACGTGCCATGGACGGTTTATGAGCTCAAATGCTGATCATGCAGACCGGGGCGTCAACTGCGGTCAGGAAGCATACCGGGTATTAACAGGCATTTTACATGAAAGACGGGATATTAAATATCAACAAGCCTTCCGGCTGGACTTCGCAGGATGTATGCGCAAAGCTCCGCCACAGGCTCCATATTAAGAAAATAGGACATACCGGAACGCTCGACCCTATGGCTACGGGCGTTTTGCCTGTATGTATCGGAAAAGCTACGAGGATCATCGAGTATTATGACGGTGACTGCAAGACCTATCATGCTGGAATGCTCCTCGGGACTGAGACAGATACTCTCGACATCTGGGGCGAGGTGCTGAATAAGATCCCTGTCAGCGTCGTACAGGAATCCGGACACTTTGATGATATGCCGCGAAGCGTGCAGGACGATCCATACTGTGTCACCGAGGCAGAGCTCAGGAAAGCTTTCTCGGATTATACAGGTACGGTCTCTCAGATCCCTCCTAAGTATTCAGCGCTGAAGATCAACGGCAGGAGAGCATATGATCTAGCAAGAGAGGGGGAAGAATTCGAGATCAGACCCCGCGAGATCAGGATCCTTCGTAACGAGATCACCATGATCGACGCAGAATCCGGCAGGATCGAGTTCGATGTCACATGCTCCAAGGGCACCTATATCAGGACAATATGCGATGATATCGGCAGGACTCTCGGATGTGGCGGAGTCATGACGTCACTTGTGAGGACGAAAAGCGGATGTTTTGACATCTCAGACGCTCTGGATCTCGTAGAGCTCCTCGAAATGAGTGATGCAGAGATCGAAAAACACATCATTCCGATGGATGTTACTCTGACTGAGCTCGGAGTGGTGGAACTTAACAATAACCGTTTATCCGCCTTTATCAACGGAAACAGCTCAGGGGCCGGTTACAATGTGGTCCGCGAGTCTCATTTCACCCTGAATGCTCCGATCTACAAGGTGTACTGCAGCGGGGAATTCCTCGGAACGGCATACTTCAAGGGAAGAGAACTGATTCCTGCCAAAGTAATCGCCAGATAGATCCGGAAAGATTTTCATTCAACCAGGAGCGAAGCTACAACCCGCCGCCTTAGAGACGGGGGGCATCGGAGTCTGTTATAATACCGGTTATCAGAGGCAATATCATTTAATATACTGATTGAAAACTGATGGAAATATACACATCTCTGGAACAACTGAATCTGACAGATAAGACGTCTGTGGCTCTCGGCAATTTTGACGGACTTCATGTGGGCCACCGCGTCATTATGGAGGACGCGATAAGGTCCGCGAAGGAAAACGGGCTGAAATCGCTTTGCTTTACATTCTCCAATCATCCGTTCAACTTCATTCTTCAGCGTTCTGACGATGATCCTGACGCGGTCAAACTGATCTGTACGGAAGAAGAGAAGATCGATCTTGTCAGGGGCATGGGCTTTGACATCCTTGTCAATATTCCTTTTGACGAGATCATAATGAAGATGCGCGCTCACGCATTCTTCGAGGATATTATCATAGGACGGCTCAACGCTGGCTGCGTTTCCGTAGGTTTCAACTATACTTACGGGGCCAGAGCGGAGGGAAGACCGGAAGACCTCGTCAGAGAATGCTCTGAGGCAGGGATCGGTGTCAATATCCATGAGGCGGTCACAGTAGGAGGCCGCGTTGTGAGCTCCACGCTTATCCGCGAGATGATAAGCACCGGCAATATGGAGCGTACTGCACTGTATCTCGGCAGACCGTATGCATTCTCGGGAACAGTTGCCCACGGCAAGAACCTGGGCGCCAAAAACGGCTTCCCGACTGTAAACATCCCGGCGCCGGAGCGTCAGATGCTGCCGCCGAGCGGAGTGTATTTCAGCCGGACGGTCCTCAACGGCAATGAGTACAAAAGCATTTCGAACATCGGGGTCAATCCTACAGTCAATCAGGAGATCGACCACGCAGAGCTGAAAGTCAAAGCCAGGAAGACGATCGAGACTTTCATCTTTGACTTCGACGACGATATCTACGGAGATGACGTGACCGTGTACTTCGATCATTTCTCCAGAGGCGAGAGAAAATTCCGTTCCAAGGAAGAACTCTTCGAACAGATATCACGTGACTGTGAACAGGCAAGGGCGTATCATTACGTACAGGAGTGACAGCTGGGACGTTTCGTTTTGTCACACTGGGCAGATGCGCGGCAAAAGGATAAAGAAATGCCCGAATGCCATATTTTTCAATAAAAAGATAGACATTGACATGCATTCATGTTAATATACACACGTTGCTTTGTGGGTACGGAGAACTCACGCTGACCATTACCGGCAGTTAAGAGGAGAGGACCCGCAGATAACGATCATCAACCAATCAATACCCGTGCCGCAGAGATGCGCTGCTCCGGCGACCTCGCAGCCCGGGCGAACTACAGAAAAGGAGAACAACAATGCTTACTAAGGAAAAGAAACAGGAAATCATCAAAGAGTACGCTATCAAGGAAGGCGACACCGGTTCCCCGGAGGTTCAGGTAGCTATCCTCACTTACAGAATCAATGATCTGAACGAGCATCTCAAAGAGCACCACAAGGACTATCATTCAAGAAGAGGCCTGCTCAAGATGGTAGGTCAGAGAAGAAGTCTTCTCAAGTATCTCAGAGAGACAGATATCGAAAGATACAGAAGCCTTATCGCTCGTCTCGGACTGAGAAAGTAATTCCGACAAACAAGCGGGAGTCTTCACGACTCCCGCTTCGATTGTATATAGTGTGACACTTGGGACAGATCCCTTTGTCACGCTGACACCAACCAATGTGACCGCCGGACCTGTCCGGTGTGTCACGAAGTTACCACCCATGTATGTAGTAAGAAGAATTAACAGGAGGTAGTTGTTAATAATGGGTAGATTTACAGATTATAAGACATTCAGAACGGCTCTCGGCGGCAGACTGCTCGAGGTCGAGATCGGCAAAGTAGCTGAGCAGGCTAACGGACAGGCAGTTGTAAGATACGGTGATACTGTTGTCAGCTGCACAGTATGCGCAAGCAAAGAGCCTAAGCAGGACGTAGATTTCTTCCCGCTGACATGCAACTTCGAAGAGAAGATGTACTCAGTAGGAAAGATCCCGGGCGGATATATCAAGAGAGAGGGCCGTCCTTCTGACAAGGCAACTCTCATTTCAAGACTGATCGACAGACCGCTCAGACCGCTTTTCCCAAAGGGTTACAGAAATGATGTAGTAGTAACTGCTACAGCTCTGTCAGTTGAGAACGACTGTCAGCCTGAGGCAGCTTCCCTCATCGGAACATCCGTAGCGATCGCTGTATCTGACATCCCTTGGGACGGCCCGACAGCAGGCGTTATCGTAGGAAAGGTAGACGGAGATTTTGTCATCAACCCTACATTCGAGCAGAGACAGGTCTCTGACCTCAACCTCACAGTATGCGGTACTGAAGAAGCGATCATGATGGTCGAGGCAGGCGCTAAGGAGCTCCCTGAAGAAGAGATGCTCGAGGCGATTCTCTTCGGACATGAGGAGATCAAGAATATCTGCAGATTCATCAAGGAGATCGTTGCTGAGGTCGGCAAGGAAAAGCAGACATATACAGTATTCAAGGCAGGCGAGGATGTTGACGCGGCTGTCAGAGAATACGCGACTCAGAAGATGGTAGACGCTATCTACACCTTCGAGAAGCAGGAGAGAATGGCTAATATCGACGCTGTAGCAGCTGAGACCAAAGAGCATTTTGCCGAGGAATTCGAAGGCAGAATGGCTGAGGTAGACGAAGTACTCTACAACGTCAAAAAGGAAGAGGTAAGACGCCGTATCCTCGAGGAAGGCGTCCGTCCTGACGACAGAAGACCTGATGAGATCAGACCACTCTGGAGCGAGACAGGCTATCTGCCTAGAACTCACGGTTCCGGACTCTTCAAGAGAGGCCAGACACAGGTCCTCTCCATCGCTACACTTGCTCCGCTCAGCGAAGCACAGTGGCTTGACGGCATAGATGCTGATGTCACACGCAAGAGATACATGCACCAGTACAACTTCCCTGGATACTGCACAGGCGAGGCTAAGCCTAGCTGATCCCCTGGAAGAAGAGAGATCGGACACGGCGCTCTGGC
>JAFRLN010000063.1 GCA_017431175.1 Mogibacterium sp.
CCCTATACATAAAGTATTATCGGAATAATGACAGGACTCCTTTTGGTCTGTCTGTAGATAAATGATTTCATATCCGATCTGATCGCTTTTGTGAGAGAGCTCTCGTCAAGAGTTCCTTCTTCCGCGCATTTTCCTATAGTATTGTAGACTATACTGAGCGCTTCATCAAGGAAATCCTTGTGCTCTACTTCGTATACGAGTCCGATGGTGCGCATCTCAGGCACTGCCATAAGCGAGCCTGTCGCAGTATCGAGCGCCACAGCGATCGTGACCAGTCCGGACTGCGAGAGATGTTTTCTCTCTCTGAGAACGGCGTTTCCGACATCTCCGACGCCGTAACCGTCTACCATAACATCCTCGCCTGAAGTGTATCCTTTTTCGATATGCGCGCTGCTCCCGTCTATACAGAGAGCGTCACCGTTGCTCAGAATGAATATGTGTTCTTCCGGCTGACCGAGAGACTGAGCGAGCCTGGAATGCTCAACCAGATGTCTGTGCTCACCGTGGGCCGGCATGAAAAACCTAGGTCTTATGAGTGTATGGATCAGTTTGAGCTCCTCTGAGGAAGCATGACCTGAAACATGCACATCCATCGCGCTCGCCAGAACGACTTTAACGTTCTTTTCATACAGCTGATTGACAACCTGGGAAACGACCTTTTCATTGCCCGGTATCGGTGATGATGAGAAAACGACTACGTCATTTTTCTTGAGCCTGACGGATTTATGCTGGTCATATGCCATTCTTGTCAGAGCCGACATCGGTTCACCCTGACTGCCAGTAGTGATGATCGTAAGACTGCCGTCCGGGATATTTCTGATGTCGCTGATCCTGACGAATACTGAGTCAGGTATATTGTCAAGATAGCCGAGCTCACGCGCAAGTGAAAGCACATTTTCCATGGACTTTCCGGAGACGGCGATGCGCCGGTTATGCTTCATGGATGCTTCCATGAAATACTTGATCCTGTGGACATTGGATGAGAAAGTCGCGATAATGATTCTCTTGTCAGTATTGTCGAAGATCTCATCGATGGACTTTCTGACGACTGCTTCAGACGGTGTATACCCTGTCCTCATGACATTGGTGCTGTCGCAGAGAAGAAGGTCAACGCCCTCGTCTCCGAGCTGAGCAAGTCTTCTCAGATCGATCACCTTTCCGTCCAGCGGAGCAAAGTCTACCTTGAAGTCACCGGTATGAACGATGTGTCCGCCCGGGAATCTGACTGAGAATGCCAGTGAGTCCGCGATACTGTGGTTCGTCTGTATCGCTTCTACTCTGAAGGAGCCGACGTTGAATATGTCGCCTGCCCTGATAACATGTGTCTCACACCACAGACCGTTTTCTTCGAGCTTGTGTTCAATGAGACCCATTGCAAGGGGCGAAGCGTATACCGGAACGTTAAGTTCTCTCAGCAGATAAGGGATGCCTCCTATGTGGTCTTCGTGTCCGTGAGTAATGATAAGTCCCTTGATCTTCCCACTGTTTTCCTTGAGATATGAGAAATCCGGAATGACGATATCGATACCGAACATCTCATATTCAGGGAAAGCGAATCCGCAGTCTATGATAAGGATCTCGTCGTTGCACTCGATAAGGGTACAGTTCTTGCCGATCTCCTTGAGTCCTCCGAGCGGAATGACCCTGTACGGAACTGATCCGCCTGCCGGATGCTTCGTGCGCTTGATCGCTGCCTTGGTTACTATTTCTTCTTTGACCTTTTTGCGCGAGCTCTGGCCGCGGGCCTTGGTCGCGCTGTTGTTGGTTTTGATATTTCTTCTTTTGTAGTTGTTCTTAAGTCTTGCCATATTGTTATAAGACCGCTTATTTGACTACGAAATTGACGATCTTGCCAGGAATGACGATAACCTTGACTATGTTCTTCCCTTCAGTCGCCTCTTTCACTTTTTCGAGTCTTCTGGCGGCTTGTTCTGTATCCTCCTTACTTGAATTATTCGGCATAAGGAATTTGTCTTTGAGTTTGCCGTTGATCTGTACGATGATCTCTATCTCATCCTTGACAAGCGCGGATTCATCGTATACAGGCCATGATTTTGCATAAAGCCTGTCTTCATGACCAAGCTGGTTCCACATCTCTTCAGTGATATGCGGAGTAAATGGATTGAGAACAGTGAGAAGAGTCTCAATCGCTTTGTTGAACAGCGGCAGATTCATCTCCGCGTGCTGTTTGTATTTATACATCTCATTGACAAGTTCCATTATGCTGGCGATGGCAGTGTTGAAGTTGAATCTGCCGCCTGCATCTTCTCCTACCTTCTTGATAGTGCTGTTGAGCATGAAGTTGAGTGACTTGTCATTTTCATTCTCACATACAGGTTCAGGGAATTCTCTCTGATCGCCTCTGATCGACTCAATATACTCAAATACCAGTCTGTATACTCTGTTAAGGAACCTGTAGCTTCCTTCTACGCCTTCATCGGACCAGTCAAGTTCTTTTTCAGGCGGAGCCGCAAAGAGTATAAAGAGTCTTGCGGTATCTGAACCGTATTTTGCCTGTATCTCTGCCGGGCTGACTACATTGCCGAGAGACTTGGACATTTTGGCGCCATCCTTGATGACCATTCCCTGAGTCAGAAGGTTTCTGAAAGGTTCTTCTTCCCTGCTCATTCCGATATCATGCAGGAACATCTGGAAGAACCTGGCGTACATAAGATGCAGGATCGCGTGCTCAACACCGCCGATGTACTGATCTACATTCATCCAGTAGTCAGCTTTTTCTCTTGAGAACGGGAGCTCCTCATTGTGAGGATCGCAGTATCTCAGGAAATACCAGGATGAATCAAGGAAAGTATCCATGGTATCAACTTCTCTCCTGGCAGGCTTTCCGCAGCAAGGACATACTGTATTCACGAAAGTCTTGCTGGTAGTGATCGGAGATTCACCCTTGCCGGTGAATTCAACGTCAGTCGGAAGCAGTACAGGGAGGTTTTCCTCTTTCTCAGGTACCCAGCCGCAGTCGTCGCACCAGATCATCGGGATCGGTGTTCCCCAGTATCTCTGGCGGGAAATGAGCCAGTCTCTGAGCCTGAAGTTTACAGTCTTGTCGCCGATGCCCTGCTCATTGAGCCAGTCGATCATCTTAGGAATAGCTTCCTTATTGTTCATACCGTCAAACTGTCCGGAATTGATCATTTTGCCTTCTGCAACGAAAGCTTCCTTCAGGTCGTAGAGATCGATCGAAGGATCTTCAGGATCGACTACAGGAATGATCTCAAGACCGAAGGCCTTCGCAAAATCAAAGTCTCTCTGGTCGTGCGCAGGAACAGCCATGATCGCTCCGGTACCATATCCCATGAGGACATAGTCAGAGATATAGATCGGGATCTCCTTGCCGTTCACAGGATTGACTGCGTATCTGCCGATGAATACTCCGGTCTTCTCATTGGATGTTGAAGTCCTCTCGATATCACTCATATGGCGGACCTTTTCCTGATACGCCTTGACTTCTGCTTCTTCAGGGCGGCCGGCAACGAGTTCATCTACAAAAGGATGCTCCGGTGACATGACCATATAGGTAGCGCCGAAGAGTGTATCAGCCCTTGTGGTGAAGACTTCAAGCTTCTTGTCTGAATCCTTGATCTCGAAATCGATATTCGCACCGTAGCTCTTGCCGATCCAGTTGCGCTGCATGGTCTTGACCTTGTCAGGCCATCCTTCGAGCTTGTCAAGGTTGTCAAGCAGTCTGTCTGCGTAATCAGTGATCTTCAGGTACCACTGCGACAGATTCTTCTTGGTCACTTCTGTGTGGCATCTTTCACACTTTCCGTCGACTACCTGCTCATTGGCAAGAACTGTCTGGCAGCTCGGACACCAGTTGACCGGGTTGTCTTTCTTATAAGCGAGACCTTTTTTATAGAACTGGATGAAGATCCACTGCATCCATCTGTAATATTCAGGAGTACAGGTAGCTACTTTGCGGTCCCAGTCATATGACAGTCCCATGCTTTTGAGCTGCTTGTCCATTTCATCCATGTTGTCATATGTCCACTTTGCAGGTTCTGCATTGTTCTTGATCGCCGCGTTCTCTGCAGGAAGACCGAATGAGTCATATCCCATTGGATGAAGCACGTTATACCCTGCCATCTTCTTGAACCTGGCGATAACGTCACCGATGGAATAATTTCTTACATGACCCATATGAAGTTTTCCCGATGGATACGGGAACATCTCAAGAACATAGCACTTCTCTTTGCTGTCATCTTCGACAGTCCTGAAAGCGTCTTCTTCTTCCCAGATTTTCTGCCATTTGCTCTCTATAGCAGTGAAATCGTATTTGTCTCGCATGTTTCTCTCTCCTTATTCTTCTATCCTACGAGTATTGATTCGCAGTCGCTCCAGATCTTTTCGAGCGTATATTTATCTCTTGTAGCTTCCGTAAAGAGATTGACGATAACATCCCCTCCGTCAACGAGGATCCAGCCTGTGTCAGGTCTGCCGTCCTTGCTCTTCGGAGTGATCCCAATCTCTGCGAATTTATCTTCAACTTCGTCCGCAAGAGCACCGAGCTGTCTTTCAGATCCGCCGGTTGCGATCACGAAGTAGTCAGCAAATGAAGACTTTTCGGCAATGTCGATAAGAACGACATCTCTTGCTTTCTTTTCGTTGAGTACATTACCTATAGCCTGTGCAACTTGTTTGCTTTCCATCTTTACTCCTTATTCCTGATCCTGTCTGTTATGAATTGTCTTGCTTCTATTGTATCTCTGTCAGGCACTCTGCCTTTTTTCTCAAGCTGCTGGAGTGTGTAATCCATTATAAAGAGACATGCACCGTCAAGATCCACTCTCGCCTGCTCCTGCAGCGCTTTCAGTTCCGGATAATTCCTGTTCTCCTCTATGGCGTCTGCAACATAGACGATCTCTTCAAGAAGACTCATGTCCCTGCGGCCGGTAGTATGGCTTCTCACAGCATTGAGAACTTCTTCGTCTGTCACACCGAATTCTGTTTTCAGTATCTCTGCCGCTACCTTGGAGTGCGCGAGAGGATTGTTGTCGATATAGATCTCCGGCAGCCCGAACTGTCTGACATAGCCGTTCATGACTTCAGGAGTGAAGCACTTGGCTATGTCGTGGTATCTTCCGGCAAAAGCAGCTTTATCAGTATCTGCTCCGTATATGGCTGCCAGCTCTGATGCCATTTTCTCAACGCCCAGAGAATGAGTATATCTCGACGGCTTGAGCTGTTTTTTCATGAATTTTTCCAGTTTAGCTGTTTTGGTACAGATTGTGTTCAATGATATAACGCTCCACTTCCGGCGGAACCATCCCGCCAAGAGACTTCCCTGCGGATACTCTGCGCCTGATCTCTGAAGAGGAGGCATCTACCGGCTCCATCTCCATAACGGTGATGTCTGCATTATATGTATCCCTCAGGTACTGTATCTTCTTCAATCCTGCTTCGTCATCTGTGTCAGGCCGCCTGGCAGTGATCAGAGGATAATTCCTGAGGATCTCTTCACCGTGAAACCACGTGTCTGACTGGATAACTGAGTCATATCCCAGGACAAAACTCAGGTTTCCTCCCAGCAGGCTTACCCAGTGTCTGAGTGTCTCTACGGTGTATGACGGTCCTTCCTTGCCGATCTCGTATCTGGAGACACAGAATGCGGGATCATACTTCAGCACAGCCTCGATCATCCGCACCCTGTGATAACCCGGTGTAACCTTGCGGTCCTGCTTGAACGGTGAAACATACGCAGGCATGAATATAAGCTTGTCAATACCGCATTCTCTGACGGCGTGAGTCGCAAGCGACAGATGACCGATATGTATGGGATCAAATGTCCCGCCGTAGATCGCGTAGTGCCTTTTGTCCATTATTCTTCTGAAGGAAGCGCAAGGGCTATTCCGAGTTCCTCGAGCTGTCCCTCTCCTGCCGGTGCAGGCGCTTCACATACAGGACACTCCGCGGCCGCATTCTTAGGGAATGCTATAACTTCTCTGATGCTCTTCTCACCCAGCAGAAGCATTACAAGTCTGTCGAGACCATACGCAAGTCCTGCATGAGGAGGTGCTCCGTATTTGAATGCTTCAATGAGGAAGCCGAACTTCTCCTGACACTCTTCCTCTGTAAGACCGAGGATCTCGAACATCTTCTTCTGAAGCTCCTTGTCATGGATTCTTACGCTTCCTCCGCCGAGCTCTACACCGTTAAGGACGATATCGTATGCATTGGCATTGACTGAGAATACATCTGTATCGAGCTTGTCAAGTTCATCAAGCTTAGGCTGTGTGAACGGATGGTGAGTAGCTCTCATGTTGCCTTCCTCATCTCTTTCGAACATCGGGAAGTCAACGACCCAGAGGAAATTGAACTGGTTCTCATCGAGCATACCAAGCAGACCTGCTACTCTTCTTCTGAGGAATCCGAGCGAATCATAGGTCACTTTGGATGTTCCGCTTACGATGAATACGATGTCCCCTGCTTTTGCTCCGCACTTATCCAGAACTGCTTTAAGCTCTTCTTCACTGAAGTATTTGCCTATGGATGAGCTGATGCCTGACTCTTCGTCCTTGATCCAGATCAGACCTCTTGCTCCGTAATGCTTTACTTCATTAGTCAGCTTGTCGATCTTCTTTCTGGAGAACTCTGAAGCTCCTCCCGGTACACAGATACCCCTGATATCTCCGCCTGCAGCGAGGTTGTCAGTAAACAGTTCAAAACTGCATCCTTCGAAAACATCATTGAGTTTGATGAGTTCTATATCGAATCTGGTATCAGGCTTGTCTGAGCCGTAACGCTCCATTGCCTCAGCATAAGTCATTCTCGGGAAAGGAGTCTCTACATCGATACCTTTTACTTCCTTCATCAATCTCTTGAGGAAGCCTTCCTGTACCTCGATAACATCATCAACTCCGGCGAACGACATTTCAAGGTCGATCTGCGTGAATTCCGGCTGTCTGTCAGCTCTGAGGTCCTCATCTCTGAAGCATTTTGCAATCTGAAGGTATCTGTCGGTACCGGATACCATCAGAAGCTGCTTGAACATCTGAGGCGACTGTGGAAGCGCATAGAAGTATCCGTTGTGGATCCTGCTTGGAACGATGTAGTCTCTCGCGCCTTCCGGTGTAGGCTTGATGAGGATCGGAGTTTCAACTTCTGTAAATCCATTCTCATCGAAATAGTCACGGCATACCTTAACGACTTTGTGTCTGAAGGACAGGTTGCGCTGCATCTTGTTCTTGCGAAGGTCGAGATATCTGTATTTGAGTCTGAGGTTCTCATCTACATTGTCATCATCTCTGACATAGATCGGAGGAGTATCAGACTTGGAATAGATAACGAGATCATCAGCAAAGACTTCAATATCGCCGGTAGGGATATTAGCATTCTTGGAAGATCTCTCCCTTACTGTACCCTTCACACCGATACAGAACTCGCTTCTGAGCGACTTGGCCATTTCAAGGATATCTGCAGGAACATCTTCATTGAAGGTGACCTGAGTGATGCCAGTCTTGTCTCTCAGATCAACGAAAACGAGACTGCCGAGGCTCCTGGCCTTCGCTACCCATCCGTTAAGAGTGACATGTTTTCCTACATCAGCGAGCCTCAGCTCTCCGCACATGTGTGTTCTTTTAAATAACATCTGCAAGACCATCCTTTCTGACTTTAGTCTGCGTTGAATCAGACATATTCTTGAGAGTCAGTTCTCCGCTTCTGACTTCATCTTCTCCGATAACTACGGTATATTGGGCGCCAAGCTTGTTGGCGTATTTCATCTGACCTTTGAGGTTGCGCTCTCTTGTATCCATCTCTGCGCGGATACCCTTTGTCCTGAGTTCGTGCAGCAATCTGACGGAATACTCCCTGGCTTCATCACCTATCCATGCAATGAATATCTGAGGTCCGGTTCCTCCGCCGAAATCATGACCCACAAGCTCCATCATCATAAGCAGACGTTCTTTGCCGAGGCCAAATCCTACACCCGGCATGTCCGGCCCTCCGATCTCTTCGATAAGATGATCATATCTGCCGCCGCCGCATACAGTTCCCTGCGCGCCGATCTTGGTAGTGATGAATTCGAAAGCCGTCTTGGTATAGTAGTCAAGACCTCTTACGATGGTCGGATCAACTACATAGTCTATACCCATAGCGTCAAGATGGCTCTTCAGAGCTTCGAAATCTTTTCTGCAGTCGTCACAGAGATAGTCGAGCATCATAGGCGCGCCTTTGACAAGTTCTTTGTCTTCAGGTGATTTACAGTCAAGGATCCGCATAGGGTTCTTATCAAATCTTGACTTGCAGGTCTCGCAGAGACAGTCAAACTTAGGTCTCAGGAATTCCTGCAGAGCGGTTCTGTGTACAGGTCTGCAGTTTCTGCAGCCTACACTTGATATATGCAGTTCAATATCATCGATACCCATGCGCTTAAGAAAGTCATGCCCGAGCGCTATGATCTCGGCGTCAGCAAGCATGCTGCCTGTGCCGAAATTCTCAATGCCGAACTGGTGGAACTCTCTGAGCCTGCCTGCCTGAGGCTTCTCGTATCTGTAGCAAGGCGTATCATAATAGATCTTGGTAGGCTGTGTCTCAGCGTACTGATTGCTTTCTATGAAAGCCCTGACTGCAGGAGATGTTCCTTCAGGCTTGAGCGTGATGCTCCTGCCTCCCATATCATTGAAGGTATACATTTCCTTCTGGACTACGTCTGTTGTATCTCCGATTCCTCTGCTGAACAGCTCAGTTGCTTCGAATACCGGAGTCCTGATCTCTCTGAACCCGTATTCCGAGCATATTTCAGCCCACTTTTTCTCGATATACTGCCACTTATAGGAATCTTTCAGCAGTACATCCTTGGTACCTTTTGGCGCTTTGATTGCCATCCTTACCTCCGGTCTGATTATTTATAATAATTGTTCTTGCGCTCCAATATTTCATCAAAGCGCTCGTTATATACTTTATAATTGCTGACGTTAGCGACTCTTTCGAGGCGGTCTTCTTCAGGGTAGTACACCTTGCCTATCCCGCCTGCGCCAAGTGCGATGATCGTCTGCTTTTCCTCCATGATCCTGATGTTGTATATGGAGTGTTTTCCCGGTCTGCAGTAGCCGACGTTCTCGAGAGCCCCCATCTGATGTTTCTGCCTGTAGATGTAATACGGGACAAAACCTGCTTCGCGAAGCCTCTCTCTGGCAAAACTGACCATGGCTGATACTTTGTCCGTATCGCGCCTGTAATACTCAGGATCGTGCTCTCTCAGACGTGATCCGCGTTTTACCGACAGAGTATGGACCGTGATGTTGTTTGCTCCGAGCGATAAGATCTCTTCGAGTGTAGCTCTGAAATCATTCTCATTTTCTCCGGGAAGTCCGGCTATGAGGTCTGCGTTGATCACATCAAAGTCATACTCTGATGCCAGCCTGTATCCGCTGCGGATATCCTCTGCGGTGTGATCCCTTCCGATGCGTCTGAGTGTCTCATCCTTCATAGACTGAGGATTGATACTTATCCTGCCTATGCCGAGTGTCTTCATGACACTTAGCTTATCAGGCGTGATCGTATCCGGCCTTCCCGCTTCTATTGTGAATTCGATGCCGGAAGGATCTGTACGGAAAGCTTCACTGACAGCGTTGATGAGAACTTCCAGCTGATCCGCTTTCAGTGTCGTCGGAGTGCCGCCGCCTATATAAATACTCTCAAGAATCGTTCCGTGCTGCGCCGCGAGCCGGCCTGTATAGCAGATCTCGCGGAGCAGATTGTCGAAATACGCTGCGATCTCATCTTCTGTCGCTACGTTTGAAGCAAAAGCACAGTATTCGCATCTGGTAGGACAGAATGGTATGCCTATATAAAGCCCTGCTCTGGATGAAGGATCACCTTCAAGAACGCTCTGCTGATACTCGACGATCTCCCTCAGAAGGCTGATCTTGCCTTCTGAAACAAGATACCTGTCAGCAAGGAACTTCTCCATGCCCGATACACTTCCGGACTCCCTTAGCATCTCATATGCGAGCTTGAGCGGCCTTACGCCTGTCAGAGTGCCCCATCCGGGGTCTCTGCCGGTAAGTCCGGACAGAAGCCTGTAGAACTCTCTCTTGATCTCATCCCGGTCTTCAGAACCCTCACGGTTGATGATGAAACTGCAATCTCTCAGAGGCAGTCTCCCGCCCGGAAGCCTGATGCCGATCACCTCAAACTCGTCATCCGCGAGGAAAACGCGCGCGAGTTCCGAATAGTGATAATCATTGGTGATATTGTTTATATAAAATCTATACAAAAGGATTGGACCTCTTTTCGTAGCCTATCAGTGTCGCAGGGCCATGGCCCGGATACACGATAAGATCTTCACTGAGAGTATAAAGCTTGCTCCTGATCGAATTCTCAAGAGTCGGCCAATCTCCTGTCTCAAGCGATGTGTTGCCCACAGAAAGCCTGAACAGAGTATCTCCTGTGAACACCTCTTTGTCTGTGACAAAACATATTCCGCCTTCTGTATGCCCCGGTGTCTCTATGACTCTGAGCTGTGTCTCGCCGAGAGTAATGATGTCCCCTTCACTGAGAAGTCTGTCTGCTTCAGGACATGTTCCTCCACCGTGTGAAAGAGCCATCCATTTATTGTCTCTGCCTCCGTGAAGCAGATATGTTTCGGCTGCCGGAGCAGCAAATACTGCATCAGGATACGCTTCTGTGTACATGCTTGCAGAAGCGTAATGGTCGTGATGCCCATGAGTGAGCAGAATGAATTTCAGATTTTCTCTGCCCTGGATGTCTCCGGCAACATCGATGCCAAAATATCCCGGATCGATTACAGCCTTGAGACCGGTAGCTTCGTCAGTTACGAGATATGTGTTCTCCTGAAGCGGTCCCATAGGAAAGCATTTTACTGTCAAACTCATGTTGTCACCTCGGCCTGAATACTCTGATCACACCTTCTACCTGTCTGAGAGCAGTAAGAAGTCGCTGCATCTGATGCATATCTGTGATCTCTATAGTGATGAGTGTGTTGGTCGTACCTGGCTCGCCCGGAGTAAGGTTGAGTCCTACGACCTCTATATCGTAATCATCGCATACTTTGGAGATATCCTTGAATATACCCTTTCTCTCTTCTGAAACCACCTGCAGATCAACATAGTATTTACGGTTGCTGTCCGGAGTATCCCAGTTGACAGTGATGAGTCTTGCCCGGTCTTCTTCTCTGAGATTGGCTATATTAGTACAGTCTGTCCTGTGGACAGTGATACCTTTTCCTTTGGATATATATCCGATGATCGGATCTCCCGGAACAGGGTTACAGCATGTAGCGCGTCTGATAAGCAGATTGTCGGCGCCATTGACTACGATACCGGAATCAGAAGGTTCAGACCGCTTCTCAGGAGTTTTCTTCTTGACTTCGATCTTCTCCTTCTCTTCTTCCTTGATCTTATTATCAGCTTCATAGTA
>JAFRLN010000064.1 GCA_017431175.1 Mogibacterium sp.
ATGTGCTGATCGGTATCCTTCTGATAGCGCTCATAGTGCTGGTCGTGTTCCTGATCGTTCTGGTTTCCAACGCTACCGATACCATCAAAAAGGCTAACATGATCATTGATGGCGGTACTTCTGCGGCTCATGGCGCCAAGGACAAGGTCGACAGTGTTAATGCGGCTGTCAGGGAGAATGCGGCAAAAGTTACCGGCGTTGCGCGTGCCGGTATGGAGATGGGCCTTCAGATCATTAATAAGATATTGAAGTAACAGCGGGGATAAGGAGATAGAAAGATGTTAACAGTCAATCAAATACTCGTGATCTGCCTGATCCTCGTGCTTGTTGCATTCGTAGTCGTAATGGCGATCATGGCCAAGCATGCTATTGAACTGATGAAGAAGACCAAAGTCCTGGTCGGTGACGGTCAGGAACTTCTGGATGATACCAAAGAAAAAGTAACAACTGCTGAAGACAAGATCATCAATGCTGCTGTTTCAGTAGCTGCGGATACTTCTCCGGCTGTTAAGGCACTGAGTACTGCTGCGGGCGGGCTGACAACGATCAACCTTGTCAGCATGATCGGAAGAGGTCTCGTCAAACGCGGGGGCTTTGTTGCAGCTATGGCTGACAGGAGGGAAAGAAAGAAGACCCGCAAAGAGCTTAAAAAGTCCAGAAAGATGATCAAAAAGGTCAACAAGCAGAATAAGCTCGAAAAGAAGGCTTACAAAAAGTCAAAGAAGCAGACTGCCAGAATCATGAAGGCAGAAAAGAAGGCAGATAAGAAAGCAGCAAAGAAAGCTGCGAGAAAAGCCAGAAAAGAAGCGAGATAGTCCGCTATAAGACTGTAAATCGTAATATCAGGAGAAAAACTGAATGTCAAAAATACTTGTTAACAGCAGTGGCCCTCTTCACGGAGAGGTCTGCATAAGCGGAGCGAAGAATTCAGTGCTTCCGCTGCTTGCCGCCACTATACTCACAGATCAGACATGCGTTATTGAAGACGTGCCTGATCTCGTTGACGTTAACGTAATGAAGAATATGCTCGTCAACTACGGCTCCGAGATAGATGACAGTGAGCCCGGCGTTATCAGAGCACAGATGAAAGAAGTATCGTGCTGCGAAGGAGACGCCGAACTCGTCCAGGAAATGAGAGCATCTGTCTTTACTATGGGACCGATGCTTGCAAGACACGGCAAAGTCATCATGCCGCTTCCCGGAGGCTGCACTATCGGCAAGAGACCTATCGATCTCCATCTCAAAGGTTTCAGAGCACTGGGCGCGGAAGTCCTTGAGGACAAGGAAAATGAGAGAGTTGTAGTCAGTGTCGGTCCTGACGGGATCAAGGGAGACGCGATCTACCTCGATTTTCCAAGCGTAGGGGCAACTGAGAATATCATGATGGCAGCTACTCTTGCAGAAGGGACTACTATCATTGAAAACGCCGCTAAAGAACCTGAGATCATAGACCTTGCCAACCTCCTCAATAAGATGGGGGCAAGGATCAAGTACGCAGGTACTGATATGATCAGGATAGAAGGAGTCAAAAAGCTCTCCGGATGTATCCACGCAGTTATCCCTGACAGGATAGAGACAGGAACCTTCATGCTGGCGGCGGCGATCACCAGAGGGGATATTCTTATCAAAAACGCTCTTCCGGGACATGTAAGACCTATCATAGCAAAACTCAAGGAATGCAATGTTTCTGTCGATCTTCTTCCTGAGGGTATATATGTCGACGCAAGAAATGAAGATCTTATCGCTACTGATATCAAGACACTTCCATATCCGGGATTCCCGACTGATATCCAGTCTCCGTTCATGGCATTCCTGACGACTGTCAAAGGCAAGAGCATAGTCAGGGAGACTGTCTTTGAGAACAGATTCATGCATGTAGTCGAACTTAACCGTATGGGTGCTGACATATCCATACAGAACAGAGAAGCTGTTGTACCCGGGGGGAAAACACTTAAGGGCGCGAGAGTCAGGGCTACCGATCTGAGAGCCGGCGCGGCAATGGTCCTTGCGGGACTTGTAGCGACAGGGACAACCGAGATAAGCGAGATCTATCACATCGAGAGAGGCTATGAGAATTTCGTCCAGAAATTCAAGGGCCTCGGCGCAGATATCATGAAGATTGAGCACGACTGAAAACACCTCATATATCGGCATATATCGTACATATAAGAAGGGAGAATCCTATGACTGATCTGAAATATCTGAAGCTTCTCGCAGAGAAGTATCCTAACAGAAAAGCAGTAAGAACAGAGATCATCAATCTGAGGGCCATACTTGCTCTTCCGAAGGCAACAGAGTATTTCTTTAGCGATATCCACGGAGAGTTTGACGCTTTCCAGTATTTTGTACGCAGCGGTTCCGGAATGATACGTATGAGGATCAGCGAGATCTTCGGAAACATTCTTACTGAATCAGAATGTGACGAGCTGGCGGCGCTCATATACAATCCTGAGGCAGAGATGGCAAGAAGGCTCAAGAGTGAGCATGACTTTGACGCGTGGTGTAAGGTCTCGATCCGCAGGCTCATCATGGTGTGCCGTATCGTTTCAAACAAATACACCAGATCCAAGGTTAAGAAACGTCTTCCGGCTGCATCTTCATATATCATGGATGAACTTCTTTTCGCAGATGATGTACCTGACAGACACCGTTACTACGATGAGATCATTGATTCTCTCATCGAATATGGCGCAGCCAGAGACTTTATTATGGATCTGTCAGAGACCATCGCAAATCTGACCGTCGACAGACTTCACCTTATAGGCGATATCTTCGACAGAGGTCCTAAGTCACACTTCGTTCTCGATTACCTTATGGCCAATAAGGGCATTGATATCCAGTGGGGCAATCATGACGTACTGTGGATGGGTGCTGCGTGCGGAAACAGAGCGTGCATCGCTACAATGATCCGTATCAATGTCAGATATAATAATTTCGACATGCTTGAAGTAGGGTACGGCTTCAACTTAAGACCGCTTGCTTCGCTCGCTCAGGCGATATACGGCGATGATCCTTGTGAATTCTTCAGGCCGAATGTCCTCGAGACCAACAGATATGACCCGATCCCGCCGGAACTCGCGGCTAAGATGCACAAGATGATCTCGATCATCCAGTTCAAGATAGAGGGACAGGAGATACAGAAACATCCTGAATACCATCTTGAGAAGAGAAATCTCCTTGGCGCCATAGACTTTGAAAAAGGCACAGTCATGGTCGAAGGCAAGGAATATCCGATGAGAGATATGAACCTGCCGACGGTTGATCCTGCTGATCCGTATACTCTTACAGAAGAAGAAGAAGAGGTCATGGTAGCTCTCGAATCTTCTATCGTCAATTCAGAGAAACTGCAGAGACACATGAACTACATGTTCTCGCACGGATCTCTCTACAAGGTAATGAACGGCAACCTTCTGTATCACGGATGCATGATATTCGATGACAGAGGCAGATTCAAGAATGTAGTACTGGATGGCAAGAAGTATAAGGGTGCTGCGTATATCAAGAAACTTGATGAAATGATCAGGGCCGCTCACGGCAAGCAGCCTGAGGGAAGGACGAACGCAGAGGCAGCTTCTGTAATGTGGTATCTGTGGCTTGCTGAGGATTCACCTCTGTTCGGCAAGGATAAAATGACCACTTTCGAGCGGTACTTCATTGCTGACAAGGCGACACATAAGGAGAATAAAGTTCCTTATTACAAACTCCTCGACAAGGAAGAGACAGCAGACAAGATCCTTAAGGAGTTCGGACTCGATCCTGAAACAGGAAGGATCCTGAACGGTCACGTTCCTGTCAAGATGAAAGACGGCGAGAAGCCTGTCAAGGCAGGAGGCAAGATCTTCATCATCGACGGAGGAATCTCCAAGGCGTATCATAAGACGACAGGAATAGCAGGCTATACTGCAATATTCACATCCAAGCATCTGTACCTTGCCGAGCATCAGCCGTACGAGCCGCTGCAGGCAGACGGAACTCAGGTCTTCCACAGGCCGGTCATGCATCTCGTTCATACAATGCCTGAGAGACTCAGGATCAGAGATACTGACAACGGTACCGAGCTCAAAGAACAGATCACTAATCTCGAGGCACTGCACGAGGCATTCAGACGCGGCGCTATAAGAGAGATTTATTAATACAATATCAATTAGTACAATACTGAAAGGGGCGGATCATTAATGATATTAGCCAAAATACTCGGCGGAGTGCTTTTCGCGTTCTGTATATGGTATATTCTGCTTCTGTATAAGAATAACAGGAACAAACTGTAATCGGTCCCGCTGCCACAGGTAACGGAACAGAAAATGAAGGATGGAGCTATATTATGACTTTGGACAATAAACTTCTGGCAATCGCTGTAATACCGGGCTTGCTTATTCTGATCTATGTATATACGAAAGATAAGGTAGAGAAAGAGCCGCTCGGACTTATTATCAAGCTGGTAATATTCGGTATGCTCTCGTGCTTTGTCGCGGGATTTGCGGAATCATTTCTTGCGCAGATCTATCCCCAGTATCCTCAGGGTTCGCTGGGATACGCACTGATCAACTCATTTGCGCTGGCTGCTTTCTGCGAAGAGATCGTAAAATATCTTGCTCTGAAGATCGGATCATGGCGGCACCCGAGTTTTAACTACAGATTCGATGGAGTAGTGTACGGAGCATCTGCCGCTGTTGGCTTTGCTGTTCTTGAGAATATCGGTTACGTTGCGTTGTACGGAATGGCTACGGCGCTGACAAGAGCCGTACTGGCTGTTCCGCTCCACGCATTCTGCGGAGTCTTCATGGGAGTATTCTACTCATATGCTAAGAAGGCTTCGATACTCGGAATGAGGAGCACAGAACGCCTGCACAAACTGCTCGCTCTTCTGGTGCCTATGATGATACACGGCATCTATGATACACTTGCGTTCCTCGGGACAGATGGTGCGACATATACCCTTCTGGTATTTGTAGCGATCCTGTACTTCGCGGCGATCAGAACGATCAACAGACTGTCTGCCGCTGACAGAACTGCGGGATTCTATCCGGAAGCGCGCTCAATAGAATACGACACTCAGATCCAGTAATCAGAGTGCTGAGCATAAGAATAACCAAGTTAATGCAAGTGCAGCAGACAGGGGTGATACGATGAAAGACAACAGTATCAGAAAACAGCTAAGTGATGAGCTGATCTATCTGTTCAATACCGGCAAATGTTACCACGCTTACAGGACTTTCGGAGCGCATCTGACAGATGGCGGAGCACAGTTCACAATATGGGTTCCCGGCGTAAAAGGTGTGAAGGTCACCGGTGATTTTGCCGGATGGATCCCGGGCGCGGGGCACGATCTCGAACAGATCGGAGAGACCGGTATATATACCGGATTCATCGAAGGCGCCGGGGCCGGAAACCGATATAAATACGACATAGAGCTTGAATCAGGAGAACACATTCTCAAGAGCGATCCTTTTGCATTCAGCAGTGAGATGAGACCGGAGACAGCGTCTGTCATCTGCGATACTTCATACGACTGGAACGACGCGGAATGGATCAGAGCAAGAGAGAACAGGGATACTTTCAGAGAACCTATGAACATCTATGAGATGCATATGGGTTCCTGGGAGAGAGAACCCGGAGCAGGAGATCAGGAGTTCTACTCATACCGCGAGGTAGCCGACAGGCTCATCCCGTACATCAAAGAAATGGGCTATACTCATCTCGAGCTCCTTCCTGTCATGGAGCATCCGCTCGATGCCTCATGGGGATATCAGGTGACCGGTTATTTCGCGCCGACATCGAGATATGGTTCGCCTGCGGATTTCAAATATTTTATGGATAAATGCCACCAGGCGGGTATTGGGGTCATACTTGACTGGGTACCGGGTCATTTCTGCCCTGACGCGCATGGACTTGCCAACTTCAACGGCAGCAAGCTGTATGAGACAGAAATACATCCGGACTGGGGCACTTATAAGTTCGACTTCAGCAGGGATCAGGTCAGAAGCTTTCTTCTTTCCAATGCTATGTACTGGGTCGATGTATTCCACGCTGACGGCATCCGCGTCGACGGTGTCAGCAGCATGCTCTATCTGAACTTCGGGGTTACTGATCGTTCGAAGTACAAGGTGAACCGGGAAGGCGGTGACGCTGATCTGGAGGCGATCAGCTTCCTCAAAGAGTTCAACTATATGATCGGGACGAATTTCAAAGGAGTTTTCACCGTTGCTGAAGAGAGTTCAGCCTGGCCTATGGTAACATGGCCGCCTGACAAGGGAGGCCTCGGATTCCACTACAAATGGAATATGGGCTGGATGAACGATACTCTCGAGTATATGAAGACAGACTTCCCGTTCAGAAGTTATCATCACAACAAACTGACATTCTCATTGACATACGCATACAGCGAGAACTTCATTCTGCCTCTGTCGCACGATGAGGTAGTACACGGCAAGGCATCTCTGATAGGAAGAATGCCGGGAGACACGTGGAGACAGTTCGCGGGCAGCAGGATGCTGATGCTGTATCAGATGACTCATCCGGGCAAAAAGCTCAGATTCATGGGTCACGAGATAGCTCAGTTCATAGAGTGGCGCGAGTACGAGCAGCTCGAATGGTTCCTTCTCGGGTATGAGAATCATGAGAAACACAAGGAATTCGTCAGGGATCTCAATCAGCTGTATCTTGAACATCCGGCGCTGTGGTCAGTTGATACCAGCTGGGACGGATTCCGCTGGATAGACGCAGATAACAGCGAGCAGGGCATATACAGTTACATACGCATGTGCAAGGACGAGATCCTGGTCGTCGTTATTAACACAGATGTCCAGGCATTTAATGAATTCACTTTAGGAGTTCCTGAATGGGCATTCTACAAAGAGATCATTAACTCTGATGACACTAAGTACGCGGGAAGCGGCGTCACTAATACGCGTCAGGTCAGAGCTAAGAAGAAACCGATGCACGGGCTGCCTTATTCGATCACGATCAGGGTACCTGCAGTCGGAGGATGTATTTTACAAATGAAGAGAAAAATAAAATAAGGGTAAAGGATAATTTTATATGATCAAAACAAAACAAGGTTTCATAAGAGAATTTACACGTATTGCTGAAGAAATGTTCGATACTCCTGCTGATAAGCTGAACGACAGAGACCAGTTCGCTGTGCTCTCGCGTCTCATCCATCACGAAGCAGCTCTCAGGAGAGACGCGTTTACTGATCCTTCAGCACCAGTTACTAAGAAAGTTTATTACTTCTCCATGGAGTTCCTTATCGGAAAACTCATGGAAAACTATCTCATCAATCTCGGAATCAGAGATTACGCGGCTGAGGGACTCCGCGAACTCGGAAGCGATCTGGACAAGCTCTGCGCTGTGGAGCCGGATCCGGGCCTCGGCAACGGCGGTCTTGGAAGACTCGCTGCCTGCTTCATTGACTCAATGGCTGCTCTCGGCATAAGAGGCGACGGAATGGGTCTCAGATACAAATTCGGTCTCTTCAAGCAGAAAATAGAGAACGGCTATCAGATCGAGCTGCCTGACGCATGGCTCGACGAGGGATATATCTGGGAAAGAGCAAAACCATACGATTCAGTCATCGTACGTTTTGGCGGTACTGTTGACAGAACTTATAAAGACGGTGTGATGGCATATGAACACGTCGGATACACGACCGTAAGGGCGGTCCCTTATGATGTGCCTATCCTCGGTTTTGGCGGAACTACCGTCAACACTCTGCACCTGTGGGATGCTCAGCCTGTACACGATACGATAGATATGGACGCTTTCAATGCCGGCAACTACAGCAAGGCAATGAAGGAGAGAAGTGAGATCGAGGCTATCACCAGCATACTGTATCCGGATGACCGTCAGGGCATAGGCAAGAAGCTCAGACTGCGCCAGGAGTATTTCCTCGTTGCTGCAGGTATCGGCATGATCATCAGGGAATACAAATCAAGGTACGGCACAGATGAATGGGCCAAGCTCCCTGAAAGAGTACAGATCCATATCAACGACACACATCCGACGATGTGCATCCCTGAACTCATGAGGGTACTCATGGACGAAGAAGGACTGGAGTGGGACGACGCGTGGGAGATCACGAGAAACACCATCTCCTTTACCAACCACACAGTACTTCCGGAAGCTCTTGAGAAATGGCATATTCCTGAATTCCAGGAACTTCTGCCGAGGATTTACATGATCATTGATGAGATCAACAGAAGATGGCAGAGGAGCCTTCCTCCTGAAGATGAGAACTGGCATGTTATCTCAAGAGAGACTTCCGCTCTGTGGGACAATCAGGTCAAGATGGCCAATCTGTCAGTTATCGGCAGCCACTCAGTCAACGGCGTATCTGCTCTTCACAGCGATATCCTGACCAAGACTGTTTTCAGTGAGTTCTACAAGCTCGACCCGGGCAAGTTCAATAACAAGACTAACGGCATCAGCCACAGAAGGTTCCTGATCCAGGCCAACCCTCCTCTGACGGCTCTGGTCAACAAGACGATCGGTACCAAGTGGCAGTCAGATCTCGAGAAGATCTCTAAGCTGAACAAGTATGCTGATGACAGTGCTTTCCTCGAAGAGCTTGCTGCTGCTAAGAGAGAGAACAAGCTGAGACTGGCTAAGTATGTAAGAGAGAATATGGAGATCGAGATCGATCCTGACTCGGTATTCGATGTACAGGTCAAGAGACTGCACGCGTATAAGAGACAGCTTCTCAACGGATTCAAGATCCTTGATCTCTACAACAGACTCAAGGCGAACCCTGATCTTCCTATCAACAACTATACATTTATCTTCGCGGGAAAAGCTGCGCAGGGATATGTATTTGCCAAGGAAGTCATCAAGTTCATCAACAGCCTTGCTGATATTATCAATGCAGATCCTGCTGTAAATGACAGAATCAAGGTAGTATTCATTGAAAACTTCTGCGTCAGCAACGCTCAGCTCATCTATCCTGCTGCAGATATCAGTGAACAGATCTCAACTGCAGGCAAGGAAGCCAGCGGTACGGGCAATATGAAGTTCATGATGAACGGAGCGATTACTCTGGGAACCATGGACGGAGCCAATGTTGAGATCAACCAGCTGGTCGGAGATGACAATATGGGCATCTTCGGATTCTCATCCGATGAAGTAGATAATTTCTACAAACACGGCGGTTACTCTGCACAGAGATGCGTAGACAGCGATCCTAGACTCCAGCTCATCACGAGACAGCTTATAGACGGATTCTTCTCGAAGTGCGACTATAAGTTCTGGGGCATCCACGATGCACTCTTCCAGAGCAATGACGAGTATTTCGTGCTCGGAGACTTCGATTCTTATGTCAAGGCATGGGAGAAGATGGACAGCACTTATTCCGACAAGGAGAAGTGGAACCGTATGTCTCTCGCCAACATAGCAAATTCAGCATTCTTCTCAAGCGACAGAACCATCAGAGAGTATGCAGAGGAGATCTGGAAAGCACTTTAGTTTATAGTTACAGTTATTGTTTTAGTTTCATAGGAGGCATGTGATCATGAAAAAGAAAAAATGCATTGCTATGCTGTTAGCCGGGGGCCAGGGCAGCAGACTCGGAAGCTTGACTTCGAGCATTGCAAAACCGGCGGTATCCTTCGGCGGCAAGTATCGTATCATCGATTTCAGTTTATCCAACTGTGTCAACTCCGGTATAGACACTGTTGGTATACTTGTCCAGTATAAGCCCCTGATCCTCAACAAGTACGTTGGTACCGGTGAATCATGGGATCTGGCTGTTGCTGATGGCGGCGTACATATTCTGCCTCCATATGCCGGAGAGACTGGCGGTGAATGGTATGAGGGAACTGCAGACGCGATCTATCATAATATCGATTTTATCGATCTGTACAATCCTGATAATGTACTCATTCTGTCAGGCGACCATATTTATAAGACAAACTACAACCAGATGCTCAAGGAGCATGAAGCTAATAATGCTGACCTGACGGTATCAGTTATCGAAGTACCTATCGAAGAGGCCAGCAGATTCGGCATCATGACTGCTGATAAGGAAGGCAATATCGTAAAGTTTACTGAGAAGCCGAAGAATCCTGACAGCAATCTTGCGTCAATGGGTATCTATATCTTCTCGTGGGCTTCCCTGAGGAAGGCTCTGCTTGAAGATCATGTTGACCCTGAATCCGAGCATGACTTCGGCAAGAACATCATCCCGAAGATGCTCAAGGAAGGCAAAAAGCTGATCGTATACAGATTCGAGGGATACTGGAGAGATGTCGGAACTGTCGACAGCTATTATGACAGCCAGATGGACCTGATGGACAATCAGGACAGCATCAATGTTTTCACATCAGATACAAAGGTGTTCTCCAACTCCAATATGTATCCTCCTCAGTACATAGGACCTGAAGCAAATATTGGCAAAGCACTTATCTCCAACGGATGTACTGTATATGGTGCTGTAGATCATTCGATCCTCGGCTCCGGCGTTGTGATCGGTGCAGGCTCTGTAATTGAGGACTCTATTATTCTTCCTAATGCGATAATCGGAAGAAACTGTCACATCAAGAAGGCTATCGTCAATGAGGGCGTGACTGTTGAAGACAGAACAGAGATCGGTGATCCTGACGGCAAGATCGTAGTTTACGGCACATCAAAGCTGTCGATATAGAGAGGGAGGAACGTATGATGAAGACAATAGGACTTATTTCCGCTAATTATAAGGGTGAAGGTTTCGGCGAGCTGACCGAAAACAGGACCCTGGCTTCACTCCCGTACGGCGGCAGATACAGACTCATAGATTTTGCACTATCCAATATGGTTAATTCCGGGATCACAACTGTTGGGATCATTTCTCCTTATAATTCCGGCTCACTGATTGACCATATCGGTATCGGAAACCCTTGGTCACTGGGACGCAAGAGAGGAGGTCTCTTCCTCATGCCTGGATCACTTTACGGTGTTGAGACAGGAGGAGACAGATTCATCATCAGAGATATACTCAAGAACGCCAGCTTCTTAACAAGAGATGATGCAGATTTTGTTATCATTTCAAGCAGTTCTGATGTATACAACATGGATTATATTCCTCTGATCGAGGCTCATGCTCAGTCCGGCAGACAGATGACCATGGTATACAAGAAGATGCCTAGAGGAGAGGATCTTGCGGGAAAGGGTTACTGCCTTGAAATCGATGACAAAGGCAAGGTAACAGCACTCATGGCTGAGACATCAGGTTGGTCCAACTATTTCATGGATGTCTGCATTGCCAACAGAGAATTCATGCTGAGATTCCTCGACTGGTTCGGTGCTCTTGAGTACAGAGATATGTTCGATGTAATAAGAGATAATCTCGATAAGATCGATGTAGGCGCATTTGAATTCCGCGGTTATTTCGGAAAGATCAGCAACACAGCCGATCTGCTCCAGGTCAACAAGGGAATGACAGATTACGGCATCCGCAATGAGGTATTCTGCAACCCTGCAAGGCCAATATTTACCAAGACACAGGATGAAGCTCCTGTCTTCTACACTCCTGACTCAGATATCCGCAACTCCACTATCTCTGCAGGCTGCAGGATCGAGGGCAAGGTTGAGGACAGCACTATCTTCAGAAGTGTTAATATAGGCAAGGGCTCCATCATCAGAAACAGTGTTATCATGATGCATGGTGATATCGGGGAAGACGTAGTGCTTGACAACGTTATCTGCGACAAGTATGTCAAGATCAAAGACGGCGTCAAGATCTACGGAACCGGCGACAAACCGATCATTATCGGCAAGGAAATGACGATCTAGCATTTACAGAAATCAGCCAGTTTCCTGTCATGCGGGAAACTGGCATTTTTGTGTAAAACTGGATGCAGGACGGAGAAAGATTATGAAAGAAGAGAAAAC
>JAFRLN010000065.1 GCA_017431175.1 Mogibacterium sp.
ACCGTGAATACTCAGAAGTTTTCCAACCATTAAAAGCAATGTTGCTGGTTGGTTTAGCAGATGGGAAGACGGGGCAGGATACTAATCAGATCGGATACTATTCCGGCAGCTGATTTCACTGAGACAGCGCAGGGAGACAGGGGGCCGGTTCTCTGTCTCCTTTTCCGCACTATCGAGAGGAGTGACAGGAAATTGAAAAAGACTATCGACGAGTTGATTCAGGAGCCATACTGGATCATAGACATTTTACCGGAACAGGTTCCCAAGGACAGTCCCGGACAATTCTTTGCCGTAGAGAAATACTTTCTTACAGAAGAGCGGCTGACAGCGATCAAGCTGAAACATATCAATCTGATCCTGAAACTGAACTGCTATATGGACATATATACAGACAACGGTGCGACATGTAATCCTCCTCCGGACAGAATCGATGAAGAGATGCGTGATCGTTATATGTACATCATCATGGATGATGGAATGATCCTTTCGGAACCGGACGATACACATATGACACTCTTCAGCCCCGATGAAAGACTGCTGAATCTGGTCAGAGAAATTGCCGGCGCAGAAGGGCTGTTCGTATGGGGACCGCTTCAATAAGAAAAAAGTGTCCGCTGAGGAAACCGGTGCATACAACAGAACCCCTGACACCCGATAATCAGAAAATGCCTGCCGGTCAGAGGGACAATACTCCGGCAAAATGTGTATAATATTCTTATCAATACTAAAGCATTGCCGTAAGGATGAATCGATCAGACGGCATGCTTCAGGAAAAGGAGCGAAAGGATGAGGAAGAGACATTATATGAAAACAGCCTTTACCGGAGGTCAGCTGATCACCGGAAGGCACAGACCGGCGGTCCAGGATTCGCTTGTAATGATCGATCAGGGCCGATTCGTATACGCCGGCGAGAGAAACTATGATATGGCGCCAAGTCTTGAAGGCTATGAAGTAATAGATGTTACCGGCAAGACGCTCATGCCGGGGATCATAGATTCTCACCTTCACTTCAGCGGTAATCTCAATGATAATGATTCAGACTGGGTCAGAGAACCGCTGCTTCAGAAGGCAGTCGTTGCTGTTCAGCAGGCGCATGACTGTCTGGAAAACGGACTGACGACAGTCGGTGAGATCTCAAGATTCGGGATCCCTATCAGAGACATGATCAACACAGGTCAGATGCAGGGACCGAGAGTCATCGCTACAGGAAGAGGGTTCTGCGCAACAGCCTCTCACGGAGATTCACATAACTGTTCCATCCGGGAAGTAAATGAAGGCCATCCATGGGCAGAGGCGGTCGACGGCCCGTGGGAACTTCGCAAAGCTGTAAGGCGCAGACTCAGAGAGTGTCCTGACGCCATAAAGATATGGGCTACAGGAGGCGGGATCTACAGATGGGACACATCCCGCGATCATCACTATACATACGAAGAGATCAGAGCGGTGGTAGAAGAATCCGCGATGAGAGGGATCCCTGTCTGGTCGCATACATACGGGGCGACTGCTCCGTCCGTCGACGCAGGTGTTGACTTCATCATTCACGGTTTTGAAATAGACGAATACTCCATGGAGAAGATGTTCGAAAAGGGAATTTATTTCTGCCCGACGATCAACTTCCTTCCGGCGTGGCTGTCAACCTATCCTCCGACATACATTCCGGGCGTGCACGACAAGTATGAAGGCCGTACCCTTGTAGATAAAGAACTTGCGAGACTGTACGATAACGTTAACAAAGCCTACAAAATGGGGGTCATCATCACCACAGGATCAGACAGTTTCAACCTGGATTCGACGCCTTACGGAGTCACCACTATAGGAGAGATCCAGAGATTTGTGGACTGCTGCGGTATGAGCGAAATGGATGCGATCATCGCCGGTACGGCGAACGGAGCGAAAGCGCTCGGATGCTATCACATCACAGGATCCATCACCAGAGGCAAAAACGCCGATATGCTGGTGATAGACGGTGACCCGCTCAAAGACATCCATGACATCTGTGTGGAGAATATGGATATGATCATCAAGGATGGCGAAGAAGTGGTCCGTTACAGGGAGAAGAAGTAAAGCAGGAGGCGGAAATATGAATTTGGAAAGAAATGAATTGATAAAGAAGCTGGGACAGGTCCTGACTTTACAGTATGATTACCCGCCTAACGGAGAAGGTTCGCTCGGATACAAGGGGTTCAATCTGTACAGATTCAAAGTAGAAGACGCGGAAAAGATCCATGACTTCCTCAAAACCAGAGCGGAACATTATTCGCACTCGTATAATGTCCAGCTGCTCGCACAGGAAATAATCACGGATCTGCTGGACCAGGGGCTTATCACCTACGGTGGATACGATTTCAAGAAACAGCAGAAAGAGAGTCACGGCATCTGAGGTGACGGAAACAGAACGACTGGTTATCGGGCTTGTATTAATTCTGAAATAAAGTATAATGGTTCTGTAACATCCTGACTGCAAGGAAGTTCCGAGCGGGAAGTGTGCTAAGAACAAGTATCAATGAGAATAGTCAGTTCTTTTACTATGTCTTAAGCAGGCTTTTTCATTTCGGGCATCCGGATGAAAAAGCCTTTTTATTACGAGAATCAATTCAGGAGAAACTACATGTTAAAGCTCGCGATATACGGTAAAGGCGGTATCGGAAAATCAACTATGACAGCCAATCTGTCGGCAGCTTTTGCCGCTCTGGGCAAAAAGGTCATCCAGATAGGATGCGATCCTAAGGCAGACTCGACGATCAATCTGCTGGGCGGCAGGGCGCAGCAGCCTGTCATGGAGTATATAAGAGATCACGGAGATGATCTGTCGTCGATAGATGAAATCTCTGAAACAGGGTTCGGAGGTATTCTCTGTATTGAGACGGGCGGTCCGACTCCGGGGCTCGGATGTGCCGGGCGCGGCATCATCGCAACCTTCAATCTTCTCGAGGAGCTGGAACTCTTTGAGACAGTAAAGCCTGATGTTGTCATGTACGATGTGCTCGGAGACGTGGTCTGCGGAGGGTTTGCCGCTCCTATCAGAGAAGGCTACGCGGAACATGTACTGATCGTGACTTCCGGAGAGAAGATGGCTCTGTACGCGGCAAACAATATATGCTGTGCGGTCGAGAATTTTGCCGACAGAGGTTATGCTGATGTGGCCGGAATCATTCTGAACCGCAGAAATATACCGGGAGAAGAAGAAAAAGTCAGAAACTTCGCAGCGGAAAAGGGCCTTGAAATAGTCGGAGATATCCCGAGAAGTGACGAGATCAATCAATTCGAAGAACAGGGCATGACAGTGATCGAAGGCGATCCTGATCTGCCGATAAGCCGTAAATTTACTGAACTTGCAGAAAGGCTTCTGGAACTGGACAGATAAATGATCAGAGAACCATACAGTATATCCATCAGAGAACTCAATGAAGCAGGAGCAGATAATATACCTCAGGAACTGATACCCGCTACCCAGCTTATATACAGTTCACCTGCGACACTTGCATTCAACTCTCCGGGCGCGACCGGGTTCGGCGTCAAGAGAGCAGGACTTGCAGTGCCGGATTCGGTGATGCTCCTGGTAGCACCGGGATGCTGCGGGCGCAATACCAAGCTTCTGTCTGAGATCCAGGGCTATGAGGACAGATTCTTCTTCCTGCTCATGGATGAGTCAGATATAGTCAACGGCGATCATCTGGCAAGAGTGCCTGATGCAGTGCGCGAAGTTGTCGATTATCTGGATGTAAAGCCTTCTGTTGTAATGATCTGCGCGACCTGTGTTGATGCTCTGCTCGGTACCGACTGGGACAGAGTCTGCAGAAAAGCAGAAGAGATATCAGGAGTTCCTGTGAGGCCATGTTATATGTACGCGCTGACACGTGAGGGCAGGAAACCTCCTATGGTGCTGGTGCGCAAAGCGGTATACTCTCTGCTTGAACCGGCCAGGAGGGATCCGCGCACAGTCAATATTCTCGGATACTTCTCACCGCTGACGGATGACTGCGAGCTGTATGATCTCCTGAGGCAGGCAGGCGTGAGAAAGATCAACGAGATATCAAGGTGCGGGGATTATGAGAGCTATCTTGGCATGTCTAAGGCTAATTTCAACATTGTTCTCAATCACGAGGCGAGGACTGCGGCTGATGATCTGGCAAAGAGGCTCAATATACCTTATCTTGAGCTGACCAGGCTCTACCAGACCGATAAGATCGCGAACCAGTATAATGCTTTCGCAGGCAGCATCGGCGCTTCGTTTGATGACTCTGTTTACAGAGAACGGGCTGAAAGGACGGTGTCGGAATTCAGAGACAGATTCGGCAGCATAAGTATTACTGTCGGAGAGATGCTCAACGCCAATGCTTTTGAGCTTTCGCTCGCGCTCGTAAAATACGGATTCAGAGTTCCGGAGATATATTCCAACGTATCCCGCGAAGACTATGTTTATATAAGACATCTTGCTGAGATATCGCCTGAGACCAGGCTGTTTACGAATCTGTCACCGACCATGCTGTGCTATGACTGCAGTAGATCGGACGCAGACCTTACGATCGGCAAAGATGCAGAATACTATCATCCTGACTGTCCTAATGTGCCGTGGAACGAAGAGAAGCAGCCGTTCGGATATTCGGGAGTAACAAAACTGTTTGAGAAAATGACGGAGGCCCTCGCATGAGCGTGAAAGGACTTCACAAGATAATATATCCGTTCGCGCCTGACCAGTCCGGAGCGGCAGCTGTTCTGTATGAACTCGGATGCATGATAATAATATGCGACGCCGGCGGATGCGCGGGAAATGTCTGCGGATTTGATGAGCCCAGATGGCTCCGGACCAAGAGCGCAGTCTTCTCTGCCGGACTCAGAGATATGGACGCCATTCTCGGAAGAGATGATCTTATGATAGAGAAGATCGTCAGGGCATCGGATAAGATAGACGCAAAATTCGTTGCCATCATCGGCACTCCGGTCCCGGCTACGATCGCTACGGACTATAAAGCACTGAGACGTATGGCGGAGAAGAGGATCGGCCTTCCGGTCATCACCGTGGACAGCAACGGAGCTCTGTGGTATGACTCGGGCATTGAGAAGACATACCTTGAATGCTTCAGCAGATTCGCGTCAGATGCTGCGGCCGGAGAAGTGATTCCCCGCTCTGCAGGAGTCATAGGGGTGACTCCACTTGACTCTGACAGTCTGACCGCGGGCAAAAGGATAACGGACGATCTTACCGCGTCAGGAACTGAAAAAGTCATATGCTACGGCGCCGGAAGCTCGTTTGAAGACTTCGCTGATGCCGCAAGGATGGAGAAGAACATAGTTGTTGCTGCTTCCGGGCTTAAAGCAGCAAGATATCTGAGAGACAGATTCGGGACGCCGTATGAATGCTCAGACCCGCTTATAGAAGACATTCGCCGCGGGATTCCTCTCAGCACTGAAGATCTTGAGGGAAAAAAGATCCTGATCATTCATCAGCAGGTAAGAGCAAATGCTCTGAGAGAGGTACTTCTTAAGGAAGCAGCCGGGCTCAGAGATAAGCCGCAGATCACAGCGGCAACCTGGTTCATGCTCGATGATGAGCTGTCCGAAGACGGAGATCTCAGGATACGGGAAGAATCAGACTTTTTTGAACTGATCGGAAACGGCAGCTGGGATATTATCATTGCCGACGGATCATTCCGAAGAGCTGCCGGAGATTTTGGCGGTAAATTCATAGATCTGCCGCACTTTGCTGTATCCGGCCATTTTGCCGGAGAAGAATCGGTCAGATTTTATACATAATTCATAAAAGAGGTAACTGACATGCAGCATGCTGTCATAGCAAGGGTATATGGAATAGTTCAGGGCGTTGGATTCCGCCCGTCTGTCGACAGACTTGCGAACAGACACGGCATTAGAGGAAGTGTAAGCAATAAAGGCCCGTATGTGGAGATAGACGCTCAGGGCGAGGCTGGAGATATCGATGCTTTTCTTGATGACCTGAAGCACAATCCTCCGGAGAGAGCCATAATACTCAAACTTGACAGGGAGGATGCGCCTCAGAACATAGGCAAGGACGATCACTTTTCGATCATCGAAAGCGCAAAAGTCAGCGGAGAGATATTTGTGTCGCCTGACATAGCGACATGCAGCAAGTGTAAAAAAGAACTGTTTGATCCGAATGACAGGCGGTATCTGCATCCCTTCATCAACTGTACTTCATGCGGCCCGAGGACTACCATACTCGACGGTATGCCTTATGACAGGATACGCACAAGCATGTCGGAATTTCCGATGTGCCCTCAGTGCGAATATGAATATACACATGCAGAGACCAGAAGATATGATGCTCAGCCGGTCTGCTGCAACGACTGCGGGCCGGAGGTCTATCTGATCCCGACTGACGGAAGTGCTTCTCTTCCTGTTGATGTAAAGTCTCTTCCGAAATGGATGAAGGGCGGACCGGCGATCACAGAGGTCAGACGCATTGTCAGCAGTGGCGGTATCGTTGCAATCAAAGGTATAGGAGGATTCCATCTGTGCTGTGACGCGACAGATCAGAACGCAGTACAGAGACTCAGAGATATCAAGCCGCGGCCGGCCAAACCGTTTGCGGTCATGATGAAGGATATCAACGCAGTCCGCAGAGAATGTATTATCGAAGAGTATCAGGAAGAAATCATCGATGGTCATCAGAAGCCGATACTCCTTCTCCGCAAGCGGGAGTCAGGACAGGATACTCTGCTGGCGCCGGGCATCGCACCGGACAATCCCGCGATCGGAGTGATGCTGCCGTACGCTCCTGTACAGATGCTGCTCTTCGATTATCCTGATGGTATTAAGATGCCTGACTGCCTTGTGATGACGAGCGGCAACGTATCCGGCGCAGCGATCTGCAGGGACGATGAAGACGCAGTCCGGGAACTGTCCAGGATGTGCGACACCATACTCTCTCACAACCGTCTTATCAGACTTCGCGCGGATGATTCCGTCATGGATTTTCACAAGGGTGAGCCGTATATGATAAGGCGTTCAAGAGGATATGCGCCGCTTCCGTTCATGCTCAGGATGCCGTGTACCGGCAGCGTACTCGCAGTCGGAGGCGAACTCAAGAATACTTTCTGCGTATCCCGGAATCATCTCTTCTATCCGTCTCCGTATGTCGGTGATACAGAGGATATCCGTACGGTCAGAGCTCTGAGGGAATCGATCACAAGGATGTGCGATCTTCTTGAGGCAAAGCCGGAAGTCGTTGCGTGCGACAAGCATCCTAAGTACAACACTACCGCAGTAGCTCACGAACTGGGGCTTCCGGTGATAGAGGTCCAGCATCATTATGCGCATATCGCGTCATGTCTTGCTGAGAATGACCGCGCTGATAAGGTGATCGGCGTTTCATTCGACGGTACAGGTTACGGAGATGACGGCAGCGTCTGGGGCGGAGAGTTTCTCCTTGCGGATCTGGACGGATATACAAGAGAAGGATATATCGCTCCTTTCCTCCAGACAGGCGGAGATATCTCAGCGAAAGAAGGCTGGAGAATAGCCGTATCCATGATATATGCCGCGGCGGGAGACAGGGAGAAAACAACGGCGATCGTTGAAAAGCTCGGTCTCTGTTCTGATCAGGAGCTGAGGGTCCAGTTCATGATGGCTGACAGGAATATCAACAGCATAAGATCGACCAGCGCGGGAAGGCTGTTTGACGCTGTCAGCGCTGTTCTCGGGATCAGACGGATATCAACATTCGAAGGCGAAGCATCCACAACACTGCAGTTTACAGCAGAGAAGTGGAGCGAGGATCCCGGAACTATACATTACAGAAACGGATCTGAAGAAGAGGCACTGATGCCTGCTCCGGAAATCCGCAGGGCAGAAGACGGGGCGCTTATTCAGAATACGGATGATATGTTCATGTGGCTTACTGAGCAGAGGCTCGCAGGACGATCTGTGGAAGAGCTTGCCTGGATATTCCATCAGTCTCTTGCAGACGGGATCGTAAAAATGTGCTGCAGGATAAGAGAGAAGACAGGTGTTCAGACTGCTGCTCTCAGCGGAGGCGTATTCCAGAACCGCCTGCTGCTGCGCATGTGCGAAGCAGGCTGGAAGATGAAGGATTCGAGGTCCTGATACACAGTATGGTCCCGCCTAATGATGGTGGAATATGTCTCGGGCAGGCTGCAGTAGCCGCAAGAGCTTTATATAGATCGAAAGAAAATGACCCTGAAGGAAAGGGTCCGGAGACTGTGGAGAGAACAGTCGATCAGATAGATGAACTTCATATGTAAAAGGAGGAAGTAGAAATGTGTGTAGGATTACCTGCCAGAGTAGTGACAGTCAAAAACGGCATGGCGCTTGTAGACGCATCCGGAGCTAAGAGGGAGGTCTCGGCCGAACTGCTCGAACAGCTCGATCCGGGCGATTATGTCATGGTGCACGCAGGAGTGGCGATCGCTAAGATCACCTCAGATGATGATGAAGAGGCAGATGCGCTGCTGGAGGAGCTTCTGTAGAAGTATCGGGAACAATATGAGCGACAACAAAAAGAGATCCGCAAAGGAAATAATCCAGGGATACAGCGGGCCGAAACTCCGCATCATGGAAGTGTGCGGCACTCATACTCATGAGATTTTCAGGCTCGGTGTCAGGAATATACTCCCTGAGAATATAGAACTGATATCCGGACCGGGGTGTCCGGTCTGTGTAACACCGGTCGGCTTTATTGACGAAGCTGTATATCTGGCGGAAAAACACAACTGCACGATCACTACATTCGGTGACCTGATACGTGTCCCGGGTACAGAGAAGAGCCTTGCCGGAGCGAGAAGCGAAGGCGCCAGAGTGCTGCCGGTATATACGCCGACCGATGCCTGCCGGTATGCGATAGACCATCCGGATGAGCAGGTAGTGTTCCTTGCTGTGGGATTTGAGACCACGACACCTTCGGCATGCATGGCTGTTAAAATGGCTGCTGAGAATGGCCTTGACAATTTCTCGATCCTGACGGCTAACAAAACCATGACCAATGCTTACCGCACGCTCAAGGGCAGTGCAGACGCGTTCCTGTACCCCGGCCATGTCAATGCCATAACCGGCGCAGATTCCTGCGCCAGGCTGGTAGATGAAGGCATTTACGGAGTCGTTGCGGGATTTACAGCTAAGGAGATACTTGCCGCGCTCGCGGTCACTGTGGTCAAGCTGCAGGAAGGAAAGCCTTTCTTCAGGAATTGCTATCCGCGAGTGGTGACGGACGAGGGAAGTATCCCGGGCAAGCGCATGATGGAAGAAGTCATGGAACCTTGCGATTCAGAATGGAGAGGTCTTGGGGTGATACCTCAGTCAGGACTCAGGCTGCGCGAAGAGTATGCGGCATATGACGCGAGGAAGAAGTATGATCTTCCTGAGATCAAGGGAAGACCTAACCCTGCCTGCAGATGCGGGGATGTGCTTCAGGGCAAATGCACACCTGCGGACTGCAAAGTATTCGGCAAGGGATGTACTCCGCTTCACCCGATCGGAGCCTGCATGGTATCCAATGAAGGAACTTGTGCGGCGTGGTACGCATACAGGAAGGAGACAATAGATGAGTAAGACTGTAACACTTGCACACGGAGCAGGAGGAAGGCAGACATCTGAACTGATACATGAAGTGTTTGCCGCGCACTTTGCTAACCCTCTCTTTACGGCAGACGATGCTGCTGTTCTTGAAGTAGAAGCAGGCAGACTGGCTATGTCGACTGATGGTTTTATCGTTTCACCTTACGAATTCCCGGGCGGCAATGTCGGAAAACTGTCCATCTGCGGTACGGTCAATGACCTTGCGTGCATGGGGGCAGAGCCGCTTTATCTGACCTGCGCTTTTGTCATAGAAGAAGGCTTCCCTATGGATAAGCTTGAAGAGATAGCCGCTGCTATGGAGAAAACAGCTGCAGAGGCCGGCGTCAGGATCGTTGCGGGCGATACCAAAGTTGCGGGCAAAGGCCAGGTAGACGGGGTGTTTATCACGACTACCGGGATAGGAAGGATAAAAGAAGGCGTGAGGACAGGCGGAGCGCTGGCAAGACCGGGAGATGCGGTTATTGTAACCGGAGATGTCGGAAGGCATGGCTGCACGATCCTGCTCGCGCGTAATGAATATGGTATCGAAGCTGATGTTGACAGTGACTGCGCGCCTCTCTGGGGCGCTGTGGATTCCGTCCTGTCTGCCGCTGATGATGTACATGTCATAAGAGACGCTACACGCGGCGGAGTCGGCACTGTTCTGTACGAGATCGCAGAGCAGAGTAATGTCGGTGTCAGGATCAATGCAGAGTCAGTCCCTGTTGATGGAGCTGTCAGGGGAGTCTGCGGGATGCTGGGGCTTGAGCCGCTCTATCTGGCATGTGAAGGGCGCCTGGTTATTATAGCTCCGGGAGAAGAAGCAGATAAGATAGTCGAAGTACTCAGACAGGGGAAATACACGGCAGGAGCGGCTGTCATAGGAGAGATCACCGACGAGCTTCCGGGGAAAGTCGTAATGACTACCGAGATAGGCGCTGAGACACTTCTCCCTCAGCCAGGTGGTGAATTGCTGCCGAGAATATGTTAGAGTATATTATGTAATATCTCTTGCGGGATAGATGTAAACCAGCGGTCAGAACTCTGTAAAGGAGAGAAAAGATGGGATCCATGATTCTTATAGTAGACTTCGGCGGACAGTACAATCAGCTGATCGCCCGCCGTGTCAGAGAGTGCGGAGTTTACTCGGAAATCCGTAATTTTGACGAAGTGGACGCGGCTCTCGTCCGTGAGATAGGCCCAAGCGGGATCATATTCACAGGCGGGCCACAGAGCGCTTACGGAGAAGGCGCGCCTTCGATAGATGACGGAATCTTCTCACTCGGCATTCCTATACTTGGAATATGCTACGGTGCGCAGCTTATGGCATACCGCCTGGGAGGAAGCATAGACTCTGCGCCGACAAGCGAATACGGACACACCGAAGTCGTGATCGATGACAAGGGCGGAATACTTGCTTCTGCTGATGATATGAACATCTGCTGGATGAGTCATACTGACTATATCAGCAGTCCTCCTGAGGGGTTTGTGATCACAGCCCATACAGATGACTGTCCGGTAGCAGCGATGGAGAACCGTGAAAGAGGCTTCTATGCGGTTCAGTTCCATCCGGAAGTAAACAACACTAAGCACGGAGCTGAATTTATCAGAAGCTTTGTGCTGGATGTCTGCGGATGCAGTCAGGACTGGCAGATGGATTCGTTCGCTGAGACACAGATACAGGCTGTCAGGGACAAGGTCGGTGACGGCAAAGTTCTCCTCGCGCTGTCAGGCGGCGTGGACTCTTCGGTAGTCGCGGCGCTCCTTGCCAAAGCGATCGGCCCGCAGCTTACCTGCGTTTTCGTTGATCACGGTCTGCTCCGCAAGAATGAAGCAGATGAAGTTGCTGATGTATTCGGAAGCGGCAAACTGTTTGACCTTAACTTCATCAAGGTAGATGCAGCTGAAAGATTCTACGCGAAGCTGGCAGGTGTTACCGAGCCTGAAAGCAAGCGTAAGATCATAGGTGAAGAGTTCATCAGGGTATTCGAGGAAACGGCGAAGAAGATTGGGAGAGTTGATTTCCTGGCTCAGGGAACGATCTATCCTGATATCATCGAGAGCGGACTCGGAAAATCTGCTGTAATCAAGTCACATCACAATGTCGGCGGTCTTCCTGACTATGTCGATTTCAGAGAGATCATAGAGCCGCTTAGAATGCTCTTCAAGGATGAGGTGCGGCAGCTGGGCAGAGAACTCGGATTGCCGGAGTACTTAGTAAGCAGGCAGCCGTTCCCGGGACCGGGACTTGGCATACGCATCATAGGAGAGGTAACAGCTGATAAGGTCCGCATCGTGCAGGACGCGGACGCGATATACAGAGAGGAGATCGCGGCTGCCGGTCTTGCCGGTTCGATCAGCCAGTACTACGCGGCGCTCACCAATATGCAGACCGTCGGAGTCATGGGAGACTTCAGAACTTATGATTATGCCATTGCGCTGCGCGCGGTCATTACTTCGGATTTCATGACTGCCGAGGCGGCACATCTTCCTTGGGAAGTGCTCGACCGGGTGATGACACGTATTGTGAATGAAGTCGATCATGTCAACAGAGTATTCTATGACCTGACGAGCAAACCGCCGGGGACTGTGGAACTGGAATAAAGCTCAGCCGAATAAGCGGTCTGCTTCGGTGAACCGGACCGGAATACACAGGAAGATGTAAAACGATCATTAGGTCACTATGCACAAAGCATAGTGACTTTTTTATATACACGTAATATGTCGGAAAAAAGACAGTTGAAATATGATTAAAGTACATAATCCGGCTTGCTTGCCTCGGATGGCACAGTATGCGGCAGAGAAGCCGGTTATCGATATTTACTCAGAAACAGAGTATCAGAACGGTTTAGCAGAATAGTTACTGCAGGAATTCTAGATGAAAGGAGAAAGAGATGACTGAATACAAGGGGCTGATAGCAGTTATAACGGGAGCTAATAACGGATTCGGCAAAGAATTTGTAAAACAGGCGGCTATGCGCGGAATGAAGATCGTCGCTGTGGATATCGAAAGTGATTTTGCTGACCTCGAAAAGACTGCTATGGAGTGCGGCGCAGAAGAGTTTTCCGCGGTCCAGGCAGATGTCGGGCTGTATGAAGAGACGGAAAAAGTCGTTAAATACGTAATGGACAAGTACGGAAGGATAGACTTGTTTATCAATAATGCAGGTATCGCTCAGTTTGGTGACATTCTTACAATGCCCGTAAGAGACTGGCTGTGGCATTCAGACACCAACTATCATGCGCATATCTATTTCATGAGACAGGTGATTCCTATCATGATCGAGCAGGGAACACCATGCCAGATACTCAATGTATGCTCGGTCGCAGGACTCCTGACTACAAGAGGGATGCCTGCGTACTATGCTTCAAAACACGCGGCGGTAGCGCTTTCTGAATGTATGGCGTATGAGCTCGAGGAAAAGGGCGTGGATAATATCAGCATCAGTATTTTCTGCCCTGGATTCATTCAGACGACCCTCGACAGGAGCGAGACAAGAAGACCGGCAAGATATCAGGCGCCTGATGATCCGTTCTATCAGAGCGATGCTTTTAAGAGAAGCCTTGCGATCTGTAAGGATGTCATTGAGACAGGCAAGCCGATAGACGGAGTCGGAGAGTACGTATTCAAGGCTATGGAAAACGGCGATTTCTATATTCTGTATCATCCTGAGCATAATCCTGTCATCCTGGCGCAGACACAGGATGTCGTTACGAATGGAAGACCTAGCCTTGCAGGCCTTAAGGAGAAGGTAATGAAGATCGCGCAGGAGATGGGCATCAAAGCTGCGTCCGGAACCGGCAGCGTCAAATAAATCATTGCAGACGTATTGTATATCTCATAAGGGACGATAAGGAGAAAAGAAATGATCAGAACATATGAAAATCAGAAGGCTGTTATCACAGGCGCCGCAAGAGGCATAGGCAGAAAACTTGCGCTTGGTATGGCGGCAAGGGGAGCAGATGTCATAGTGGCTGACATTCACGGAGATGAGGTCGCAAGGGTCTGCGAAGAAATCAAGGCATTGGGCAGGACATCTTACTGTATCCAGGCAGATGTATCACTCAGAGAAGAATGCGATAAGATTTTTGAATTTGTGATGGATAAGTTCGGACGCTGCGATATCCTTGTCAACAACGCCGGGGTATCGATGAATGAAGATGTGTGGGATTTCAGAGATGATGACCTGCACTGGATATTCGAGACCAACGTCTATTCACACTGGTACATGATGAGGAATTTCATTCCGCAGATGAGAAAGCAAGGGAATCACTGCCAGATCCTCAATGTCTGTTCCATAGCAGGACTTATCACATCCGGTCCCGGCCCTGCGTACTTCTCGACAAAGCATGCAGCGGTAGCTCTTTCGGAGTCTACTTATAAACAGCTCGAAGCGGCAGGAGATGATATCGACGTCTCCGTATTCTGCCCGGGTTTCATACAGACAGAACTCTATAAGAGCGATGAGAACAGACCTGAGCGCTACGCAATAGATCCTGAAGATCCGTACTACAAGTCTGAAAAGTACCAGAAGTTCTATGCTTTCAATAAGTATCTCCTTGACAACGGACTTCCTCTTGATGAGACCAGTGAGAAGGTATTCGATATGCTCTCCAGAGAGACATTCTATATCCTCACACACGATCAGTATGACGGACCGATCCGCGCGCAGGGCCAGTTCATTGCAGACATGACGGCGCCTATGGGCAATAAGCTGTCCAAAACGATCGACGACTGAGTATATCCGTCAGAAAAGTATTCCTGACACACAATGGAAAGGAGCTCCCGCTGATTGCGGGAGCTCCTTTTTCAGAAGGAAAGAACAGTAAAGGGTCTGTTTCTATTCCGGACGGAGTTCTCTGCGTGTTATTTGCGCCCTGTTACTCCGAATGCGCTGAGGTCATACCATGCAGGCATGATCTTAGGCATTACTTCATCCGGATCAGCCTCTTCGCAGAACAGGCTGTTTCCGAGGAAGAGATTATTATTTGAGAATCCTGCTCCGATAATGGTCTCTACAGGCAGCTCTGCCCATGGATCATCAACGCTTGACCTGAGCTCGAACTCCTCTACGAATGCAGGGATCCATCCGGTGTACTCGTACTGGCACAGTACCTTGGTAAGGCATGTGCTGAACTTAGATCCGCCTTCTGCGTCAGGAACCTGATCGAAGTGGAAGTAGTAGCCGAATCCTTTGGTCTCTCTGCCCGGTGCAGGTGCCTGGAAGATCAGGTGAGTCATCGGGTGATTGTACTCTCCCAGTCTGAGCTTCATATTGATGAGCTGCGTGCCTCTTCTTGCTACGCTGACATCGACCTTGCCCTTCGCGTCATCTTTTCTGATAACGAATTCAGCGTCTACCTTCTTAGGAATAGCCAGTACATCGCGGCCGAGAGCTGTTGCCATCTCTGCGCCCTGACCTCCGAGTACGAGGCTGATGCAGTAAAGACCCAGCTGGCCCTTGTATGTAGCATAGACACCGAGGATCGATTCGTAGTAGTTGTCCGCGAATGTAGGCTCATTGATGTGGTTGGCAGATACATATACCAGCGGCAGCGCATATGGCTCGAGCGGTGCAGGCAGGATCCTTCTGATTGCTTCAGGGTTGGTAGCGTACAGCATGTATACGCCTTCCTGCTTCTTCATTGCGCAGTCCTTAGCGAATGCAGCCATCTTTTCAGGCGGTGTTACGAAGCTTGGCTTCGGTGCCTTGAACAGTTCTGCGCCCACGTCATAGCCGGATCTTGTTGCAGGACCCATAGTTCCGTCCTTGACAGCGGAACCGACCAGCTTAACGCACAGACCTTTCTCCTCGAGAGCGGCCTTGAGGCTCTGATCAGGCTTATAGCC
>JAFRLN010000066.1 GCA_017431175.1 Mogibacterium sp.
CTGAGAATTCAGAAGCGGCGGTCGAAGGGGTATATGCCGGGGACTAGTATGCAGCGCTCATCATTCCTGAGGACGTCAGCAGGGATGTGCTTTCTTTTGTGACCGGTGATCTGCAGAATCCGAAGCTCATCTATTATGAGAACGAGAAGAAAAACGCTATTGCTCCTAAGATCACGGGCAAAGCCAAGTCCGCAGTCCAGGAACAGGTAGACGCGGCATTCGTTGAGACGCTGGCGAAATATGTTTCGGACGCTGCGTCTGTTGCCAACGCGGCAGGGTATGATCCTCAGAAAGTTTTCTCAGATCTCGGGAGCAAAATGACTGAACTGAACGCAAGACTTGAAGACGCGTCAGTCATGCTGAGCGCTGCTGACGGACTTGCGGATTCGGCGGCAAGCCTCATGAATGTTTCTGACCAGCTGCTGGCTGATGCCGAGACTTCTCTTGAAGGACAGGAGGCAATCATCGGCAGCGCTTCAGGAACTCTGCCTGACACAAGCGCATCTGACGAAGCGGCAGCTGCGGCGGTCGAGGAGGAAAAGCAGCTGCTGATCAGTGATATAGAAGCCATCAACAATGACATAGTGACTGCTGCGGGAGATGTTATATCTTTCAACAAATTCGTAACGGATACTCTTCCCGGCCACAGTGCGCTGGTCGACCAGATGATCGAGTCGTGCGAGAGAACTGAGAAATATCTTACGGATCTCGGATACACTGCTCTTGCCGCGGAATTCGCGGAAACACGTACACAGCTCGAGGATGTCCAGAAATCACTCGCGGAGCAGAAAGAAATATCTGAGGAAAAGTGGGCAGACAAAGAAAAAGAACTTTCAGAGCTCCGGAAGAAACTCGATAACGCGCTGAAAAAAGCAGAAGCTATCGATTCAGCGCTGGCAGCCGATCTGAGCGGCAGGCTCGACAATGTCATTTCAGAAGCCAGGAGCTCCATGGCAAGCGCTCAGAATGCGCTTGCGGGTATGCAGGGTGATCTCGGTGATCTCGAAGAGCTGCTCGACGGTTACAGTTACGCGCTCGCGGATCTGCAGGACAGCCTGGGCAGCACCGGAACCTCGCTGGGATATGTCAAAAACGGTGTAAATACTCTTGCAGCGATATTCAGCAGACTTGCAGGCAATGAGTCGCTTGAAGATATTAATGACATACTCGCCAATGAGGAGGCATCCGTCGCGGAGTATCTGTCTTCACCTGTCAGGATGAAGACAGAGGTCATCTATCCGATCAGAGAATACGGTTCAGCTATGGCTCCTTTCTATACTGTGCTCGCGCAGTGGGTCGGAGCGCTTCTGACAGCCGTCCTGATCAAAACTGAAATCAGGAAGAGGAAGGATCTGACGGATACCAGACTTCATGAGAGATTCTTCGGAAGGTTCGGACTGTATCTGTTTGTCGGGCTCGCGCAGGCACTGATAGTTTCCCTGGGAGATCTGCTGTATGTAGGCATACAGTGCCATCATCCGATCCTCTTTGTGCTTCAGGCATGCATGAATGGGATCACGTTCATGATGATCAACTATGCGCTTGTCTTCGCTCTTGAGAATATCGGGCTCGGGGCGGGAGTCATAATACTGGTGCTCCAGGTCGCCGGCTCCGGCGGTACGTATCCTGTAGAGGTACTGCCAAAAGTATTCCGGATACTTTACCCGGCGATGCCGTTCAGATACTCTATGGACGCGATGCGTGAATGCATTGCAGGCACATATGATCACACATATCTTAAGTGCATGGGGGTTCTGTGCCTCTTTACCATAGGCTCGGCTATACTGGGGATGCTGCTGCAGAGGCCGGCATCGGTCCTCAACAGAATGATAGCCGAAGGCAAGGAAAACAGCGAGATCATGCTGTGACAGCCGGCCGGTCCTTTTTACACACTGATCCATGGTGCGTAAAAAGGACCGTTTTCTTTACGTTCAAAAATACTGGTTATTCGCCGTAAAGTGGTATAATATTGTTGTACTCATTCTTGGAAAAATAACGGAAGCACAGTTTATATCGAGGTTTGAGCATGAAAAGATATGAATCCTTTACAGAACTGACGAGGTCTTTTGCACTAAGAGAAGGGACCGCGCTTGAGTTCCTGGATGAAGACGGTATGCTGGTCAAAGTCAGCTATCCGGAACTATCAGTAAGAATAATGAAACGGGCTGATGAATTCTTCAAGAAAGGCAGCGGGACTGACACTGTCTATGCTACTCATGATCTGAATTCAGTAGTTGATCTGTTTGCGTCAGCCGTAGCCTGCCGCTGCATTCTCGTTTCGAACCCCATGATGCCTGATAAAGTTCTGGAAGAAGCCAATGCGGGTGCTGACAGACTCATCTGTGACGTTACAGTACACGCCGGCGACGGAGAACTGCTGTTTTTCACCTCAGGAACCACGAACAGAAACAAAGTCGTAAGGCTTTCGTCTAAAACTCTTTGCCGCAGCGCATGGAACGGACAGCAGATGCTGCCATGCGGTCCGGGAGACAGGATACTGAGCATCCTGCCGCTGTCACATGTTTACGGCTTCGTCTGCAGCCTCCTGTGGGGTCTGGCATACGGAGCGACGGTATGCCTGTGCGGTGATCCGGAAAGAAGGCTTGAAGCTTGCAGGATCTTCCGCCCGACTATACTTCCCGCAGTACCGTCAATCGTCGAGACGATGCTCAGAACTGACGCGTTCAATCCGGAACTGAAGACGATCCTCATCGGCGCAGCGCCTTGCAGTGAGGAGACAGCATCACAACTGGCAGCACGGGGACTGGACGTCTATATCGGATACGGACTGACAGAAACTTCAAGCGGGATCGCTATTACCCAGGGAATGGATGACCTTGACGCAATGCACCTGTGCCCTGATACACAGATCCGGATCGAACCGGACGGCGAGATAGCTGTTTCGACCCCATGCATGATGAAAGGTTATCTCGGATTGCCGGAAATACCGAAAGGCTCCTGGCTGTATACCGGTGATCTTGGCTGGCTTGACAGCGACGGGAGACTTCATATTCAGGGCCGCAAGAACGATGTACTTGTCCTGGGCGACGGAACGAAAGTATGCTGTCCGGAATATGAGAATGATCTTGCGGAGATGAGCGGAGAGCATGATATTGCGCTGATCGAAAAAGACGGTAAGATAGTTCTGGTTGCAGGTGCAGGAGCTGACATTGAAAGCCTGAGAGAAGCTGTTGAAGAATATAACAAAACTATGATCATGTCGCAGCAGATCTCTGACATTGAGATGTTCGGAAGACCTCTGCCTAGGACAATAACAGGAAAGCTCAGAAGATATGAGCTCGACAAACTGTATTATCAATAGAAAAAGGGGTATATGGGGGACAGGAGATCACTGACAATTCCATATTCATGCGTACAGGCTCCGTACTGGATGAGCATGTGTGTTTTTATGGGATTTACAGCAGTATATCTACAATATCTTGGTTATGATAATACTGAAACAGGGATGGTGCTGGCTTCGGGGACACTGCTGGGCTCTCTGCTGGGTCCGTGTCTAGCGTCCCTTATTGACAGAAGCGTGTCCCAAAGTCTCAGTGCTGCGATTCTTATACCGCCTGTTCTGGCCGCAGAAGCTGCGGCTCTCTTTATTTTAGTGGCTTTTCCGGTAAAAGGGGCAGTGACATCTGCGGTCTATTCCGTGTTCATCGCGGTATCGACATCAGTCAATACTCTGAATCTCAGATTATATACAGATGCCGTTCACAGAGGTCTGCAGATTGATTTCGGCATCGCCAGAGGCATCGGATCGATTGGTTATGTGCTGGCGTCTTTTGTGCTCGGATTCCTCTGCGAGAGTATTTCGGAGAAGATCATCCCCGCAGCGGGGATCGTGATATGCGCAATGCAGCTCATAGCTTTTCTCAACTTCAGAAACCATCTTAAAAGGAACGTATCTGAAGGCGGTTGCCTGGCAGTTTTGCCGGAGAGCAGTGAGAAAGCATCATCGATCCTGACCTTTCTGACAGAAAACAGAAGATTCAGCCTGATCCTGCTCGGAACTGTTCTGGCGTTCTATTCTCACGGCACTCTGTGCAGTTTCTTTATCAACGTCGTGGAAAATGTCGGAGGCGGCGTTGGGGATCTCGGGATTCTCAACGGCCTTATGGCGCTGTTTGAGACGCCGGTCGTACTGCTTTACACAAGACTTACTAAAAGGTGGAGAACTTCTTCTGTGCTGAGGTTCGCTTTCATCATGTTTACTCTCAAAGCGGCAGCTGTTGCAGCCGCGGGTTCAGTTACTGCGCTTGGAGCTGCTCTTGTACTGCAGGCACCATCGTTCGGACTTTATACAGGTGCGATAGTACTGTATGCTGATGAAATAATCGCGCATGAGGATTCCGCAAAAGCCCAGAGCCTTGCATTTACAGTCACAATGATCGCAAATATGCTTGCGAGTGTTGTTGCGGGAAGGCAGCTTGATGTACTGAGTGTCAGCACAGTCTTGTGGATCGCGTGCGCGGTATGCGCCGCCGGCAGCGCAGTCGCCTGCCTGGGGGTCAGGAACACAGCAGACAGACAGAAATAAGATCAGAATAAGAGAGCATCCGCATTTTGAATACGGATGCTCCTTTTGTCTGTAGAGTGTCTGATGATCTATGCGCGTTTGTTGTCTTCTACGAATCTGCGTATCTTGAGACCGGTAGTCTTGTCGAATTCGCGCTTTCGTATTATGAAGTGAGCGATCTTCTTGAATCTCGGATGATCTTCGTTGATCTTGTCGACCTCTGATTCGATGAGCGCTTCGGCCTGCTCATCAGTATAGCCTTCGCCGAGCTTTTCCTTAACCGCTTCCTCATCAAGCCTTACCGTAGCGCATATGCCGTTCCATGGAGAGGAAGGATCTGTGTCACCGCCCCAGACCATACATTCAGAGATGTATTTGCTGCCGAGGAGATAACCTTCGAGCTCCTCAGGGAACACATTCTTGCCGTTGGCTGCGATGATGACATTTTTCTTACGTCCTGTGATGAAGACGTAGTTATCACTGTCGAGATAACCCAGATCGCCGGTGTGGAACCAGCCGTCCTCATCAAGGACCTCTGCGGTGCGCTCAGGATCCTTGTAGTATCCCATCATAATGACAGGACCGCGGAAGCAGATCTCACCGATCCCGTTCTCGTCTTTGTTGATGATCTTACACTCGACGAACGGCAGGAGGTGGCCGGCGCTGGCGTTCTTGATAAACTTCTTCTTGTCTGGATTGAGGGCGACGATCGGTGAGCATTCAGACAGCCCGTAACCCTGCAGAGCGTTGATATCAAGATCGCAGAAGAAATCCAGGATCTTCGAGTCTATAGCTGCGCCTCCGGATATGATCGCCCGAAGCTCTCCGCCGAATACCTCGCGGATCTTGGCTCTGATTTTGCGAGGGAGCTTGATACGGATATGCTTCTCTGCAGTCTTCTCAAGAATAAGCTTGAGAAGCAGCTTGTCAGAAACCTGATCGTACAGGCTTCTGAATATCATGTTATAGAAATTCTCGATGATGATCGGAACTGCCAGCATTATGGTCGGCTTCGCTTCGAGAATATCTTTTCTCAGGTATTTGAGCCCGCGGCTGAAAGCAATGCTGGCTCCGCTGTATACACATGTCAGGAATGTCGCGGTACACTCATATGCGTGGTGCATAGGAAGTACAGAAAAACATGTATCGCCAGGGTGGCATTCGAACATCGACTGGCAGAGGATGGCGTCGAGCACCAGATTGCGGTGGCTCAGCATGACACCTTTACTCACGCCGGTCGTACCGGATGTAAAGAGTATAGCCGCGAGATCCGTGTTGATGATGCGGGCATCCAGATAGCTCCGGTCACCGCTCCAGACTTTTTTACGTCCCTTCTCACGCAGCTCCTTCCAGGAGAGAAGACCGTCTTCGGCCGACTCGTCCTGATCCATATCCGCGTTGATCACATAACGGAGCTGAGTGTCGCCTGCTGCCTTGATATTCCTGAATATCTCGTAATACTTGTTGTTAATTGTTATTACAGCTTCCAGTTCTCCTTTGATGGTAAGCTGATGGAGCTCGTCCTCATTGAGTTCTCTGTCGAGAGGGACGACAACTCCGACACCGCCTATGACAGCCAGATAGGATTCGCCCCATTCTGACGAGTTGCGGCCTATGACTCCGATGTGCTTTCCCCCAAGGCCAAGATCCAGAAGAGCAGTTCCAAGACCGTTGACATCTTCATATACACGTCTGAATGATATCTCCTGATACGGCAGCTTAGAACTGTATTTCTGCTTGAACAGCGGATCATCCGGGTGATTCTCAGCTGAATATGCGAGCATATCTTTGATATCCGTAACCGCATGCTTGTCCTTGAAGAGGTAGCGGCGGTCTTTGGAGCTCTTGAGCTCGTCAAGCATCTGCTGTATAACCTCGCGCTCGCGGTTCTTGATGTTTCTGTATTCGTAATCTGTATATGCGCGCTGTTTGTTTTCCATTTCGTTCTCCTGTAATGAATAGTCCTCTTTCCCCGATTAACTAAATAATTATATTGCTATCGGGCTCAATAGACAAGAAGATAATTGCCTTATTGTGCTATACTGTTTATTGAATAACAATATCCCGCCGGAGCAAGGGGCGGCGGAGCCGCGACCGGTGGATTCCGCCCATGAGATGACAGATAAGGGAAGGGGGATCCTATGAAGATCGAAAATCAGGCGATGATGTTTGCCTTCCTGTGTAAATACACAGTGCTGGCAAAAGGTGAAGAAGGACGCGAGGTGATCCAGGAGGGGATGAAGAGATATGGCCGGGAGCGCGGGGCCAGAATGGCTATGCGCGCTGAGCGCAGAGGAGATCCTGTATGTCTGTGGACCAACCAGGCATACGGAGAGTGGAAACCCGACTTTGCAGGCCAGATGGAGTTCGGCACAGAGCAGACAGAACCGACTCTCGTCACATATATCAGTAAATGCGCCTGGTGCGAAGCCTGGAAGAAATACGATATCCTTGAATATGGCCGCGAGTACTGCGTCAATGTTGATGCCGCAGTATATGAGGGGTTCGGACATGGTTTCGGCTGCGGAGCCGTCTGTACGCCTGTCAGCAAAGCTATGAGCTGGGGCGGTGATATCTGCCGTTTTGACTGGGGACTTCCGCTCAGCAGCGGGGATCAGGAGAAAATAAGCGAGAGAAAAGCAGAACTCGGGACGAGCGCGATGAAGGATTTTGCCTACCATACAGCACACATCTACTGCTCAGTTGCGGATGAGATATGCAAGGCGTTTCCGGATGATTCGCATGAGATCCTGAAAAAAGCAGTCAATGACTATATCGGGCTGTTCGGTCAGGAGGACTATGACGCGCTCCTGGAGTATTCGACAGCAGATTTTCATACAATATAACAGATACAGGGTGATTAAGATAATCAGAAGGGAGACTTGAGAAAATGAAATTCGGTGTGATCGGTTTCGGCAATATGGGAGGAGCCATCGTTAAAGGCGCTCTGAAGAGAGGAACACTCAAAAAGGAAGACATTAACGTCTACGACATCCTTGATGCCAGAAACAGGGAAGCGGAGGAACTCGGGCTGCATATCTGCGCGGACGATGAAGCGCTCTGCGCTGAGTCGGATATGATCCTGCTGGCAGTCAAGCCGCAGCAGATGGAAGAGGCTCTGGGACTCTGCAAAAAAGCGCTCGCAGGAAAAGCAATGATGTCTATCGTAGCAGGCGTCAGCATCGAGAGACTGAAAAATGCGATAGACGGTGACAAGCCGAGGATACTCAGGCTGCTGCCTAATACCCCTGCGCTCGTGTTCGAAGGCGCGTTCGGGTTGGTTAAGGAGACTGATTTCACAGAGGATGAGAGAGCATTTGCCGTCAGCCTCTATGAGTCGATAGGAATCGTTGAATGGGTGAAAGAGTACGACATCGACGCGATCTGCGGACTGTCCGGCGGCGGACCTGCTTATGTCGCCATGTTCATTGAAGCAATGGCTGACGGAGGTGTCAAGATGGGGCTGACGAGACCTGTCGCAATGAAGATGGCAGCGCAGACAGTTCTTGGTACCGCCCGCCTTATCCTTGAGACCGGAATGCATCCGGGAGCGCTCAAGGATATGGTATCTTCGCCGGCAGGTACGACTATAGAAGGTGTGGAGGCACTTGAAGAAGGCGGCATGCGCCACGCTGTGATGCGCGCAATCGTAGACTCTACCAACCGTTCAAGAGAACTATGATCAAAGGAACAACACGCAGGAGGACTTACAGAGCAATATACAGGCTTCTGGACCGTGTATCACCGGTCCCGTTTGACTGCGGCATGATATGCGGCTCGATCTGCTGTACCGCGGCTGCTGAAGAAGACATGGGCATATACCTTCTGCCCGGAGAAGAAAAGATCCACGACAGGAACGCAGACTGGCTCACCTGGCATACACAGAGTACTGAAGAATATGATTTTCCTGAGTCGTGGCACGGCAAGGTCAGCTGGATACGGTGCAATGATCCGCCGCGCTGCCCGCGCGAGATGCGGCCGATCCAGTGCAGGACATTTCCCCTGGCTCCGCATATTACTGAAGAAGGGGAACTCACTCTTGTGTGGAACGATTCGGATCTTCCGTACTGCTGCCCGATGATAGAAGATGAAACGGAGCTTGACCCGCGGTTCATCAGGGCGACCCTCACCGTGTGGAAACATCTGATCAGGGATCCCCTGATCTATGATCTTGTGAAACTGGACTCAGAGGAGAGATATGAAGACTGAATTCATTACTGAAGCTCAGATAAGAAAACTGTTCCCGGAGCGCCCTTCGGATTGTCATAAAGGGAGCTTTGGCTATGTTGCGCTGATCGGAGGATCCTTAAAATACAGCGGTGCTATAAGGCTTGCGGCACATGCCCTCGCATCGGCGTCGAACGCCGCAATGCGGAGCGGAGCCGGCGTTGCCACTACAGCGGCTCCGCGCAGCATCTGTCCGCTCATCGCGCCTCAGATACTCGAATCGACCCTGTACCCGCTGAGTGACAACTGCGGAGAGCTTGTATTCAGCGAGGAGGAGATCGGGTTTCTCTGCAAACGGTACCAGTGCATAGCTTTCGGCATGGGAATAGGACTTTCGGATGAGACGCTTAAGGTTGTCAGCTACTTGCTGACTCACTATGACAGGACTCTCATCGTCGATGCTGACGGACTCAATGCAATGGCGCGACTGGATCACGGGATCATCAGAAGCTCGCGCGCGCGCCTGGTGCTGACACCTCATCTCAAAGAATTCTCAGGGCTCTCGGGCATGAGCATAGAGGAGGCCAAGGCTGATCCTTCAGAGGCAGCATCGTATCTTGCTGATGAGCTTGACGCGACTGTCCTGCTCAAGGGGAGCACTACCGTTGTCGCGGGACCCGGAAGCAGCAGAGTCCTTGCGACTGACCGGGGATGCGCGGGAATGGCGACTGCAGGCAGCGGAGATGTACTCTCCGGCATTCTGTCCGCTCTGTGCGTCAACGCGGATGATCTGGTGCTCGCGGCCGCAGCCGGAGCGTATATCAACGGAGCTGCCGGAGAACTGGCGCAGAGCAGGAGGAGCGATGTCACGATGACATCAGGCGACACTGCTCTTTGCGTTGCCGAAGTGATAGAAGGAATACTGAGGACCGGAGCCCGGTAGGCCATAAGGATAAGAAAAGAGATGAAGAAGAAAATAACATTCAATTCGCCGGTGATTCTGGCGTTCGTATTTATTAGTTTTGGCGCTATGGCAGCGAATTACCTGACTCTCGGAGCCAGCAACAAGCTTCTTTTCATGACATACCATTCATCGCTTGCGAATCCGCTCACTTATGTGAGGTTTTTCACTCATGTGCTCGGACACGCGGGCTGGAGTCATTACATCGGAAATATGATGTACATATTGCTGCTGGGACCTATGCTGGAAGAGAAATACGGGGCTCCGAAGATCCTCGAAGTCATTCTGACAACAGCGCTTGTCACAGCTCTTCTCAATTACTTCCTGTTCCCGGGAATTGCTCTGTGCGGAGCAAGCGGCGTGGTATTTGCGTTCATACTGCTGACATCCTTCACCGGGTTCAACGAAGGAGAGATCCCGCTTACTGTTATTCTTGTAGCAGTTATTTTCATAGGTCAGCAGGTATACGAAGGAGTCTTCCTGCAGGATAATGTATCCAACCTGTCACACATCGCAGGAGGTCTGGTCGGGGCGGTCACAGGCTACAACCTGAATATGAAGCGTAAGAAGAAATACTAGGGATATCATGAAGAGATCGGAGATCAACAGAGTGATCAGAGAGATGGAGGAACTGATCGGAAGAATCGGGTTCGCTCTGCCGCCTTTCTGCAGCTGGACTCCTGAGGAGTGGAAGCAGAAAGGCCATGAATACGATGAGATCCGTGACAATATGCTGGGATGGGATATTACGGATTACGGACTCGGAGACTTTGACAGCATCGGAATGGGACTTATTACGCTCAGGAACGGCAGCCAGCACGATCCGCGGTATCGCAAGACATATGCGGAAAAACTGCTCTTCCTGCGTGACAACATGATATCACCGATGCATTTTCACTGGATCAAGTCAGAGGATATCATCAACCGCGGAGGCGGGACCCTTCTGATCCGGATCTACAATGATGACGGAGACGGCGGCCTTGCGGATACTGACGTGCTCGTGAATTCCGACGGGCGATCATTTACCGTGCCGGCGGGAACTGAAATCAGGCTTGAGCCGGGCGAGAGCCTGACTCTGTGGCCGCATCAGTATCATGAATTCCATGTAGTTCCGGGATCGGGAAGTGTACTGATCGGAGAAGTATCTCAGTGCAACGATGACAATACAGACAACCGCTTCTATATGCCTGTATACAGGTTTCCTGAGATAGAAGAGGATGAGCCTCCGTACAGACTTCTCTGCGGCGAGTATCCCGCTGCGCCGGAGGACTGACCCTGACAGCTAGCAGCCCGTATGGTCCTTTCCGAATCTGCGGAAAAGGATATCTGCAATAATACTTGCTGCAGCTACAGCTGCGATATAGAGTGCCAGCCCGGCAGGGATTCCGGCACTCTTTTGTATTGCGCCGACTACGGGCTGAGGAGATATGTGATATGGATTGAGGTAGAACATTGCAGCATAGCTTTCTGCCAGGGCTCCTGACGCGTTCGCTGACTGCATCAGCGGCTCGGCATATATGTTTATGCTTACTGCCGCAGCGCACAGAACGAGGAACAGCATGACAGATCTTCTGATACCGCGTCCCGACAGATCTGCCATACCTGACAGTCCGATCGTCAGGCTGATGAAGAGGAGGACCGCGTGCCAGATGAATCCATGAGCGGTAAGAGTGACGTATGAACGCAGAAAGTCCTGCGGATATATCAGCGCCGCGGCGGCGCTGATGAAAGTGAACCCCGCCATAAATGTCAGCATGGCAGAGCGGAGGGCGGATCTTTCCGGAATAAGCGGGAGCAGAATACACAGATACATCGGAACGGAGCACAGCTGGAACGGAAAGTACCACCAGTCATATACTCCGCCGTTGACTATATGAAATAAGAACAGCTGCTTGTAGACTTCGAAGACGGCAAGCAGCCAGCCGCATGCAGCAAGCAGCTTTATGCGCCCTTCATTATTAAGCCGCTTTGCCTGCAAGGCTCCTGAAACAGCGAAAGCTGCCGACAGCGCAAGCAAAACAAGATGCAGCGCTCCGAACATCCCGGGTGCTTTCATCGTCCATGCTGTATTCTCAAGTATGCTCCTGATCATTCCGCTCATAAGCTAAAAAAAACGGCACATACGTGCCGGGATGTTTTTCAGATAGTTGTCAGGACTGAATAAGAGGACCGAACTGGCTTACGATGCTGTCCTGTATACGGCCTGTATGGACATCACAGTAATTGCAGATCAGAGTACCTACGATAAGAATGACCATAGCCTCGGCTTCTTTTTTGCCGACCTCTTCGCCATAGACATCTACGAGCGCATTTTCCATAACCTTGCGCCACTGCACGAATTCTTTCTTAACCAGCTCAGCGATATCCTTGTTGTAATGCGTAAGGACGTAGATCTGAGACAGAGCCCCCGGGCGGTTATCGCCGAAATCGTTCGCTGCGACATAGGCAAGGAACGCGTTGAGATAATTAATATTGGACTTATATCTCTTGCGGCTGTGTGTCGCGAACCAGTCGATGCAGATCTGGGATACAAAGTCGCGGACATATCTGACATAGCTGACTACGAGATCGTCCTTACTGCTGAAATAATTGAGAAGGTTGGCATGAGACATGCCTGCTTCCTTAGCGATATCTCTCAAAGAAACATTCATCATAGGAGTGACCTTCATGCATCGCTCGAATGCCATGAGGATCTCCAGTCTTACTTTTTCTCTGTCAACAATAAGCGGCATTTTTCAGTTCTCCTGTACGGTTCCTGCTGGAAGGCAGGTCCCGGCAATGTATACACAAAAAGCATGTATCGAAAAAAGTTTACTCATTAAATATAACACATATTTCCATCTGGTAATAATAATAAATAAAGCAAAATTGTTATTTTTTCTTAATTCAGCGAGCAGGAGGAGAGATGAAACCATCTTAGTCAAGGAAATCATATGTATTTATATGTGAAAGTGTTAAGTTCCTCAGATAGGTGCTATAATCATATATGCTTATATGCTTACATTTATTTGTTAAGAATCACTTCGGTCAAAACAGGGAGATGTTATGGACAAAAACGATATAAGATACACTAATTATGTACAGATCCTCAGGGAGGAACTCAAGCCGGCTATGGGCTGCACCGAGCCTATCGCAATCGCATATGCTGCGGCTAAAGCGGCAGAGGTACTGGAGGCAGTCCCTGACCGTATGCTTGCTGAAGTCAGCGGTAATATCATCAAAAATGTCAAGAGCGTAGTAGTACCGCATACAGGAGGCCTGAGAGGGATACAGGCGGCAGCTGCTGCGGGCGCTGTTGCCGGAGATGCCGGGGCTGAGCTCGAGGTGATATCAAATGTCACGGAAGAGCAGATCAGGGAGATCGGAGAGTATATGGCATCGAAAGATATCGAGGTCAGGCACATCGATAATGGACATATCTTCGATATTATCATTACAGCATACAAGGGTGATGAGGAAGCTTCCGTCAGGATCGTCGACTTTCATACCAATATCGCGGAGATCAGAAAAAACGGCGAAGTGCTGCTGAAGCGCGAAGTTGTTACGACTGATGACGGACTTACAGACAGAGAATGCCTCTCGATCGAGGGAATCGTGGATTTTGCCGACACAGTCGATCTTGATGATGTAAAAGAGACGCTTGTTCGTCAGATCCGTTACAATATGGCGATAGCAGAAGAGGGTCTGAGGGGCACTTACGGAGCCAACATCGGATCAGTATTGCTGGCAAGTCATCCGGAGGATATCACGTACAGGATGAGAGCGTTTGCGGCAGCAGCGAGTGACGCGCGTATGAACGGATGCGAGCTGCCTGTCGTTATCAATTCCGGAAGCGGCAACCAGGGAATCACTGCCAGCGTGCCTGTAGTCATATATGCGCGCTGCAACAACAAAAGCAATGAAGAACTTCTTCGCAGTCTTGTCGTATCCAACCTCGTCACGATACACCTCAAGACCGGAATAGGCAGGCTCAGCGCTTACTGCGGAGCTGTCAGCGCGGGATGCGGAGCGGGCGCAGGAGTCGCGTATCTTCAGGGAGGCAAGCAGGAGGCTATTGCTCATACGGTTGTCAATGCTCTGGCTATTGATTCCGGTATCGTATGTGATGGCGCTAAAGCAAGCTGCGCAGCCAAGATAGCTTCTGCGGTAGACGCGGGACTTATGGGTATAGCGATGTACAACGAGGGCAATCAGTTCTTCGGAGGAGACGGGATTGTCAAAAAAGGCGTGGAGAACACGATCAGTACTGTCGGCAAGCTTGCCAGACGCGGTATGAAGCAGACAGATGAAGAGATCATTCGGCTGATGCTCGAGGACTAAGGGCGAAAGGAGCTGCAGATGTCCAGGAACCTGATAATCTATTTTTCGAGACGGGGACAGAATTATTATAATAATGAAATCACTTTTCTTGAGAAGGGCAACTCTGAGAAGCTGGCAGAATTCATCAGTGATATTACCGGAGCAGATATGTTCGAGATCCGGACGGTGAAAGAATACCCTGCAGACTACAGGGAATGTACAGAGGCTGCGAGAAAAGAACTGCAGCAGAACGCCAGGCCGCGCCTTGAAGAGTATCTCGGCAGTGCCAGAGGATATGATAATATATTCATAGTCGGGCCGTGCTGGTGGGGAACGTATCCGATGGCTGTCTTCACACAGCTTGAGCAGATCGATTTTACAGGAAAGAAAGTTTTTCCGGTCATGACTCACGAGGGTTCCGGCCTGGGATCTGCTGAACGCGATCTTAAGCGTACATGCAAAGGCGCGAAGATAGTCAGAGGACTTGCCGTGCAGGGCAGCAGGATAGAGGAATCCGAACAGTCAGTAAGGGACTGGGTGCGTAAATATTTAAAATAACATATCGGGAATCCCCCCCCGTCCTCTCAGAAACGCATGAATATGCCATAATATACACAGAACTGATCATAAATATTATTGAAGGAGGATAATACACATATGAGCTATATTTTCACATCGGTAATAATCATACTCATTATCTATCTGATCCTTTCCAATGTCAGAATCGTGCCGCAGGAACACGCCTATATTATTGAAAGACTCGGAAAATTCAAGACTGTATGGTATGCGGGACTCCACCTCAAGATTCCTTTCATTGACAGGATCGTCAATAAGATCTCACTCAAAGAACAGGTCTTCGATTTCCCGCCTCAGCCGGTCATTACCAAGGATAACGTTTCTGTCAAAGTCGATTCAGTTGTCTTCTCCAAGGTCTTCGATCCACAGAAGTATACATACGGAGTAGAAAATCCTATTGCCGGACTCCAGAATCTCTCCGCCACGACTCTGAGGAGTATCATCGGCGGAATGGAGCTCGACACGACTCTCTCGAGCCGTGAGACTATCAATGCTCAGATGGAGGCTATTCTGGATGAGGCTACCGATCCGTGGGGCATCAAGGTCAACAGAGTAGAGCTCAAGAACATCGATCCGCCGAGAGAGATCGAAGAAGTAATGACCAAGCAGATGAGAGCAGAACGTGAAAGACGTCAGACAGTACTTGAGGCTCAGGCTCATCAGGAATCCGTAGTATCAAGAGCTGAGGGTGACAAGAAGGCTAAGGTGCTTGCTGCTGAAGCTGAAAGGGAAGCCAAGATCGCTCTTGCCCAGGGTGAGGCTGAATCCATCAGGCTCGTATATGAGGCTCAGGCAGACGGACTTGAGAAGCTCAGGGAAGCTCACATTGATGAGAGCGTGCTAAGACTCAAGGGACTTGAAGCTCTGAGAGATGTCGCTGACGGAAGAGCTACCAAAATCTACATGCCGACAGACATAACCAAGGCTGTTTCGACGCTCGGCATCATCTCGGAATCTCTGGGCATCGGTGATTCAACGCCTGTAGACAAGGGGGCAGATGTACACATCGAGACAGAGATCGATCCTTGTCTCAATGAACAAACGAGCACTGAGGGCCGCAAAGCTGCTGCTACAGGAGATGCTATCAGAACCGATCTCGAGTCGCGCAGAAAGGGCGTGCTGTAGAAACCGGTAATGATAAGAACAAAATGGCGCCCGCCGGGGCGCCATTAATATTTTGTTTATCCTGATTACTTGCTCAGTACGGAGATCTCATGGAACAGTTCATCACGGAGAGTCCTCTTAGCTTTAAGTGCCTTTGCCAGATCCATATGTACGATCTGTCCGTTGACCTCACCGATCGCTCTGTTAGTGATGCCCTGCGAAAGCAGTTCGACAGCCATCATACCACAGTCAGTCGCCAGCATTCTGTCGCGGAAAGTAGGTGATCCGCCTCTCTGGAGATATGAGAGCACTACCAGCTTGACATCCTGTCCGGTCTCCTTTTTGAGGGTTTTGATCAGCTCAGCGGAACTGACAGGATAACCTTCTGCTCTGATAATGATATTGTGGAGCTTGCCGCTGGCGATACCTTCGTTGACTGTGTCGACGACTTCATTCAACGGCATTTCTACCTCAGGAAGGAGGACGACTTCTGCTCCTCCGGCAATACCTGCATAGAGAGCGATATCTCCGCAGTGCCGGCCCATAACTTCAAGCACAGTACTTCTGTCGTGTGAAGAACTGGTGTCACGTATCTTACTGATGGCATCCAGTACAGTATTGACAGCTGTATCAAATCCAATTGTATAGTCAGTATATGCAAGGTCATTGTCAATGGTTCCCGGAAGTCCCATTACCGGTATTCCGGTCTCCTCAGAAAGGAGATTGGCGCCGGCAAGAGAACCGTTACCTCCTATGACAACCAGAGCTTCGATCTTGAGCTTTTTCAGGTTATCATATGCTATCTTTCTGTTTTCCGGATTGTGAAATCTTGCACTCCTCGCTGTTTTGATTATAGTGCCCCCGCGGTGCAGTATGTCTGCTACCGATCTGCGGCTCATTCTTTCGAATTTATTGTCTATAAGCCCCTCATAACCACTGTGGACAGCATATACCTCCATGTCATAGGCAATGCCGCATCTTACCACAGCTCTGAGAGCTGCATTCATTCCCGGTGAGTCGCCACCGCTTGTAAGTACTGCGATCCTCTTCATCTCTTCATCCTCCTGTAGTATGCGAATAAACCATGCTAAAAAATATTATACCACATATCCGGTCGAAGAACTTAAAACCTTTGAAAAGAGTGACACGAAAAGAAATGACCGATGGTCACTTAGAAGACTTGCAATTATTTCCCATAGTGCTATACTTAATGAGGTCCTGAGTAATCGGGGGAAATAATTAGCCAGACGGCTTTTACCGGAAAAGCAAAACCGCCTCGACTGACAGCAGCATAACTGCGAGGAGAGACGGCTTTTTACAATATAAGGAAGGGAGTGCTGCTTATGAGCAAGCAGGAGAGACGCAAGGCGGCGGTAGTATTCGCGCTTATAGCTCTCGTATTCATGGTCGGTGCGATCCTGACAGGCGGAGGAACGGCTAAGGAAGAAACGATCCAGGAGGTCATGCGCGACGCGGTGCTGCATGATATCAACAAGGTCAGCCTGCTGGGCATGGAGGTCAATCCGGGACTCCTGGCCGGAGTCATCGTTTCAGGGATACTGATCGTATTCGCACTTATCTGCAGGATATTCTTTATACCGAAATTCACGATGGTACCGGGGAAATTCCAGCTTGTCCTTGAGACCGTAGTCGGGCTCTTTGACAATATGTCGAAGGGAAACTCAAAGATCCATGGTTTCCTGGGCGCGTATATCTTCGCGGCAGGCGCGTATATTTTTACCGGGACACTGTTTGAGCTTCTTGGAGTGCAGGCGGTAACGACAGAAGGAGTGTCGATCTCTCTGCCGGCTCCGCTCTCGGATATCAACGGCGCTATTATGATGGGATGTCTGTCATACCTGATCATTATGTCCGGAGGAATAGCGGGCAACGGCGTCAAAGGAATAGGCAAGACCCTCAAAGAATACTCACTGCCTATATCCCTGAGCTTCCGACTTTTCGGAGCTCTCCTGTCGGGAGCGCTGGTGACAGAGCTCGTGTACTATTACTCGTCACTCAGCTATGTGCTTCCGGTGCTGGTCGGAGTACTGTTCACACTGCTCCACGCGCTGATACAGGCGTACGTACTCACTATGCTGACATCGCTCTTCTACGGACAGGTATCAGACGATACACCTGCTCCGCCTAAGGAGAAGAGACGCAGAAAGAATAAGAAAGTTATCAACAAGACCGAAACTGCGGAGCCTGCCGAGGCAGCAGCTTAAATATCAAACGGAGGAAACAGAAATGGCTAACTCAAAGAAACTTGCAAGACTCGCAATCGTACTCGGCGCAGTCATCCTTATCATGGGCACGATCGCTACAATCGGCGCATTCGCGGCATCCGGAGACAGTACAGGCACCGCGGCTCAGACGGAGACTGTAGCTGTTGCGTCTGACAATACCACAGGACTGAAAGCGATCGCGTCCGGTATCGCGATCGGACTTGCTGCTTGCGGAGGCGGCATAGGAATGGGTATCTCCGGCGGTAAGGCAGCTGAGGGTATTTCACGTCAGCCTGAGGCAGACGGTAAGATACGTACGAATTTCATGCTGGGACTTGTATTCATCGAGACAGCGATCATCTATGCGCTGCTCGTTGTAATCCTGATAATATTCGTATTGTAGCCACATATCATTACACGGAGATATAAGAGATGACAGGTTTACCACTTAATATAGATCCGCAGCAGATACTGCTGCACCTGTTCAACTTCACGATCCTTTTCGGTGCTCTTTATATCCTGCTCTATAAGCCGGTCAGGGACTTCATGGCAAAAAGGACTTCTTACTACGCTGATATGGACAGTAAAGCGGAAGACGCTCTCCACGAAGCGGAGGAGAGTAAGGCCGCTTATGAGGCGAAGGTACAGTCCTTTGATGAAGAGGCAAGGGCTGAAAGAGCTAAGATGAACAAAGAGGTCGCTGAGCAGCGTGAACGTCAGCTTGCTCAGGCAAAAGAAGACGCTGAGAAGATCGTAAGCGATGCCCGCACTGAGGCGAACAGAGAGAAGGATGAGATAATAGCTTCCGCTCAGAAGGAAATCACAGAGATGGTCACAGACGCTATGGAGAAGCTCACACTCGAGCAGTCAGCTTCCGATGCTTTCGACCAGTTCCTTGACGCGGCAGAAGCAAACTGAAGGCGAAAGGAGTGAGCCGCAGTTTCTGCGGTCGCTGCGCCTTACATATTTTAGCAATTGATCCTGTTTATTATCGAGGATGAAATATGGAACTGAATGAAAACAGACTCGCTGCGAAGATCTATTCGGCGGTTGCGCCGAGTGAGGAGCAGAGCGCGAGATTTGCAAAATTTATAGAGAAGAAGTACGGAGAAGGTGTATCTCTCGAGTGGATCGAGTCGGATGCTTTCCCGGGAGGTTTTCGTCTGGAAGTAGGGAGCGACGTGTATGACTGGTCAGTCGGCGGCAGGTTCCGCCAGCTGCGTGATTCACTCGTCAGCGTTCCGACTGCCAACGGCAACATCATCCCTCTCCTCAAAGATACGATCAAGTCGTGGACACCTGAGGCTCTGGCCGAGCAGGTAGGAGAGGTCAAGACTGTAGGAGACGGAATCGCTACCGTAAGCGGACTCGACTATGCGACATACGGGGAGATCCTCCTGTTCGCAGACGGCGTCAGAGGTATGGTCCAGGATATCCGCGCAAATGAGATCGGCTGCGTGCTCTTTAACGACGATGAGAATGTTGCTCAGGGCTCAAGTGTCAGGCGGACAGGCAAAACAGCCGGTGTTCCTGTAGGCGAAGGTTTCCTCGGAAGAGTCGTGGATGCCCTCGGAGTTCCGATCGATGGACTCGGTGAGATCGAGTCTTCGGGCTACATGCCTGTCGAGACTCCGGCACCGTCTATCATAGACCGTCAGCCGGTAGACACGCCTCTCGAGACAGGAATATTCTCCATCGACTCTATGTTCCCTATCGGCAGGGGACAGAGAGAACTGATCATAGGCGACCGCCAGACCGGTAAGACAGCGATTGCTGTAGACGCTATGATCAATCAGAACGACAAGAACTGCATCTGCGTTTACGTAGCGATCGGTCAGAAGACTTCTTCGGTAGTGCAGATACAGCAAACGCTCAAAAAACACGGCGCGATGGATCATTCCATCATAGTTTCCGCCAGCGCGAGCGATCCGGCTCCGCTGCAGTACATAGCGCCATACGCGGGATGCGCGATGGCAGAGTATTTCATGAACAAGGGCAAGGACGTCCTGATCGTATATGATGACCTGTCAAAACACGCTGTCGCATACCGCGCGCTCTCACTGCTTCTCGACAGATCGCCGGGACGCGAGGCTTATCCCGGTGATGTTTTCTACCTGCATTCGAGACTGCTTGAGAGAGCGGCAAGGCTTTCTGACGAGATCGGCGGCGGATCGATCACGGCCCTTCCTATCGTTGAGACCCAGGCAGGAGACGTATCGGCATATATCCCGACCAATATTATTTCCATTACCGACGGACAGATCTTCCTCGAGTCCGACCTGTTCTTCGCCGGACAGAGACCTGCGGTCAACGTAGGACTGTCGGTATCCCGTGTAGGCGGAGCAGCTCAGACCAAAGCGATGAAGAAGGCCACCGGAACACTCAGGATCGATCTTGCGCAGTACCGGGAGATGGAAGTCTTTACTCAGTTCGCGTCAGACCTTGATGAGCAGACGAGATCACAGCTCGAATACGGACAGGGACTTATGAGGATGCTGAGACAGAAACAGTACCATCCGAAGTCGCAGCATGAGCAGGTCATCACACTGGTGATGGCGCTTGCTCACACTATGAAAGGTCTGACTGTAGAACAGGTGACGCCTTTCATAGAGGATCTGATCGGGGAATTCGAGACAGCGCATCAGGACATCTGCACAAGGATCGACAGCACGGGAATGCTCGATGACGATCTCAAGAAAGAGATCATAGATATTTCAACCGAATACCGAAACAAATGGAAAATGTGACAAGTGAACCGTCCCTCCCTTTCATCTGAGAGATGACAGGAGAACCGTTCCCGTGTCATTGATAGAGATATGGCATCAACCAAGGAGATCAAAAACAGAATAAAAAGCGTCAGCGATACACAGAAGATCACGAATGCGATGTATCTGATCTCCTCGACGAAGATGCGTAAGGCCAGAAGAGACGCTGAGCAGACGAAGCCGTATTTTACTCTTCTGCGAAGAGAGATACACAGGATGTTCGCTGTCAGTAAAGACCTTAAGAGCAGATACTATGATTACGCAGTTGACGAGAATGTAAAAGGCGGCAGGAACGCTATTCTGGTCATTACCGCGGACAAAGGACTCGCGGGCGTATATAACCAGAGCGTCATCAGGGAGACTCTGAGTCAGATAGACAAGAGCGATGAGTATATCCTGTTCATAGTAGGGGATTACGGATGGAGATTCTTCAGAAGCCACGGGAGCAATTATGCCGCGGATTTTCAGCACTCCATGAATGTGCCTTCGCTGGCGATGGCCCGTGACATCACAGAAGAACTGCTGGAACACTTCGACCGCGGAGAGTTCGACAGGATATATGTGTGCTATACAGAATACGAGGGCAGTATGAGCCCGGGGATCGCTACACATGACAGACTGCTTCCTTTTGACATAGACGACTTTGTCCCTGAAGGAAAGGAAACTGCCCGCGACGCGTCCGCAGTATTCGAATACGAACCTGATGTTGAGACGGTGCTCGAGAGGAGTATCAGAGCATATCTTGTCGGATATATTTACTCGGCGCTGGTCAACAGCTATTCATCTGAACAGAACGCCAGGATGATGGCGATGGAATCAGCCAATGAGAATGCGAGCGAGCTGCTCGCCAGCCTTGAACTTGAATACAACCATCTGAGGCAGAATGCCATCACTCAGGAGATCACTGAGATCTCGTCAGGAGCGCGGAGCCTCAGGAGAAAGAAAAAATAACAGACGCCGGATGTCCCCTGCCTCAACGAAGCAGGCGGCGGGGTCCATTCTGAACTCCCCGGCCGGCACATATAAATAAGATATAGGACTATTACGAAAGGACAAGCGAGATGACCGGAAATATCGTACAGGTCTCCGGATCTGTAATTGATGTAAAATTCGAAGAAGGACAGCTGCCTAAGATCAATGACGCGCTGACCGTTGAAGTCGGCGGCAGGAAACACGTCATGGAGGTCGCCCAGCATATCGGCGAAGGAATGGTCAGATGTATAATGCTTTCCGGTTCAGAAGGCATGAGCAGAGGAATGGAGGTTACTGCTACAGGAAGCCCGATAAGGGTTCCGGTAGGACATAATGTTCTGGGCAGGATGTTCAATGTACTCGGCGAGCCTATAGACGGAGGCGATCCTGTACCTGAAGATACAGAGACGCTTCCTATTCACAGGAAAGCTCCGGGCTTTGATGAGATCAGTCCGTCTGTAGAGATTCTCGAAACAGGGATCAAGGTTATTGACCTGCTCGAGCCTTATCCGAAGGGCGGCAAGATTGGACTTTTCGGCGGTGCAGGTGTAGGAAAGACTGTACTGATACAGGAGCTGATACACAACGTTGCCATGGAGCACGGCGGTTATTCTATTTTCACCGGCGTAGGAGAACGTTCGAGAGAAGGAAATGACCTCTGGAAAGAGATGAACGAGGCCGGTGTCATGGACAAGACAGCGCTGGTCTTCGGACAGATGAATGAGGCTCCGGGAGTGCGTATGAGAGTAGGTCTCAGCGGTCTTACTATGGCAGAGTATTTCCGCGATGAAGAAAATAAGGACGTGCTGCTCTTCATCGATAATATTTTCAGATTCGTTCAGGCCGGTTCAGAGGTATCCACACTGCTCGGACGTATGCCGTCAGCAGTAGGCTACCAGCCGACACTCGCGTCGGAGATGGGCGCTCTTCAGGAGCGTATCACATCCACCAAGGCGGGATCCATCACATCCGTTCAGGCTGTCTATGTGCCTGCGGATGACCTGACAGACCCTGCGCCTGCAACTACTTTTGCCCACCTCGACGCAACAACGGTTCTTTCAAGAAAGATCGCGGAGCAGGGACTTTATCCTGCTGTTGACCCGCTGGATTCGACTTCCCGTATCCTCGAGGCGGATATCGTAGGCGAGGAGCACTATGAAGTAGCCAGAAAAGTGCAGGAGATACTGCAGAAATACGCAGAACTTCAGGATATCATCGCCATACTCGGTATGGACGAACTGTCAGATGAAGACAAATCCACAGTATACAGAGCAAGAAAGATCCAGAGATTCCTGTCGCAGCCGACACATGTTGCCGAGAAGTTCACGGGAATGCCGGGGGTCTATGTCCCTGTCAGCGAGACAGTCAAGGGCTTCAGGGCTATCGTCAACGGGGAGATGGATGAATATCCTGAAGCAGCGTTCTTCAATGTAGGAACTATCGAGGATGTTATTGCCAAGGCAGAGAAGATGAAGGCTGAGGCTTAGATCATTCAGTTATGAGCAACAATTCTTTCACATTACAGATAATGGCCAGCGATCATATGGTATACGACGGTGACGCGCTGAGTGTAACACTGCCGACTACAGAGGGCAGCGTCGGGATACTCGCGCAGCACTCGAATCTTATCATGGCTGTTATCCCGGGAACGATAGAATATGTGCCGTACGGCAAAGCGGCGCAGGAAGCCGGTCTCAGCGGCAGACAGACCATCATCGTCTCCGACGGGCTTCTCAAGGTAGAGAACGGAGAAGTGATGATACTCGTGGATACTGCGGAGCGTCCGGAGGATATCGATGAGGCAAGGGCCAGAAGAGCTGAGGAACAGGCAAGAGAAGATCTCAAGCATGCCAACACTAACCGCGATCAGGCCATGGTAGAAGCAGAGCTGTCAAGAGCTCTGAGCCGCATCAAGGGAGCTACCAAAAAACACAGACTGAAATAAGCGGAACAGGCAGACAGGAAAAAGTCAGATGCGCCATCCGCGCACAAGAAGCACAGACGCGGGCACAGTACAGTGCCCGCGTTTTTCATATTGTTGCAGTATTTATGCAAAACCTCTATAATTAAATACAGGAAATTTCAGGATATGACTGACCATCTGTTAAGAAAAGAGGAGTGTAAGTATGAAAGAGAATGTGATTTTCTGCTATTCCGGAACAGGCAACTGCCTGGATATGGCAAAGAATATAGCTAAGAGACTCGGTAACACTGATATCATCATGATGAGAAAATACCCTGCCGTTACTGATGTAAGGGAAGCAAAGAGGGTCGGTTTCGTTGTTCCTTGCTACGGCGGCGGACTTCCGGGATATGTAGAGAGATATATCAGAGACATCAAGGTAAGCCCTGACGCATATACATTCGGTATAGGACAGTGCGCTGCGTACAAGGGAGAGGGGCTCAGTAAGATTAACTCGATCATTCCGCTTAAATACTGGGCAGTCGTTACTCATCAGTGCACTTGCATCTGGCTGTTCCCTCATGATCTCATGATGCCGAAGATGGGTGCGAAGGAAGCGCAGGCGAGATCTGAGTTCTTCGCGGAGAAGATCGCAAAAGATATCAAAAACAACGCGACCACAAGGAAAAAACTGTCCAAAGCTATCATTAATAAGGCTGAGCATGCCGCATGGCCGAAGATCGCGCGCAAGAAAGGACAGACACTCAAAGCAAATGATAACTGCATTATGTGCGGTACCTGCGCTAAGGTCTGCCCGACAGGCAATATCAGATATGCAGGAAAGGCTGTAGTCTTCAGTGACAAATGTATCTCATGCTGCGCATGCGTACAGTACTGCCCTCAGGAAGCGATCAATTTCGGCAAGATCACCGAAAAGAGAGAGCGTTATCATAATGTGAATATTACAGTTGATGACCTCAATCAGGAGATCATATCATTCTAGATACAAATACCGACCGTGATGACAAAGACTGCTGTATGGCAATACACCATACAGCAGTTCTGTGTTATAATCAGACTGTTAAGCAGCACAATCACATCATGAAAGGAATCAGAGATGAAGAAGGTAATAACATACGGGACCTATGATCTTCTCCACTACGGACACATCAACCTGCTCAGGAGGGCGAAGGCGCTTGGTGACTACCTTATCGTTGCTATCTCTACTGACGAGTTCAACTGGAACTCCAAGAGAAAGAAGTGCTATTTCACATACGAGCAGCGCAAAGCTCTGGTGGAAGCGATCAGATATGTCGACCTTGTCATACCTGAAGAGAGCTGGGAACAGAAACGCTCGGATATGAAAGAGTATCACATCGACACTTTTGTCATAGGCGATGACTGGGAAGGCAAATTCGATTTTCTCAAAGAAGAAGGCGTTGAAGTCGTATATCTTCCACGGACTCCTGAAATAAGCAGCAGCCAGATCAAGAAGGATCTGTACGATGCCAATGCGGTTGACGGAGAGTCCAAGACAACACATGATGAGATAAATACCGATCCCGGCAAATAAAGAAAGGAGTAAAGGTAATAATGGAAAATGTACAGGCACAGCTTAATAATATGGATGTATTCATGGAGAGGCTGATCGATTTCTGCACCAGCGCGGGAGTCAAGATCCTCCTCGCTCTGCTGATTTACATCGTAGGAAAGATCGTCATCAACAAACTCCTGAAACTGATAGACAAGATTCAGGCCAAGAGCCAGATGGAGCCTACAGCCAGAAGCTATATCAGAAACATTATCAAGGCCGTTCTGTATGTAATTCTGGTAGTAGCTATAATCGGAGAGCTCGGCGTGCCGATGGCATCTGTGATCACAGTCATCGCTTCAGCGGGCGTTGCTGTAGGTATGGCTCTGCAGGGTTCACTGAGCAACCTTGCGGGCGGTATCATGCTGATGGTATTCAGACCGTTCAGTGTAGGTGACTACATCATCGCCGGAGGTGAAGAAGGCGTTGTCAAGAGCATCTCCACCTTCTACACAGTTCTTAACACAGTAGACAACAAGGCAGTATCGATCCCGAACGGCGCTCTTATGAACTCCAATATATCCAACTGCAGTTCTGAGGACCTCAGAAGAGTCGATCTAACATTCAATATTGCGGGTTCTGAGCCTATCAAGAAGGTACAGGCTACTATTATGAAGGTCATCGTTGCTACCGAGAAAGCCATGGCTGACCCGGCACCGGATGTACAGCCGCTCGCAGGCATCCCGGGAGGACTCACATATACTGTCCGTGTATGGTGCAATTCCGCGGATTACTGGGATGTATACTTTGAACTGATGCGTGAGATCCCTACGGCACTCGGCTCTGCGGAGATCCCTGGACCATCGACACCGGTCAAGGTCTGCAATTAGTCAGCAGATAAACTGTCGCCCGGGGCGCGGGTATAATACTGATACAAGTTGATGAAATACAATGAGAAGAAGTACGAAAAGAAAACTGAAAAAGGCGGGATATAATGCGATCCAGTGGAGTTGGGGACTTCCACAGACTCTCGCGGGTGCCGTGCTCTATCTGAAGCACCGTAACAACAGGCATTTTGATTACGGCGGGGCGAAGGCCACTGTATGGGAAGGAGACAAAGGCGTTTCTCTTGGAAAGTTTATTTTCGTGCCTGAGAACAGCAGTGAGTTTCTGCTGGATCACGAGTACGGACATACGTTTCAGTCCATGATCCTCGGACCGCTGTATCTTCCTCTTGTCGGGGCACCGTCAATGGCCTGGAACCGTCTTTCATTTTTTGAAAAGAAGAGAAAGAAGACGGGCAGATCATACTACTCGGCAGTATTCGAGAGGACGGCTAACCAGCTCGGAGCACTGGCGGCAGCGAGTGCCCGAAACAAAAAGGATACTGACTGACAGTATCCTTCGTAATATAGTGATCGTCTTTATCGTGTTATCAGAGGAAACCGGAAAACGGTTTCCTCGTTTTTATGCTATACAGCTGCAGGAGGCAGCCCGGTAATGCCGTCAGGATGGAAAAGTCTGCCGGTACGATGGGCGAGATATCCTATTACAGTACCTCCCAGCACCAGCTTGACCAGTGCGGCGGCGAGAGGATAGCTGTGCCAGTATACAGGAGCTACCGCGTCGAATACTGACAGGAGCAGAGCGAGACCGGCGAGAATAAGCAGATTGCGCTTGCTCAGGAGCTTACGCAGAGGAATGTCCGGGAAGAGCGCCTTCGCTGTGACTGTGAACAGGCCGAGAAGGATCGCGAACCCCATCGCGAGTGAAGCGATGAATGCGCCGAGAGGTGAAGCGAACAGGGTGTTCCACAGGAAAGATATCACCGTGAGTATCGCGGTGCCTGCTGCCCAGAGCGGAACAGTCAGAAGCAGTCTTACTGACTTAGGAAGTGACAGGACTGCCTGGCGGAAACGGGCGATCAGACTGAGCTTAACGGTCTTCTGTTCGTCACCGTCCTGATCGTCCTCATCATCGACAGGCGCATTGACGAATTCGTCGATATCCAGCACAACAGGCGTCGGGGTGAAGCTTGACGCGTCTGTCTGATCCTGAAGGATGTCCCCCGGACTCTGGAAAGCCAGTCCTGTAAGGAGAGATAACACTACAAGAGAGGTCGCGGCTCCGCGAACGGTCTTTTTGTGCGCCTTAGCGATCTTGTCTTCTTTAATATCAGCCATATCATTCACCTGTTCCGGTTTACGGTATCTGTAAATTATCGGAATAATTATACCATATCCGGGCAGAGCAGCGGTATATCGGATAATATGATGGCTTGTTAATGAAGCGGTCTGGTCACATGAAAAGGTAACTTCCAGTTTGTAGAAACAAGTTCCAGCCGTAAAAGTAATTTCCATGACGGGAGCACATTTAAAGCATAAATGGCAGAGAATCAGATGCATTCTCGGCCATTTTCATGGTATATTGTCTGTAC
>JAFRLN010000067.1 GCA_017431175.1 Mogibacterium sp.
GAGTTCTTGCCCTCCACTACGATCCCTTCCGGTGAAGTCGATTCCAGATAAGCGTCATTTACAGTGATATCCGCTGTAGAGTAGATCGCATGCGAAGCTTTTCCCGATGTCTTATAGCTGCCCTTAGTGACTGTTACTGTCCCGCCGCCTCTGTCTGATCTGATCGCCGCAGATGAATTGCCTGATGTATTAATTGTAAGGTTTTCGGCATTCATCGTGCCTCCGCCGGTGGTCATGAGACCGCCCGAGCAGTCGCCGGAAGTCTCGATCACAGAATCAGCAATATTCACGGTCGTTCCTTCTCCGTATGAGAAAACCGCGTTCGCGTGTCTTCCGTTCGTCTCGATCAGCGAATCTCTGATCGTCAGAGTTCCTTCTTCAGTCGCAAATACCGCCGAATTCTCTCCGTAGAAATCCGCTTCATCCCCGTCAGCGTCACCGGTCTTGCTGACTCCGATGTTGCTGTATTCCTTCTCTTCTCCGCTGACTTCTATCGCGTGCTCACCGTCCTGATCACTGGTGATCTCTTCTTGGACCGTGATATCTTCCTTAGTAAGATAGTCCGCAGATACTTCCTGCGTGCTTTCACTGACTGCAGTTCCGGCTGTTTCCTCTGCGCTTTGCGCGCTGCATGCGCACGCTGACGCAGCCAGCACCACTGCCGCAGCAAGCGACAGAATCCGTTTCACATTTTCTCTCATTTCCTATAGATCCTCCTTGATATGATTTATCAGGAGTATAGAAAGCCTGCCTAAAACTGACCTTAAACGGGGCCTCGAAGTTTTCACCTAAACGCGAACCGTATCAAACCTTCTGCGCAGCAAAGCGACAGCCGCGAATACCAGTATACTTGCCGGCAGCCAGGCCAGGCTGTACTCAGCAAGAGGCAGCGCGTAGTATATCCTGCTTATGTGATCCCACCCGAGGCTGAACATCTCGCTGTATCTTACCGCGAGCTGGAGGATACTTACGGCGAAAGCGCATACGGTCGCCCATTTGCCGGCTGTCAGATTATGTTCTTCATCGGGTCTCCTGCTGAAGCAGTAGTACATTGCGATCACGATCGCAGGAGGATAGCACGCGTCCAGTACAGGTCCGACGACCCCGACGATCGTATCAAGATCCGCGAACGAAACGACGCATGACATCACGCATGACGCTATACAGAAGTTCCTGTATGTGAACAGCCTCTCATTCCTGCCATGCAGGATCTCCTCCCATATCTCAGAGGTAGATGATACGGCCCCTACGGCTGTGGTCAGAGCTGCTGTGATCAGCGCGATATTGAACAGTATGCCGCCCGCGCTTCCCCACAGTTCGATCACCATCTGGGTGTAAAGCGCTGACAGTGTAAGATCGATGGTTCCCCCCGTGTTGGCTCCCGCTATCATGTGCCCCAGGATCGTGATCATGAGAAGTCCCAGTCCTATGATCCCTATCTTCACAAGATTGCTGTTGACATTCTTCTCCTCTATCCCGGCGTTCCTGATACCCTGTACGACGATGATCCCGAAGAGCAGCGCACACTGAAGATCTGCGGTAGCATAACCCTGCAGGAATCCGTATACGACAGGATTCTGACTGAATGAAGGGGGTGCCCATCTGTCCGCGATCGGGCAGGCTATGCTCTTGATGATGACTGCGGCCACGACAATGATAAGAACAGGGAACAGGATCTTTCCTACCCTGTCTATTACTTTGCCCGGGCTGGCGACGAACCAGTATGTCACTGCGTAGAAAGCCGCTGAGAAAACTACCACAGGCAGGAGACTTTCTGTCCCAATCCCGGAGATCTGGACGATAGCCGCCCATGCCGCAGCACTCATACGCGGCACCATGTACAGCGGGCCGATGACGAATATGGTCAGGGCCGCGAACCAGGTTCCCAATACCGGAGACAGTTTTCGCAGTATTGAGAGGAACGTGCCGTTGCCTTTTACCAGAGCAAGATAGCCGAAATACGGCAGTATAACACCGGACATCAGTATCCCGATGAATACCGGCCATAATGATGTCCCCGCGTCTTTGCCCCACTGCACCGGAAACAACATGCAGGCAGCGCCGAAATGCATGGAAAACAAGCCTCCTCCCATGACCAGCAGCTCCCTGACACCAAGATTCCTTCTCACTAGATGTTCCTCCGCCTGAATCTGTACGAAGATCCTGTCAAATCAGTACGATCCCTATATCTACGTTCGTCAGAGCGCCGATATAATCAGATGCCTGACCTCTGAAAAGACCCTGTTTGTAATACCCTATCGATACCGTGAGATCAGACCTGACAGCCAGTTCTGCTTCTCCGGTATCGCCGTTCATACCGCTGTTGATGTCAACACTTATGACGAAAGCTCCGCTGCTGTTGACCGCTCTGATCGCGTCAGCCGCTCTGCCTCTGACCTCTCCTCTGAATCCTGTTCCGAGTATGCAGTCAACGATCACATCGAATGAGGACAGGTCTGTCCCGGCTTCGTAATCAGTGATATCGACTCCGAGGTCCTTAGCGATATCATGATAATACCTGCCGTCCTCTGACATTTTGTCAGATACTTTATAAAGGACAGATCCTATGCCTTCCTTCATCAGTATGCCCGCAAGAGCATATCCGTCTCCGCCGTTATTGCCTCCGCCGGCCATGATCGCGATGCGCTTTCCCTTCCAGCCGTCATATGCCTGATAGACGCCATAAGCCGCACGGTACATAAGCTCGCGGCCCGGAACGAAATGCTCGATGGTATAGGCGTCGCTCTTCCTCATCTGTTCTACAGTTACAGTTATAAGCTCGTTTTTGTCGTTCATCGTTCTCTGATCCCTTGTCTTATCCGCATTATAAATCTATCTAATTATATCCCAGACAATGCAAAAGGACTACCCTTCATCAACGGCACGGGCAGTCCCTCATCCTCTTGCACGCCGCGGACAATCTGTCTTCGCGGTCAGTTATCCTTCCTGTTCTCACAGGTCTCGTATCGTTTCATGATGTCTCTCAGGACAGGATCGTTCACATCATACGAAATGTCACCGATGCCTGATATCGGAAGGACTTTAGGTGATGTGCCGCTAATGAAAGCCGCATCGAATGAAGCCAGGTGATCCTCTCTGACAGACTTGAAGTGAAGATCCAGACCTGCTTCACGGATCACATCGATGACCTTCGATCTTGTAACGCCCAGCAGGACCCTGTCCGAAGGAGCGGTCCAGACTTCTCTTCCGCGGATGAAGAAAACATTAGAGCGGCTGCCCTCTGTGATCCTTCCCTCACGGTTGACGAGGAGCACCTCGTAGACGCCGCCTGACTTAATGGCGCGATCCGTTGCATCACGTAACGCGTGATCCATTGCTTTGATGTTCGGATTTTTTCTCTCTCCGTAGAACAGATCCGTCCGTACTCCGTTCTCGTACATTTCCTCCGACGGATAGTGCGTAGGGTTGAGATGCATCACAGCGTGGCCGCTGACATCAACTTCTATCCTTATATTATGATCCTTGATTCCGCTTTCAGCGACGAGACCGGCTATGCTGTCTTCAAGCTCTTCGCATGTGAACGGGACAGCGAGCCCCATACTCGCAAGGGACTTCTCAAGTCTCTCGTAGTGCTCGCGCAGGAACTGAGGCTTTCCGCCGGTCAGCCTTAACACTTCATACACGGAAGGAAGGCTGAGGCTTCCCCGGGTAATGACAGCCTGGAAGCGGTCTGCTATGGTCCTGACCGCGTCTCTGATCCTGTCCATTGGTATCTGGTTGTAGTAGAAGACCAGATACATCTGGCCATCCTGATCCAGTTGCTCTATATCTCTGACCTTAATCCCCGCTTCTGCGGCGCTGCTGACGAGTCTCTCCGCCATCTCCCGCCTTATCTCGGCTGATCTGGCAGCACCGCCTTTGCCTTCGCTTATGACTCTGGTATGAGTGTTGAGCCTGAGGATGATATTGATCCCGGACTGAGTATTCTCTGCCGTCAGAAAACTTCCGTCCCCGCCGGACTCTCTGATTGCCGCAAGTGCCTCCTGCAGCTTGGCAGCGTACAGTTTGCGGACACGTCTCAGATTGGTGTAGTAGTAACCCCGCTTCATGAACTCGGCGAGCGTAAGCTGCTCCGTCTTGGAGCATGTCTGGTCATAGTACTTGCGTATGCTGTCATACAGTCCTACCATTTTCTGCGGCAGGACCATATAACTGATCCTGACCGCAGGGAACAGAGTGGATGTGAATGACCCCAGATAAACAACTCTTCCGCTGTTATCTATTCCCTGAAGAGCAGGGACAGGCATCCCCGTATATCTGAGCTCACTGTTATAGTCATCTTCGATTATGATACTGTCATTGACCTCCGCCCACTCAAGCAGCTGGCGTCTGCGGCTGATCGGCATAAGCGCTCCGGTCGGGAACTGATTCTGCGGACAGACATATACCGCTGTCCGGATATTGGCAGGAAGCCTTTCGATCTGGATACCGTCTTCTCTGACAGGTATGCAGCTCATGCTGAATCCCCAGTCCCGGAAAATGCTCCTTACCGGCATATATCCCGGATCCTCAACAGAAACGTGGACGATATCCATCATCTTCAGGATCCTCGCGAGGTGACTGGTCAGCTGCTGCGTTCCGGCACTGATTACGACCTGATCCTGAGTGCACACGACACCTCTGGCTTTATATACATATCCCGCTATCTCTTCTCTCAGAGCAGGCTCCCCCTGCCTGTCCCCCTCTGTCAGAAGCAGCTCCGGCGTCTCATTGAGGATGCTTGTCATGCATTTCTTCCATTTGACAAAATCAAAAGATTCCGGGTCGAAGCGGAACGGATTGTCAGCGGCAGCCGGACGGTTCTCTCCTGTGCTCATGTCCGGTGATACTGATCTCTCAGAGCGTGACTCTTCTTTTCTGCTCTTCTCCGGCGTTCCCGCGCCCTGCGCTGTATAGAAGCCTGACTGAGGTCTGCTGACAAGATAACCTTCGACCATCAGCTGATCATACGCAGTCCTGACAGTTGTGATACTTACTCCCAGATCTTCTGCCATACTTCTGAGCGACGGAAGTCTCTCTCCGGTAGCGATCCTTCCTTCCGTTATCTCCCTCTTGAGATGATCATATAGCTGTGCATACAGACTTTTGCCTGAATTGTAATCAAATTCGATAGAAATCATATTCTGTTACCCTTATTTACTAAAATTGTGATCAACAAAAAACCGGTAAATGTGTATTTCTATGATCACAGATCGTGGTTATTATAGAGCATATACATGTCAGGGTCAATTCTCAGTCACGAATCGCGCGGAAAAAGGAGGTGCGCCTGTATGAAGACCGGAAATTCCGGAATCAGCACCGGCCGGATGGTCGTCTCATCACTGATGATCTGTCTCGTCCTGCTCGGAACCGTATTATTCAGGATCCCGGTACCTATGACGCAGGGATATGTTCATCTCGGCGACGCAATGATCTTCATCGGAGTCATGCTGCTGGGACGGAAACAGGGTGCTGTATCCGCAGCCCTCGGTTCGGTCCTCGGTGACATCCTCGGGGGATACGCTTTCTGGGCGCCGTGGACTTTTGTCATCAAATTCGCCATGGCATATACCGCAGGATACCTCATCGATAAGTCTGCCGTCCCGGGCAGTCACGGAGAAGCAGCTTCCCGCAGACTCACCGCTCCGGCGGTCGTTGCTATGGCGGCAGGAGGTCTTGTCATGTGCGCAGGATATCTCATTGCTGAGAGGATCATGTACGGCAGCTGGGCTGCCGCATTGATCGGGCTGCCGTGGAATACAGGACAGTTCATCGTCGGAATAGCGGTAACAGCAGCAGCGCATCCGCTTTTCATACGCATAGAGCAGAATATCTGATACACAAAACGGCAGCCACACGGCTGCCGCTTCTTATTCTTACGTTCATTGGCGAACCGGCTCTGTCCCTGCCGGATGATACAAGCAGAAAGGGGCTATACCGTTTTCTGCTTCCATCTGCCGGAGAAATAGAACACAGTTCCTATGAAGAACGGCGTGAACCCCGCCAGAGCGTCGCCCAGCCAGAATCCGTAATGCTTCATACCGAGCGCAAGTCCGAACAGGAGCGCCAGTCCTATCCTCATGATGATCCCGTCAAGTATCGCTGTCGCAAAATTGACCCGGTAGTTTCCGCTGCCGTTGATCAGAGCATTCATGCCGGATCTGGCAGCGCTGCTGTAGAAAGTCAGCACGGCAATCGGAACATATCTTATTCCGATGCTTATAACATCAGGCTCACTGGTAAAAAGCCCGATGATCTGCGCAGGGAACAGGATCATTAGCGCCGAAAGGACTGTATCTATCGAAACAGTGATCGCGAAAATGGATCTCATGATAGCTCCGACCCTCTCATAGCGCTCAGCACCGATATTCTGTCCCACCATCGAAGAGCCTGCGGTATTGAACGCGTTGGACAGCAGATTTGTGATACTGCCGATCTTGTGCGCTATTCCTGAGAACGCGGAGACCGCGACGCCATAGGAGTTGACAAAAGCATTGACGAAGAGTTTTGATGTCATGACAGAAGCGAACTTGATCGCCATCGGAAGCCCCAGTTTTACCAGACCGGACAGCATCGCTGTGTCTATCGCGGTAAGTTCCGCCCGTGTCAGCGAAAGATCGTACTTCGCCTTGTTTCTGAAGATATACGCGGCACAGCTCATGAACGAAAATGCCTGGCTGAGAACAGTGGCCAGAGCAGCTCCTCTGCTGCCCATCCCCATGACAAGAACGAATAATACATCCAGTATGACGTTGCCTACCGCGGCGATCCCGATGAAAATAAACGGCCGGACCGAATCACCCATACCTCTGAGCACGGCGCTCACGATATTGTATCCGTATATGAATACGAGTCCCGCTATGCATATGGTCGAGTAATTCATTGCCTCGGAAAAAGCTTCCGGAGGGGTGTTCATCACTGTCAGCATCTGCCGGCGAAGGAACATGCACACGATACTTATGAGGAGAGCGATCCCCATAAGAAAATTAAGCATAGTCCCTATGAACCTGCTTATCTTCTCTTTCTGGCCTGAGCCCAGATACTGAGATATGATCACCTGCCCGGCGCTCGAGAACCCCATAGCTATGAAGGTCAGGAAGCTGGTAACATCGCCGCCGACAGACACAGCTGACAGACCGACCTTGCCGAGCTTCTGTCCTACGATGATCATATCCACCATGTTATATACGATCTGGAGGAGGCTGGACAGGAACAGAGGCGCAGCAAAGCTGACAAGCTGCTTCGGAACATTTCCTGTCGTGAAATCCTTTATATTCGATTGTTTCTGCCTGTTATCACGCAATACCGTTTATCGCATCCAGCTCATCAGGATCCGGCATCGACTGCATCGCTTCGAGCACCTCTGCGTAGAGATCTGTGAGCTCCCATCCAAGCTGCTCCGCGCCTCTTGCTATGACTTCCCTGTCACAGCCCGCCGCAAAACGCTTGTCTTTATATTTCTTTTTGACTGATTTGACATCCATATCCTTGCAGCTGTGTGACGGTCTGAGAATGATAGCGGCGCCGATCAGTCCGGTCAGTTCATCAGCCGCGAAGAGGAATTTTTCCATCTCATGCTGAGGCTCTATGTCCGTGAAGATCTTGTAGCCGTGGCTGCAGACTGCGCGAACCATATCTTCAGGCGCGCCGATCTCAGCCAGAAGCTCCGGAGCTTTGATGCAGTGCTCTTCCGGATACATCTCAAAATCGATATCGTGGAGCAGTCCGACGAGACCCCAGAAATCCGGATCATATCCCTTCTTCTGAGCATAATAACGCATTACTCCTTCCACGGTAACTGCATGATGCAGGTGAAAAGGTTCCTTGTTATACTTCTTCAGCAGTTCCCATGCCTGATCTCTTGTGACCATGATCGTCCCCCTTTGTAATATTATTATATTGTTTTTAATATCTTGCTATATGATAGATGTGACCCGCCGCCTTCATTTCCTTCAGAAGCAGCGGCATCCGTTATCTGTCCGGACAGGAGCGAAGCCCCCGGCGCGGGCTATAACGGATTAACGTGGATCATTATGTGCTTGACGTTTTCAAAGGATTTTTCAACACCGTCATGTACCTGCTCTGCGATCTCATGCGCGTCTCTGAGCGGCATCTCACCGTCTACCGCGATCTCGGCGTCTATATATATTTTATTGCCGAACATGCGGGTGCGGAGCAGATCCAGTCTTCCTACCCCGGGACACGAAGAGATGTACTCCCGCAGTCTCTCCTCATATTCGGCCGGACATGAAGTGTCAAGAATGTTCTGCAGCGCCTTAAGGAGAATGTCATAAGACACCTTCAGAATGAACAGGCATATGATCACACTGGCAACAGGATCCATCACCGGATATCCGAGCATGGCTCCTCCGATCCCTATGAGAGATCCGACGGACGACAGAGCGTCCGAACGATGGTGCCACGCGTCCGCCATGAAAGCCTGAGAGTCGATGATCTTCGCATAATGCCTGGTGTACCAGAACATACCTTCCTTAGCCGCAATAGAGATCACCGCAGCTGCGAGGGCGACCCTGCCCGGAACCGGCAGATCTCCGTAATGTCCGGCAGCGATCTTAGTGATACCCGCCATACCTATAGAAACAGCAGTAACTAGAAGTATGACGCCCAGGATCATGGACGCGACGACCTCAAATCTCTCATGCCCGTACGGATGGGATCTGTCAGCCCGTTTGCCTGCGATACGTGTGCCGATCCACGCTATGAAAGTTGCAAAAACATCGGACAGCGAGTGAGCGGCATCGGAGACCATAGCTCCGGAATGTCCGGCGATACCGGCTGCCATTTTGACCGCTGTCAGCAGGATATTGCCGAATACCCCTACCGCGGCGACCCGGTCCATTATTTTTCTGTCACTGTATGTCTTCCCGTTCAATTCTGTATCGTTCATTTCCCCTGGCTGCGGAGTTTTTCCGCTGCCTCCTCACGCTGCCTGCACACTTCCGCCCATGAAGGCGCTTTGCGCAGCATCTCTGCATACTCACTTAGCACATCCGGTATCTCTATCTGCTGCGGGCACACTGCCGCGCACGCTCCGCAGCCAAGGCAGCTGTCCGGCCACTGATCCTTAGGTGTGCTGTCCATCTGCATAGATACTGTAAATCCGCCCGCGAATTTCATATCATTATAGCCCTTGAGCAGCATCGGTATATCGAGCCCTGCAGGACATCCTTCGCAGCAGTATCTGCACGCTGTACACGGTACACCGTTTTTCATCCCTTCTGCGATCTCCAGCATCATATCCCACTCTTCTCTGCTGAGCGGCTTTCCTCCGGTGAAAGTCCTGATGTTGTCCTTCATCTGTTCGATGTTTGACATTCCGCTTAATATTGTGGTGACTTCAGGTATTTCCATGAGCCATCTGAAAGCCCATGATGCCGCTGACTCATCCGGTCTGAGCGCTTTGAGCCTTTCTGTATTCTTCTCACCCGGATCCGCAAGCTTGCCTCCCCTTACCGGTTCCATGACCATGACCGGAATGCCTCGCCTGCCGAGCAGTTCAATTTTATCTCTGGCATCCTGAAGAGTCCAGTCAAGATAGTTGAGCTGTATCTGGCAGAATTCGATCCTGTCGCCGAGAAAGTCCAGGATAGCCTCCAGGTTCTCTGCTCTTGCATGAGTCGAGAATCCGAGATGCCTGATCCTGCCAAGCTCTTTCTGCCTGACAAAGTAATCAATGATGCCGTACTCTTCATTCTGATATGTCGGGAGACTGTTCTCACAGACATTATGGAACAGATAGAAGTCAAAATAGTCCGTCCCGCATTTGCTGAGCTGCTCTTCGAAGATCCCTTCACAGTCATACTTCTTCATGAACTGATGTCCGGGGAATTTTGTCACAAGATAATAGCTGTCTCTCGGGTAAGCTGAAAGCGCCTTGCCGATCGCGATCTCAGACATTCCGTTGTGATACGGATACGCAGTATCATAGTAGTTGACGCCGCTTTCCATGGCCAGCCGTGTCATCTCATTGACCTGTCCCTGATCGATACTGCCGTCTTCGAGCAGAGGAAGTCTCATCGCTCCGAAAGCCAGCCTCGAGATTCTCTCCCCGCAAGCTTCTTTGTACTGCATCATTTTGTCACCTCACTCGTCTTCCTGAAATAACTTTCTTCCTGTTGATCCATAGGAAACGCATCCGGCACGTCCGTCTGAACTTCTCCCTTTCAGCCAATTTTAACAATAATCTCCGCTGTAAACAATAAACAATCCGTATGCAGTACAGTTCCAAAGCTCCGGATTGAAAAAGGCACCTTTTCGACAAGGTGCCCCGGGTGTCCGCTGACTGTTTCCGGGCAGCAGCGCACATACTCTGATTCTGCTACCACAGGTTATCCTCTTCATTGAAAACCATCGGACGCAGCCTGCCTGTGATCTCAATGTCAGGATGCGCTCCGGCTTCCCCGAGAAGCGCCCCGGATATTTCTATATCCGCGAGTCTGAGAGTATTTTTGATCCGGATCACTCTCGGATTCTCTCTGTCTATCTCGTTGCAGGTTTTGATGCAGAGCTGAATGACTTCCTTGTCTGTCCGCATTATCATCGGGATCTTCATCTCGCCTACATAAGTATTGGTTATGGCGTTCGGATAGGTCGCCTCGAGATCGAGTTTCCTGAAGTATCTCTCAGATATACAGTCGGCAAGTCCCATGCCGCAGCCATTGCCGTGTGACTCGGCAGCCAGGTCGAGGATGGCAACTCTCTGCGCGTTGATGCCGCCGCTCGCGCATTCCGACGCAAATCTCCCCGTGATCAGCGGGTCCATACCCAGCCCGCTGATATTCTTGCCCGCTTCATCTATGATGAGCACGTCGCAGTCGTCAAAGAGGAGTCTCGGCATGTATGTTCTCGCCCTCTCCAGGAGGACCGGCTCTTCGGTTATTATCTCTTCCGGTGTCAGCGCGACCAGCTCGCGGGTCTCGTCATAAGCGTTCTCAAGGATCGCGAGAGCGCAGGATACCGGCGCATTTCTTATGATGGCTTTGCCGTACATAGGGATGTATTCCTTAAAGTGGCGGTATCCGTCCGCGTGTATGATCTCAGCGCCGTACTGTTTGCCGAGACCGATCGCCATCATCTTCATGATGCCGCTCTCGTAAGGACCGCGAAATCCCGTATGCGGCTTGACTCTTCCGCACACGACGATCCCGTCTGCTTCATAAGCATTTCTGTCGATCCTGACCGGACGGCCTGTTTCAGTCTCGCCGATCCGGACAGTCTCCATCGATGACACGATCCTGCAGCCGGTATACTCTTCCGTAATGCCATAGGATTCAATGATCCTGCGCTGGCCGTCTGCGGTAGCGCCGCCGTGGCTGCCCATAGCAGGAACAATAAAAGGCTCGGCACCCAGCTCTCTGAGGCTGTCTGCTGCAGACTTGATGATAAGCGCGATATTCGCGATTCCCCTGCTGCCGGCGGTGATCGCGACTCTCATGCCCGGCCTGAACTGTGACGCGATCTTGTCCTGCATCATCTGTTCTCTGATTATCGAAGGGATCTTATCCGTCTCAATGCAGGTCCCGTCGAATTTCTGTCTGACGCTGATCATCTCAGGTATTCTTACATCCTTCAGCAGTTCAGAAACGATACCCATTCCGGCCTCCTTGGTCATAAGCTGTATTTGTTATGCAATCTCTTTACGTTTTCTTATTGATGAATTGCTGTGATCTCATCGATACAGGCCCTCATCTCGTTCCACTTTTCTTCCATGTCTCTCACAAGCCTGAACTGTGTCCTGCACCGAACGAGATTGTGCTCAGGATAATCCGTCTTGAAGTAGTGGTCTCCTGCAAGGTAGTCGGTGAGGAATCTGATGCCGCATTCAAGAGTCATCATCCTTGCTCCGACAGGAAAGAGTTCTCTTTCTCTCTCTGTAAGGCTCGGACATCCTTCAAGAAATCCCCGGGCAAAACTCCTGTAAAGCTCCAGATCCAGCCTGATGCTGTCTGCATCCGGCTCATCCTCTCTGCCGGTAGACGCCCCCGACCGGATCGCGTCGCCAAAATCATTGACGGCAAGTCCCGGCATCACAGTATCGAGGTCAATAACGCACACAGCCTTTCCGGTAGCCCGGTCCAGAAGCACATTGTTTATCTTGGTATCATTATGCGTCACTCTCAGGGGTATCTCCCCTCTCGCAGCGCAGTCCGCAAGGATGTCGACATCCTTTTCGCGCTCAAACGCGAACCTGATCTCTTCAGCGGCAAAACTTTTCCGTCCTTCAGTATCCTTCCGTACCGCTTCGATAAGCTGATCGAATCTCTTCCTCGTATCATGAAAGCCCTCTATGGTCTCATGCAGTGTTTCCGCCGGAAAGTCTGACAGGGCTTCTATGAACGCTCCGTACGCTCTGCCTATCTCCCTGAACTGCTCAGGGTCATCGATCTTCTCGCAGGTATATGATCCGCTGAAATATGTCATCATCCGCCAGCAGCCTCCGGCGTATCTGCACCAGCTCCCGCCGTCACGGGCAGGTATAACAGCCAGCCTGCCTCCGATATGCTTTGTCACTGCGGTAATATTGTCCATTAACCCGCCTGGATCAGAAAAAATATGATCGTTGATCCTCTGGAGTATATACTCGCCGCTGTCACCGGTTTCCTGATCCCGGGCAGTTACACGGTATGTGTCATTGATATGTCCGTTTCCTACAGGCCGGATGTCCGTAACCCTGCCGTCTGTACAGAAGAGTTCTGCTATTGTGATAAGATCTTCATTTCCCATAGATTTATCCTTCTCTCCATCTCTATGATAAAGCATAGACACCGGTATCTTCAAGAAATCTCAGGCCCCGCGTACCATAATAAAATGTTATACCTGCTATTGGAAAGACCCATTTTACTAAGTCAGAAGCCGGGAGTATATTGTTGCTGTCAAGAGAAATACGGAGGCTGCCGGTCAGCAGGACAGTCAGTTTCCGCAGCATATATATAGCAGCACTTACAGAAGGAGGCAGCATTATGGCATTTGGAATCGGAGTTTTCGTAGTATCAGGAATCGTTACTTATGAAATCGAGAAGAGACTTCCATCAGTAAAGAAGAACTAATTTAAGAAGTTCACCGGATACTGGTTCATACTAATGAAAGTACAAAGAGATGGCTCAGACAAGCCATCTCTTTTGTTTATCAGAAGTATTTCCGGGTGTCCGCCGCAATGTCGTATAATCCGGAGAAAGCATTACAGAAGTGGAGGACATCGGCGTCTGTTATATCACGGAAGGATGACTGTGATCCTTGTGCCGATATCTTTTCTTGAAATGATCTCGAAGCGGCCGCCGTGCCGTTCGACGATCCACTTGGCGATAGCAAGCCCGAGTCCGCTTCCGCCGGTCTGCTTGGAACGCGAATCATCCGCGCGGTAGAAGCGTTCAAAGATGTGCGGTATGTCGCTCTCGCTGATCCCGATACCGCTGTCCTGAACTGAGAAAGCCGGATGGCCGTCTGAGACAAGACTTCTCAGCATGATCTCTCCGCCTTCCGGAGTGTATTTTGAAGCGTTTTCGATCAGTATCCTCGCGGCCTGCTTCAGGAGAGAAATATCTCCGCGGGCAGGGATGGCTCCGCCGCTCTCGAACTTATATGAGTGGTTCTTGTCGATCATCGCGGATTCCTCCCAGACTTCTTTCATCATATCCGAAACATCAAAATCAGATACATTGAGAGGTGTCCGCCCGCTGTCACCGCGCGCCAGGAACAGCAATTGCTCTACCAGATGCTGCATGCTTTCACTCTCGTCTTTGATTGCCGCGATGGACTCTTCCAGTATCTTTTCGTGGGTCTTGCCCCAGCGGTCAAGCAGATCCGCGTAGCCCCAGATAACAGCGATAGGGGTGCGGAGCTCATGGGACGCGTCGGAGACGAAACGCGCCTGCTGCCGGTATGAGTCTCTCATGCGCGCGATGAGTTTGTTGACCGCCGTCTCAAGTCCGGCAAGTTCAGCGTCACCCGTTGCGAGCAGCTGATCATCCTCTGCGGGACTCAGGTTATCTATGGCGCTTTCCAGTTTCTGATAACGCTGCTCGATCTCGCCGTCCATCCCGCTCAGCCGCATCGTAGCGTCAGCAAGAGCCTGGACCGGTTTCAGTTTCGAGCGCACCTTAAGCGTTTCGAGCAGCACCCAGAGTACCACGAGAAGCCCTTCCAGCCTCAGGATAATATCCAGCTTCCACTCTCTTATCAGCTTCACGAAAGCATCGAAATCGTCAATATTGATCACTGTGGCTCCTGATCCGTCCGTCAGACCCGGCAGCAGAAATATACAGAAGAGAACGACGTCAAGCACAATAAAAATGAGCAGCAGGTTGAGACCCGAGCTGAGTCCGATCCTGAACGCTATGGAGCCGGTGCGTATTGGTTTTTCTCTGATCTTCTTCTCTTTACTCATGCTCGTCCCTGATTACGTAACCTATTCCGCGGACTGTCTGAATGAGACTGATGCCGAACACTTCGTCGATCTTGCTCCGGAGATATCTGATATACACATCGACCACATTGGTCTCTCCCATATAGTCATATCCCCAGACTTTGCCAAGCAGCTGCTCTCTTGACAGCACTATATTCTTATTGATCAGCAGTGTATTGAGCAGGTCGAATTCTCTGCCGGTCAGCTCTATTTCTGTTCCCGCGTATTTCACCTCATGATGGCTTTCTGAGAGAGTAAGCTCACCGCACCTGAGCAGATCGTCCGGGGTGTTATGCCCGGCATCCTGACTATTGTACGATCTGCGGCGCAGCACCAGTCTTATCCTCGCGAGGAGCTCCTCGATCGCGAAAGGCTTGGTGATATAGTCGTCAGCTCCCTGATCGAGTCCTGCGACCTTATCCATCACCGCGTCCCGCGCAGTAAGCATGATCACCGGCACATCGGAACTTCTCCTCAGTCTCCTCAGCACTTCCATTCCGTTCAGTTCAGGAAGCATGATATCAAGCAAAACAAGGCTGAAGTCCCCGCTTTCAGCCTGCTGCAGCCCTGTCCTGCCGTCCGAGCATTTCACAGCCTCATAGCCTTCGTGAAGAAGTTCAAGTTCTATGAAACGCGCGATCTTTTCTTCATCTTCTATTATCAGTATTCTGTCCGCCATTTACTTTACCTGCCAGATCATTCTTGACCTTCTCAGCGTAGTCCGTCGCTTTGTCCATCGTGTTGTTGATATTGGTCTTTCCGAGATCCTCTCCCTCAAAGTGGAAGCGGCATCCGAATATCATTGCGAGTACCGCTAAGATCAGCGTTGCCCAGAAGAAAGCGATGAGAGCAAGTACCGGGATCCATATAGGGAGATCCGCGATCTGCTGACCGCTGCTCTTCAGTACCACCATCCTGTTCTTAGTAAGGATCCTCTTGATGCGTGTCCACAGCTTCGGCTTGCTTTTAGGCGCGTCCTCCGCGCTCCCTGCGTTTCCGGAATAGTCCTGATTGCCGGAACTGCCGTCATCAGCGCTCTTTTCTACGGTTACCTCAGGAATGATCTCGACCGCCTCCGCTGCGTTCTCTACAGTATGTTCTACTGTTTCTTTATTTACTTTTCCTTCTCTCTCAAGACTGATGACAGCATCTATCATGTCCCAGCCGCATCCTTCAAGCGCTGCCTTGGCATCCTCGTAGCTGACTCCTGTCTTATTAATGATCTGATCGATCTTCTGATAGTTATCCATTTCTGCCTCCTTGTTTATTCTAACAGTTTACCGGTCCTTTTGTGACCCCTCATTTGATGGTTTTATGATAAGCTGTCAAAATGAAAACACCATTTAAGCAAAATTAGGGAAATATTAGAAAAAGATTAGAACCCGGATCAAGGTAAAAAAAGAGAGCCTCCACGACAGCAGAGGCTCTCCCTTCTGGATATTATACTCATGAATAGGGCTGACTCAATCTATTCATGGTGTCCACATAAGCTGCTCTGTGAGCTGACGAGTGTTGCCTGAATATCAGCAGCCATTTCCGCAGCAGTCTTATTGATCAGGTCAAGATCATATCCTGTCTCAATGCCCATATCGTGAAGCATATAGATCAGGTCTTCTGTAGCTATATTGCCCTTTGCTCCCGGAGCGAACGGGCATCCGCCCATGCCGCCAAGTGAGGCATCCATTATTGTGATGCCTTCTTCCATTGCCGCATAGATATTAGCGAGTCCCATTCCATAAGTGTCATGCATATGCAGCGAGATCCTGTCAACATCGACATATTCTTTCATGGCTTTGAGCACTCTTCTTGTATTTTCAGGATTACTGATGCCTGCTGTGTCAGCGATGCCGAATTCAGTTACTCCGACACTCAGAGCTTCATCCACAAGCCATTTGATGCGGTCAAGAGGCACTTCATCGCCGAAAGGTGAGCCGAATACCATCGGCATACAGAGCATGATTTCCAGTCCGTCAGCATGAAGAGCGAGTTCTTTGAAACTGTCAAGAGATTCCTGAATAGTTCTGCGGGAGTTCCTCAGATTGTGCTCTTCACTGGCCGAAAGAACAAATTCTACATTTTTGAATCCTGCGGCACGCGCGTCATCAACACCCCTCTTATTGAGAGTCAGCGCAAAAGCAGTTATATTTCTCTCATTAAGGAAGTCGCGTACGCCTGCATACACATCTTTGGCATCTCCCATCTGTGGTACGTACTTAGGATTTACAAAAGATGTGATCTCGATTCTCTTCGCCCCGTATCCGACCATTTTCTTAATGTATTCTATCTTCTTCTCTGTAGGGATCTGTACCGGATGATTCTGCCATCCGTCTCTCGGGCAGACTTCTCCGATAATTACTTTTTTTGGCATGCTCATGATTATTCTCCTTTTTTAACAGATCTTGTAATGGAGGTTGGGGATGTCCCGGTCAGAACACCCCCTTTGCTGAAACAATCAGTTGTTTTGACATCAGGTTTCTTCCCGTGAGCGGGACCCTCCTCATGTCTTAATTAATGACCTTTTTCTCGCGGAAATCAGCAAGCTGCTCATCAGTGAAGCCGAGCTCCTTGAGAATTTCAGTGTTATCTGCTCCGATATCGCCTGCTGCCTGGCCATACTGCATCGGTGTAAGAGGCATTTTGATAGGATTGCCGACTACTGTGAGTTCACCATCCTCGCCAGCCTCAGGATGAGCGGCCGGAGCCTTGACCTTGACGATCATCTCGCGGTCGATAGCGATTCCAGGATCTGTAACTACATCTTCAACGTTGTAGATCCTTGCAGCAGGAACGCCTGCTTTATCTATGATCTCTACGCACTCAGCCGCAGTCTTGTCTGCAGTCCATGCGTGGATGACCTCGCGCAGATACTTGTCATTCTTCTTACGTGTCTCTGTATCGCAGAATCTAGGATCCTCTTTGTATTCAGGATGTCCCATAGCGTCACAGAGAAGTCCCCAGTGCTTGTCTGTTCCTGAAGCGATAACGAAGGTTGTATCCTTTGCGTAGAATGAATCATATGGAGAGCTTGCGGAATACTTATTTCCCCAGCGGCCATAAATCTTATGATTCTCGTTGAAGTATGTCATGATCTTAGCTTCCATAGCGGAAACGATTGAGTCTACAAGAGCTACGTCGATGCGGTTGCCCTTACCTGTGAGTTCTCTCTTGTAGAGGGAAGCGCAGATTCCCACACCTGCGTTGAGAGCGCCGAACATGTCGCCTACCGCGAGTCCGGATCTTGTTGCTTCTCCATCAGGCCATCCGGTAACGCTCATAGCACCGCCCTGAGCCTGCGCGATCAGGTCATAACCAGGCTTATATGCGTTTCTGCCTGTCTGTCCGAATCCGGAAATCGACGCATATATGAGGCGAGGATTCATCTCATTGCATGCTTCCCAGCCGAATCCGAGTCTGTCCATTACACCAGGTCTGTTGTTCTCGATCAGAACGTCAGCACTCTTGACGAGTTCAGCGAAGATCTCCTTGCCTTCCGGTGTCTTGAGATCTATAGCAACACATCTCTTGCCTCTGTTGAGGTTGTTCCAGTACATGCTGATTCCGGTGTTCGGATCTTTAGGACGTGCGTTTCTGGTGAAATTTCCTGTTTTGCAGTTCTCGATCTTGATTACATCTGCTCCCATGTCTGCGAAGTACATTCCCAGATAAGGACCTGCAAGAAAATCTGTGAAGTCGAGTACGCGGATACCTTCCATAAGTCTGTCAGCCATTTTGTTACCTCCGTATCTTTTTTATGAAGTGATCATATTGTTGACTTGCGCGGTCTGTGTCTCTCGGTGAGTACACAGCCTTATTTGTTCTGTTTATATATATAGCAAATGCCGTGCCAACTTTTCCGGGGTCATTTAAGCTGATTTTTCAAATTTTTTTCTGCAAAACTGAAAACCGGTGTCAACTCTCGTTGACACCGGTTGACACATCAGCATTTTCAGCCTGTCACAGGAACAGCCTCATGAATCCCGCAAAGGCAAGGATCGAAGTGAATGCTATTGAAGCAAATGTAAGCTTGAGGTGCGCGACAAATATTTTGTCCCTGTCTACGGTTTCCGGATACATCGCGATCGTCATTGAGCCCAGGACTGAGAACGGGCTGTAGAATGCGCTGTTCGCGCCGGAACACACCCCCGCGATCAGCAGATCTGCTGTCACGCCATGTCCCATCGTAGCTGCTATATTGCCGGCAACCGGGATGAGCGTAGGCATAACCACTCCTGACGAACTTGTCACAATAGCCAGAAGTCCTGACAGCAGTGCCATCACGCCTGTTCCCGTTCCGGGTGTAATAAACTTCATTATTGTATTGGATATCAGCTCTATGCCTCCGGCATGGTCGACCAGTGTGATAAGCATAAACATTCCTGCAACGAGCATCAGCGTATTCCAGTTTACTGTAGATATCGCTTTGCGGTCCTTCATTGCGCCGAATACCAGTAATACTGCAGCTCCGACCATAGCGACCATGGCGACGTCGAGTCCGAGTAAGATGACACAGAATATGACACATATGATAACTGCAGTTGTGAGTTTCTGATACCTGTCCATTGGCGGTATCGGTTCATCTGTATCAGAGACCGCAACGTTCTCCGCCTTATATCCGCCTCTGATGAAGTAGATCGCCACTGCCTCCATTGTCATAATAAGTACATAAGGAATGTACATTCCGATGTACTCAGTTGCTCCGGCTGCCTGCGCAAAACCGTTGGCGATAATACCATTAGTGGATATCGGAGACATTCCCCCCGCTCCTGCACCGGCCTCGATCATAACGCCCATCATGAGCGCGGAAAGGCCTGTCTCTGCGCAAAGTCCCATCGCGATTGGCATTATCATCGGCGCGATGCCCGGTCCGGCTCCTGCAGCGGACAGAATAAAGGTCAGCAGGAAAATAAAGATCGGCATCAGTCGGGTCCTTCCGTGAAGAAGCCTGATAAGCTTCTTCGCGATGATCTCCATCGTCCCGTTAGCTCCCGCCATACCGAACAGAAGAGTGACCGCAAGCATCATAAAGAATATCTTGGACGGCCATCCGAGAGCATAGACATCGGTCAGAGTCATGTCAGGCATGAAAAACTGAACGAGTATAAAACTCGTTATCATTGCGACAAGGCCGCAGTTGACTCTTGTCGCGATCCCGACAATGACGGTTATCAGAAACAGTATCAGTGACAGTAACGCCAGATCCATGGGTACCCCCGCTTATTCTCTTCCTAAGCGAAATGTCCGGACCATGATCCGGACGCTTCGCTTTGGAGATGATTTTATAGAAGTATTATTATGGTGAATTATTATTCTTCTGCTGCCTAGAACAGTGGTGACAGCGGTCTTGCGATCAGGAACATCACGATCGGGAACAGTACGATTCCGATGAGCTTTACCACGAATCCAGCCTTGACCATGTCCTTAGTCTCGAGATACTCAGTACCGAAGACCAGAGCATTCGGAGGTGTTCCCGAAGGAAGCATGAATGCCAGAGATGAGGACAGTGCGACAGCCATCATGATGAAGAGCGGGCTTGTTCCGATCGTATCTGCGAGTCCTGAAAGTACCGGCAGGAATGCTGCTACTACTACGAAGTTGGATACTGCCTCTGTGATGAAGGATACTACTACGCAGAGGAAGATGACTGTGAGGAGCAGCGGCCAGATTGCGAGGAAGCTCAGTCCGCTTGCGATCCAAGCTGCGATGCCGGAGGAAGCAAACATACCACCGAGAGTGAGAGCTCCGCCGAGGAGGATGAATGTTCCCCAGGAGATCTTTTCCATTGCATATTTTCCATCCATCAGGAACTGGCCATTCTTGAGGTCAACAGGGATCATGAAGGAGATCAGCAGTACGCAGATGCCCCATCCCTCATTGGTGATGAACTGGAGCCATGGAATAGCGCCTGCGATCTGGTCATTGAATACCCATACGAGGATAGCAACGATGAGGTATACCATTGCGATCTTTTCACCCTTGCTCATTGGTCCGAGAGCCTCGAGCTCGTTTTTGATGACCTGGTTGTCACCAAGGTCTGCTTCCTTGACCTTGAACAGCTTGCAGATAGCAAGTACCGAAAGAGGCATGATCAGGATCGTGAAAGGAAGTCCGATCGTCAGCCAGTCAGCGAATGACATGTGGATGCCGGCAAGTTCCTCGATAAGTCCTACTGAGGACATGTTGGTGCCGGAACCGATGATCGTAGCCATTCCGCCGATCGATCCTGCGTATGCTGTTGTAAGTACGAGTGCCTTGGCAAAGCCGTCTTCTTTGCCGAATCCGAGCTGTGATACAAGCGCCATTGCGATAGGGATCAGCATGGCTACAGCTGTTGTATTTGACATGAACATCGAGATGACTGCGGTAGCAACTCCGAATCCGAATACTACAGCTACCGGTTTACCCTTGAATACATTCAGTATATTCAGGGCGATCCTTCTGTGAAGGTTCCATTTCTCGATTACAGCACCGAGTACGAATACTCCGATAACCATGATTGTTACAGGTGCCGCGTATGATCCGTAAGTGCTGATTCCTTCATCTGTCGGCTTGGTACCTGCGATATTCAGCAGTACGCCGGCAGCGATCGGGAGAAGTGAAGTGACCCACAGTGGAACCGGTACGGTTACCCACCAGATCACCATCCAGAGTGTCATTCCGCGAATACGTGTAGCTACCGGTGTGAGTCCCGGCAGGGTGAAGAGGCAGAAGATAATGGCGACTACAGGGCCAAGTATCAATCCGATCTTCTGAGACTTCTTTTCCATCATGATTGTTTCCCTCCATTACTGTGATTCATTGCTATATTTATCTCTGTTTACATATATAGCAAAAGCCGTGCCAACTTTATTTCGCACGGCTCAGCAATGGTCTGTCAGTCAGATTCAGTATTTTTAAGGTTGTTAAAGCATGTAAGCCATAATTGCAATTATCCTGTTGCATCCACGTGTCAACTAAACTGTACACTTTGCAACCATAGTTTACACGCGGATGTTATTTATTCATTTTCTTATACAAAGCCTGTCTGCTGATCCCAAGGGCTTTGGCAATATCCGTCCTCGAGAGACCCTTTTGTTCAAGTGACTGGATCACGAGCTGCTCTACCGCGCCTGACAGCTCAGACAGTTTTATCATTTCACCGCTGTTCGCTCCGGCTGTGTATTCCGGTATCCCGCTGTCCGCAGGAGAGCTGTCTCTTATCTTTTCAGTTTCCTCTTCTGCAGTCTCCGGTCTCAGGATATCTCCGGCAGAATTATCTCCGCCGAAAGCGTTGTATCGAAGGGCGGTACTTCTGATCTCCCGCACATTACCCATCCATTTATGCTCAAGAAGCTGTTTTTCAAATCCCGGGTCAAGCTGTATCTCTTTGCTGTCTGCTTTATCGTCCTCTGCAGTCCGGGCAAGATAGTATCGGAACAGCATAAGTATGTCTGCCTTACGCTCACGGATCGGAGGAACCGTGAGCTCGAACGTATTGAGTCTGTAGTAGAGGTCTCTTCTGAATCGGCCAGCCTCTATATCTTTGTCAAGATCTCCGTTGCTTGCAGAAATGACTCTCACATTGAGCGGGATCACGTAATCCGATCCTACTCTCATAACCTGCTGCGATTCTATGACTCTGAGGATCTTGGCCTGCAGGCTCAGCGGTGTTGAGTTGATCTCATCAAGAAAGATCGTCCCGTTATGCGCCAGCTCGAACAAGCCGGCTTTGCCCTCTTTGCGTGCGCCTGTGAAAGCCCCTCCGACATAACCGAACAGCTCGCTCTCGAGCAGACTCTCGGTAAGGGCAGCACAGTTGATGGCAACGAACGGTCCGCTGCGCCGGCTGCTCTCGTTATGTATGCTCTGTGCAAACAGTTCCTTGCCCGTACCACTCTCACCGTATATAAGGACCGACCCTTCATGGCAGGCTATCGCGCGCGCTTTTCCTATGACATGCTGCATCCCCGGATCGCATGTCAGAATATCTTCAAAACGGTGCTCCGCTACCAGACCTTTTTTGGTCAGCTGGAGCCGGATATTTCTTTCCAGACTCTGTATCTTGGTTACATCCTGCATGACCAGGATATAACTTGTCTTCCCCCTGTAAAAATCAAACGGATAGACTGTATAGCTTATCTGATACTTGCCCTGCCTGCCCATAAATGTCCGCGGACTGTCTATCGAGCACTGTCCGTCCTTCCCCGGCTGAGGCATTTCCGGGATCAGTTCATATACGGCTTTATCTATCACTTCATGATGTGTCATCCCGAGGAAACGGAGAGCCCTGTCGTTTCCTTCCATTATTCTGAATGCTGTATCGAACAGTATTATGCCTTCGTCGATATTGTTATATATAGAGTTGAGCGTATTTACCTGTTTGATGTTATCCTGCATCCTGCTGAGGAACACCCTCGCGTTTTTGACAGTTTCTCGTACTGTATGAGGTCTGTTCCTCAGTTCTATGAATCTCAGATCTTCACGATCTGAGAGGACAGCAGCATAACCGCTGGAAAAAACTCTGACATTGGTTTCAGGGATATCATCCAGTATCTGTCTCAGTTCCCACAGATCTCTGTATCTGAGCACCTGTACATTGCCACCTGTAATCCCCGAAAAATTCTCTGCTCCATTTGCTGTGTTCTGATGGATCACGACATAAGCAGTTTCGTCGTCACCTATCGAGCTCTCAGAAAGCATCTCCAGAATATCTGATGTCCGGATGCGTTCCTCAATTACCGGTATGATATCCTCGTATTGCTTCAGGTCTGTATAAGTACCGCCTCTGGCGATGATACACGAGTATCCCTTGCCGCACAGGCTGAGATATTCGCCTTCTACATTGGAAACATCGATTATCAGAACATCGATAACACCCTCGCGGATCTCTTCCGCGAGTATGTTCTTGACACTTTCCATCATTGTTTCTGATGGCACTATGTAAGCTATTTTTTCAATACTCTTCATGTCAGTCTCCGGTTATCTGTTTTTCGCATGGATGTCGGGAGTATTCCGGCCGAATCGCGGTATTTTGCTACTGTCCTTCTTGAAATATCGATATTCTCTCCCGCAAGAATATCCGCTATCTTCTGATCACTCAGCGGATGAGCGGGATCCTCTTCTGCTATCAGTTCTCTGATCCTCTCCAGCACAGAATCTCTTGCCTTGCCGCCGACTTCTGATGAGAAGAATTGTTTGATAGCATATGTGCTACCTCCGCAATGGATGTACTTGCCGCTGATCGCCCTGCTTACGGTTGAGACGCTTATATCGAGTTCATCAGCGACTTCCTGCATCGTCAGCGGTCTCAGCGCCTTCGCCCCGAAGTCAAGGAACTGCCTCTGATGCGTCATTATCGCTCTGGTCACATTCAGTATCGTCCTGTTCCTCTGCTCAATATTCTGAATGAATCTGGACGCGCTGTCGATCCTTTCTTTCAGATATTCTATCACTGCCGGGTCTTCAGATGATTTTAAAAGCGATGAATAGTATGCGCTCAGGCACAACTGCGGCTGCGAGCCCGCAAGATACACGATAATATCTCCGTTGACCAGGTCTGCATAGACATCCGGATCCATGTACTGCACCGGCAGATTATCCGCAAAACGCGAGCACGGTTTCGGATCGAGTGTACGGATGACTTCTATGATCTGTATGAGTCTTTCGGCCGTTATGCCGAGCGAGCGGGTAATCGCTTTTATATTGCCTACAGCTATCTCTCTGAGATATCCGTTTATCACCGCCATGGCATCCTCTGTCAGCTCATCTTCCGGATCGAGCTGCAGGCAGAGGCATTCCTCTATCGATCTCGCGCCGACCCCGGGAGGATCCAGCGACTGAACGATCTCAAGCGCGGACTCGGCATCTTCATGGCTGCAGGCAGCCATGCCGGAGATCTCTCCCAGCTCAGTATCGAGCAGTCCGCTGCTGCTGAGTGAGTAAATGATATAACCGGCTGCTCTTTTGACTTCATCAGTACACTTGATGTAACCGAGCTGCTTCAACAGATATTCTCCCAGCGTTTCCTCTCTTCTGTAGAACTTCTCAAAAGCTGCTATTCCGTCACCGGACGCAGCATGATTGCCTGCCGCTGAAGACCCGTGGAGTTCCCAGTAGTCTCTGTCATCATAACTGTCTCCCGGGACCTCTTCATGGCTGCTGTATGGATCATTGTCCTGCGTGTCTCTGTATGTATCTGTCTCCTCTTTGCCTTTTTCAGATATTTCAAGAACGGGATTTTCCATAAGCTCTGTCCGGATCTTCTCTTCCAGCTCAAGAGTGCTCATCTGCAGGATCTCGATCTTCTGCAGCTGAGCCGGATGTATCTTCATGACCTGTTTCTGTTCTGTTATCAGTCCTGTCCCAAGGCCGGCCATATCAGTTACCTTTCCTATCTATCTTCTCACATACCTCAGCTGACAGGTCGGATCGCCTTTTGCGATGGTTCCGGGAAGGTCAAGTTCGACGCCAAAGCATTCACTGATCCCTCTGTCGCCGCACATCGCGTGGTCGCACATCATCGCGATCTGCTCATCACTGCATCCCTGCTTCTGCCATGCTTTGACGAGCGGGCAGTAGTGGAAATCTATATCCAGGTGATCATCATCGCACCTGAGAATGTCCATTTCGAACACCTTTTGCGCAAAGTAGCCGAAAAGCGCTTTCTTAAGCCCTTTCAGGGACCTGCCCTTTCCGCCCTTTTTTACCAGATTCTCTCCCTGGTACAGACCGCACCTCTTGATAGCGTCCGGCGCGAACTCTTCAGCCTTCAGGCCGTGCTTCTCTGCCTCATCACAGAGCAGATACATCCAGAGCGCCCGGTGCTCGAGCTGCTCCCGGATGCCTACGATAAGAGGGTTCTTTACTTTTGCTTCATTCACGATCCTGCTCATAATATCATCCCCCAGTTCCGGTCAGTTCCGTATTTCTCTGAATCCTTCTGTAATGATTATATCACTAAAAAGCGGCCGGCGGCATTTTACTGTCGCCGGCCGGCAAAACCCTTTTTATTTTATATAGTTTCTTTAACTTATATTGTTATTTCAGATAACCTCTGAGCGGGCCGCCCGGAAGGTTGGTCACGTCCTTGATCGCATCTGAGATCGATACTACTTCAGGATTGGTTCTCGCGATGGTCTGCTCGACCTGCTTGATGATGTGTTCATCATATTCACGATGTGTGACTACATAGAACTCATCCTTCTCGATCGCGTCGAAGACTCTCGCGCCGAATCCTTCGATCGGATAGCCTGTGCCGATAACAAACTTAGCAGCGGCCTTGCCCTTCTCGAAGATCTCACTCTTATAGTACGGGTCATCTCCGTGAGCATATCTTGCCGGACGGTACTCATCAGCATGATCGAAGCTGGTGCGTACGAATCCAGGGCAGAATACTCCGAGGTGGATATCCGAACCGGTCTCCTGCATCTCGTATTCGATGCATTCAGACAGAGCGACGGCGGCGTTCTTGGTCGTGTAGTACGCTGCCATGCCTGTGCTGGTGATAAGGCCCGCTACAGAGCATGTGTTCATGATGTTGCAGTGTGTGCCCTGCTTTCTCATGATTGGAATTACCTGTCTCATGAAGTAAACGTGTGACAGATAGTTCGTACGGAAGATCCACTCCCAATCCTGCAGCGGGATCACGAATCCAGGTCCAGGTGTGCAGGTGCCCGCATTGTTCATCAGCAGGTCGATCTGTCCCCACTTATCCATGACCGCGTTGACGACTTTCTCTGTCTCTTCATACAGCGATACATCTGCAGGGATGATCATGATCTCTTCAGCGCCGAACTCCTTGGCAACGTCCTCGATCTTGGCGAGCTCTTCCTCCATGATGTCAACCGCCACGATCTTCATCTTCCTCTTGGCAGCTTCTTTGACGAATTCCTTACCGAAGCCAAAAGCAGCGCCCGTGATGATCGCGACTCTTCCTGTAAGATCTCTGTCACCCTTCTCATATTCCTTAGGCTGCTTGCCTACATTCCTCAGATCCGGATTGACGTTGTTGACACTGTCGTAGATCTGCTTTCTGATCAGCGGATCGTACTGCGGATGAGTTACGATATAGAACTGATCATTCTCAATTTCCTCGAAGCACTTTTCACCGAATCCATCGATCGGAAGGCCGGTGGTAACGACATATTCGCTTGCCTTCTCGAACGCTTCGAACTCAGCGCTTGTGTAATAAGGATCGGTCGGATCTGAGAATCTTGCAGGTCTGTGGCGCTCTGCGTGGTGCAGGTCGGTCTGAACAAATCCAGGGCAGAAAATGCTGATCTGGATGTCCGCTCCGATCTCATTGAGCTCGTTCTGTGTCGCGCGGCTCAGTGAAACGGCTGCGTGCTTGGTCGAATAGTAGCCAGGCATCGCGTTGCTTGTGATCAGTCCCGCGATCGAGCATACATTGAGGATATTGCAGTGTGTGCCCTGCTTCATCATGATAGGAATGACTTGCTTCATCATATAGATATGAGAGAAGACATTCGCGTACATCATCCACTCCCAGTCTCTGAGCGGGAGGCTGGCTATCATTCCGCCCTTGCCTGTTCCGGCGTTGTTGATCAGCAGGTCGATCTGTCCCCATTTTTCCATAGCGGTGCTTACGACCTTCTGGGTATCTTCGAGAAGAGATACGTCTGCCTGCAGGCACACGATCTCCTCGGCTCCAAGTTCCTGCGCCATCGGTCCTACAAGCTGGACCTCATCGCCTTCAATATCTACCGCGAGGATCTTCATCCCGCGCTTTGCGGCTTCTTTAACGTACTCTCTTCCGAAACCATTGGCAGCTCCGGTGATTATTGCCACTTTGCCCTTGAAGTCTTTCATATATAGCCCCCTTTTATTTTCTTCCGACTTCCATGAAAGCAGTCCTGTCATACCATGCAGGCAGGATCTTCTTCATAGTAGACTCAGCATCAACATCCTCCAGTTTCTGGAGTGCTGTTATGAGAAGGTTGTTCTCGGCATAAGCGCCGCCGACAATAGTGTTGACCGGCAGGCAGCCCCATGGGTCATCGATGCTGGATTTGAGCTCGAACTTGGTTACGAAGCCAGGCTTCCAGTCATCATATTTGTACTTAACAACGTTCTTGAGCAGGAATACGTTGTCAAATCTCCACATTCCGTCCTCACCAGGCAGTCTGTCAAAGTGGATCTAGTATCC
>JAFRLN010000068.1 GCA_017431175.1 Mogibacterium sp.
CGACTTTCTTCACCATGAACTCATAGTTATTACATGAAGAAAGGAGTGTGATCTTGCTTATCTGACCCCTGTTGTACAGATCAAGAAGACTTGAATCCATGGTGACCATTCCGTCAGCAGATGCTGCCTGCATAGCCGACTCGAGCTGATGGAGCTTTCCTTCTCTGATCATGTTGTGTATGGCCGGAGTCGACTTCATTACCTCGAATACCGGGATCAGATGCCCGTCAACAGACGTAACGAGCTGCTGGCATACAACGCCTTTGATCAGCTGAGCCAGCTGTCCTCTTACCTGCACCTGCTGGTTTGCAGGGAATACATCCACGATCCTGTTGATAGTGTTTGCCGCGCTTGATGTATGGAGAGTGCTGAAAAGCAGCACGCCTGTCTCAGCTGCAGTAATAGCAGATGATATCGTGTCAAAGTCTCTCATTTCGCCGAGAAGAATTACATCAGGACTCTCTCTGAGCGCGGATCTCAGCGATTCCAGATAACCCGGAGTATCAATAAAGATCTCGCGCTGGCTTACTATGCTCTTTTTATGCGAGTGCAGATACTCAAGAGGATCCTCCATCGTGATGATGTGAGCCTCACGGCTCCTGTTGATCCTGTCGATCATACATGCCAGAGTAGTCGATTTGCCGGAGCCTGCTGCGCCTGTGACAAGTACAAGTCCTGTCTTGTTATCTGCAAGTGAGAGCACGCTTTCAGGGATACCGAGCATCACCGGATCAGGCACTCCGAATTTGATTACCCTTATAACAGCTGCCAGCGAGCCTCTCTGTCTGAACACATTTACTCTGAATCTTCCGAGATCTCTGATGGAAAACGAAAAATCGTCATCGTTGCTCATATCCAGATTCGTCTTGGCGCGGCGGCCTGTCACATATATCTCATCGATCACCGCATTGATGTCATCAGGCTTCATGATGCTGTCGCCATGCCTGTCCTGAACGCCTTTGATTTTATATGTTACAGGGATGCCGGCGATGATAAAAATGTCTGATGCACCTTTCTGTATCGCTGCTGTCAGTATTTCATTGAGATTCATTATTGTTTCCTTCTTTCTCTGATATATGTGCTGCAGTTGTCCGTTGCCCGGCCATATGCTGTTCATCGGGTCGGATGCGTTCCATATCTTTGTGAGCTTCCATTTTGTCACTTCATATCTTCCGGATCCGTCCTGCCGTGTCACAGCGACTTCAAGCCTGTAACCACCATCCTCAGCGGTGAATTCATATCCATTTCCGGTCTCTGTTACACCACTCATATGATCAGCCGGATCTGCGGATTCCGCATAGCTCAGGAACTCTTCACCCTGAGCTTCGAGTCCGTATCTGATCTGTGTTATATCCGCAAATCTCTTTGCCATGATCACGTCAGCATTCGATGTTGCTACAGTGAGTACTGCCAGCGTTGTGATGACCATTGTGACTATCACCAGAAAGATGGCGATCGGACCTAGTCTGGTTTTATGAGTCATGATCCCACCTCCTCTGCAGTAAAGTGGCTTCCGGTACTGAGGTCGTATATCTTTCCCTCAGTCTGTCCCGGAACACAGTAATACACTTCTATGTTATCTCTGGTGTACACCCCAGAGTCTCTTTCTTCTTCAGTCCTGTGAAGGACTATGCAGAAGTCCTTTCCTGCCTGCTTTCCATCTGTATCGAACACTATGCTGAGCGAGCCGTCTGAAGCATCCGCTTCGGCTGACTGCACATTGTCCATATCTTTGACCTTTTCCGCAAGCAGGGACAGGTCATGCTCCGATGATGCCGCCTCAGCAGTACTCTGGGCCATCATCACAGCCTGAGTCAGGTGTCTGGCTTCAATGGTCCTTGCTCTGCTCATCACAAATACCTGAGTGATCATAACGATCACCAGTATCAGCAGTATGAAGAGCCCGAGGAGCTCCACTGTAAACGCAATGCTTCTCTTATTGTTCATCTCTTATCTCTTTGTATTGACTACAGAAACGCCTTCATCTGTTGTTACTGACAAAAGCCCGTCATTTCCGAGTTCAGGAACAAATGTGTTTGTAGTACCTATTTCAAGAGCTGTTTCAGGATCGAGCGGGAGCCCTGCCTCAACATACTCCTCCATGAGTTTGCCTTCTATCATGAATATCCGGTGCTCGTAACCGTCGCTGCTCCTGATAACAAGGCAGTCTGTTCCGGATATATTTTCTACCGAAACTTCGCTTGTATTGCTGTCTTTGACACAATTGACCACATAAGAGCCGACGGCTCTGGTGTTGCTGTTCATGTTCTGAACTTCCGAAGCATGCTGATAGCCTCTTGCAGCGAACACGACAAGACTGAGGATGACCACAAACAGAACCGTCACCGTGATAGTCGATATTATGTCTCCTATGCCTCTTTTGCTCTCAAGCATTTTATGTTTCCTTCTTGTATATCACTTTGACTTCAGGAGGAAGATTCTCTGCATACGGGATATACACGATCTTGTAGTCCTCCATGTTTACTGCCAGCCCGTAATTCTCCACCAGATAATCGAGGCTTTCAGGATATGCTCCTTCAATAACGTAGCACTGAAGCGCACGTCTTGATACGGTATCCCTGATAGCTTCTGCCTGCTCCTCGAAGCTGTCTTCCGCAGCCTTCCCGGCCCATACGAAGACGCCTGCGATCAGTATGACCGCAGTAACGGCAACCGTCACTATCAATCTTCTGAAGTGGTTACTTCTTTCCATGCCGGAGCTCCTCTTCTGAAACGTTTATCCGATGGAATTCATGATGCCGATCAGCGGCACCATAAGGCTGATAAGCATTATTCCGATGAATATCATCAGAACACCTGTGAGAAGAGGTTCAACAGTATTGGCAATCCGGCCTATGCTCATTTCGATGCTTACCTTGAGATAGGAGAGTATTTTCTGCATGATCGCATCGAGCATGCCGCTCCGCTCA
>JAFRLN010000069.1 GCA_017431175.1 Mogibacterium sp.
CACTGCACCAGACTTGCAGGCGGCAAGGCAGACACATGGTTCCTCCGCCAGCATGACAAGGTCCTCGGTCTCCCGTTCAAGCCAGAGCTCGGACGTCCTGAGAGAGACAACGTAATCGACGCATATATCAACAAGAATGAAGAAGACTGCTGCGCTGAGGGCGTATGGCAGAAGTACTTCACAGAGAAGCCTGAAAGATTCACAGACGAAGAGCAGAGAGCTTACCTCGATACACTCACAGGCGTATCCTGCGGCTCAGACGCTTTCTTCCCGTTCTATGACAACGTTCAGAGAGCAGCAGCTTCCGGCGTAAGCTACATCGCAGAGCCGGGCGGATCGATCAGAGACGATCAGGTCATCGCATGCTGCGACGAGCTCGGAATCGCAATGGCATTCACAGGAATGAGGCTTTTCCACCACTAATCCACAATCAAAGAATTCAGACAGCACTCGATCACTTACAGCACACGAAAAGGAGTATCATATGGATGTCTTAGTAATCGGCGGCGGCGGACGCGAGCACGCAATTATCAAGAAGATAAAAGAAAACAAGACAGTCGGCAAAATATATGCTCTGCCGGGCAATGGGGGAATAGCAAGAGACGCTGAATGCCATCCGGTCAAAGCAACAGATATCGAAGGCATCGTTGCTTTCGCGAAGAAGGTCAGACCGGATTATGCAGTAGTAGCGCCTGACGATCCTCTGGTGCTCGGATGTGTTGATGCCCTGACTAATATCGGCATCCCGTGCTTCGGACCTGACGCAAAGGCTGCAGTGATCGAGGGCAGCAAGGTTTTCTCAAAGAACCTCATGAAGAAGTATGGCATACCTACTGCCAGATACCAGACCTTCGATAACATGGACGATGCGCTTTACTATCTCGAATCCGCACCGATCCCGACAGTCATCAAGGCTGACGGACTCGCGCTCGGCAAGGGCGTTATCATCGCGGAGACAAGAGAGGACGCAAAGGCTGCAGTAACCGAAATGATGCAGTATCACAAGTTCGGCAAAAGCGGTGACCGTATCGTCATCGAGGAGTTCCTCCAAGGACCTGAGGTCTCTGTGCTGAGCTTCACAGACGGCAAGACTGTGGTTCCGATGATCAGCTCGATGGACCACAAGAGAGCAGGCGACGGTGACACCGGACTCAATACAGGCGGTATGGGAACGATCGCACCGAATCCTTACTACACCGCTGAGGTAGCTGAGAGATGCATGAATGAGATCTTCCTGCCTACTATGCGCGCAATGAATGAAGAGGGACGCACTTTCAAGGGCTGCCTCTACTTCGGCCTCATGATAACCAAGGACGGACCTAAGGTCATCGAATACAACTGCAGATTCGGAGATCCTGAGACACAGGTAGTTCTGCCGCTTCTCGAGACAGACCTTCTCACGATCATGCAGGCAGTTACCGAAGAGAGACTCTCAGAGATCGACGTCAAATGGTCAGACGGAGCAGCATGCTGCGTAGTAGCGGCTTCGGATGGTTATCCGGTCAAGTACGAGAAGGGCTACGAGATCACGATGCCTGAC
>JAFRLN010000070.1 GCA_017431175.1 Mogibacterium sp.
GGCTTTTCGGGAATCCCCAGGAGGTAGGACCCACGGGGGCCATTGCCGCAGCCGGTAATATCCTCGAAGAGGATCCGCCGCAGGGTTCCCGGAGCGGGGACGGGATGACAGGATCATGGAATTCGACGTGTCAAGCGCGACCGTAGAACTTGCGGCGCAGGCTGTCGGGGTAGAGCCGGCGCGCATATGCAAGACTCTCAGCTTCAAGCTGAAAGACGGAAGCGGTGTTCTGATCCAGGTCGCCGGAGACGCAAGAGTCGATAACAAGAAGTATAAGGATTATTTCGGCGAGAAAGCCAAAATGCTGTCGCCTGATGAGGTGCCTGTGTACACCAACCATGAGATCGGCGGCGTATGCGCTTTCGGCGTGACACGCGAAAATGTCAGGATATACTGCGACGAGTCGATGAAGAGGTTCGAGTCAGTTTTCCCTGCGTGCGGATCATCGAATTCAGCAGCCGAGTTTACGCCGGATGAGCTCTTCGAGATCTCCGGAGCCCTCGACTGGATAGACGTAGTCAAACTCCCGGAATGACTGCAGAGCCAATGGAATGACCACAGAGCCCCCGCCCGGGGGCTATTGTTTTGAAAAGAATTCATTATACAGGTTGACCATAGACCGGATATTTGGTACTATAGCTTTGTCGATTTATCGCTTTAGCATACTAAAGCGAATACTGTATGGAAATTATCATGAGGTGACAATATTATGAAGAAGAAATTTACAGTACTTGCTCTCGCGTTAGCAATGATTTTTACACTGCTGGCATTCACAGCATGCGGTGGCGGTGACAGTGCTGAGAGTGCTGACACCGGTGATGCTGAAACAGCAGAAGCAACTGAACAGGATTACGGTGAGGGCTTTGTTTTCAAACACGGATTTGACAAGGACTTCCCTCCTTATTCATATATCGGCGATGACGGCGAGACTACCGGTTTTGACGTAGAACTCGCGCAGGCTGTATGTGAACTGAATGGCTGGGAGTATGAAGGTGTTCCTATCAACTGGGACGCTAAGGACGCTGAGCTCAATTCCGGCAGTATTGACTGCATCTGGTCCGGATTCACCAAGAGTCCTGACAGAGAGGACAAGTTCGCGTGGAGTGAGCCATACTCGATCAATACCATCAAGATCATGGTCCTCGAGGGTTCAGAGATCAAGTCAACCGCTGACCTCGCAGGCAAGAAGGTAGGCGTACAGGGCAGCACATCCGCACAGGAAATGCTTGAGACACCTGATGCAGAAGGCGGTTGCCAGAGCCTTGCTGAAACATTCGCAGAGACTCTCTCGTTCGATACTTACACTACAGCCATCAACGACCTCAAGGCAGGAGCTATCGATGCGATCGCTATCGACGTTACCACAGTGACTATCAGATGACCAAGATCGAAGGCCTTGCTTATCTGGACGAGGATGTCTGCCAGGAGGTATACGCGATCGGATTCCGTACTGATGACACTGTTCTTCGCGACAAGGTCAACGAGTCCCTCAAGACTCTCGCAGAGAACGGCAAGATGGATGAGATCGGCAAGAAGTACGAGGAGATCTATGATAATCTGTCAATGATCAATCAGTAAATTCCGCCGGGTCTGACCGAACAAACATGAACTCCAGTGTCGCGGGCTTTCGTTCCGCGACACGTCTTTTGAAAGAGGTAAAAAAGTGACCTTCACAACAATGCTGACTACGATGAGCGGAGGTATGATGAAGACCCTGCTGATCTTCATCCTGACGCTCATAGGTTCTCTTCCGCTCGGCATGATCGTCGCGCTCCTGAGAAAATCAAGATTCGCTCCGGTCCGTGGATTCATCAGCGGATACATCTCAATAATGCGTGGTACACCACTCATGCTCCAGCTGCTGGTATGGTATTTCGGACCATACTATCTGTTCGGACTGAACATAGGCAACTGGAGATTTCCTGCGCTTATCATAGGTTTTGTCCTGAACTACGCGGCGTATTTTGCCGAGATCTACCGCGGCGGTATCGAGTCGATACCTGTCGGCCAGTATGAAGCGGCTGAAGTCCTCGGATATACCAAGACTCAGACGTTCATGAAGATCATACTGCCGCAGGTCATCAAGATCATCATGCCGTCAGTGACCAATGAAGTCATCACCCTCGTCAAGGACACATCGCTTGCGTTCACTCTGGCTTACCAGGAGGTGTTCTCACTGTCCAAGCAGATCTCTGCTTCACAGACATCGTTCATGCCTTTTGTCATAGCCGGCGTATTCTACTTCGTGGCCAACTATATAGTTGAGATCATCATGAAGCGTGTCGAGAAGTCTATGGATTACTACAAATAGGAGGGCGCAGCATGATACTTGAGATGAACAATATAGAGAAGCACTTCGGCGAACTGGAAGTGCTCAAGGATATAAGCTTTGGTGTGGACAGCGGCGAAGTCATAAGCATCATCGGGCCTTCGGGATCCGGGAAGTCGACTCTGCTCAGATGCGCTACCTTCCTCGAGACGATCGACGGCGGCGAGATCATATACATGGGCGAGAAAGCTGCACATACTGACGAGAACGGTAACGCGGTATATGTCCCTCATCAGGAGATGCGCAAGTTCCGCAGATACTGCGGTCTTGTATTCCAGCAGTTCAACCTGTTCCCGCACTACAGTATACTCAAGAACATCACGGACGCGCCTATCCACGTACAGCATGTCAGTCAGGAAGAGGCCGAAGCCAACGCAATGGAGCTTCTGGGCAAGATGGGTATTGCGGACAAAGCAAATGCTTATCCGTATCAGCTGTCAGGCGGACAGCAGCAGAGAGTCGCGATCGCGAGAGCACTGGCGATGAAGCCGGAGATCCTTTTCTTCGATGAGCCGACGTCCGCTCTTGACCCTGAACTTACCGGCGAGGTGCTCAAGGTCATCCGCCAGCTTGCGGAGGAGAAAATGACGATGGTAGTCGTTACGCACGAGATGCCGTTCGCCAAAGCCGTAAGCAACCGCGTCCTGTTCATGGACGGCGGGGTCATCGTCGAGCAGGGCGATCCGCGCGACGTATTCGACAATCCGCAGGAAGAGAGAACAAAACAGTTCCTCCGTGTTTTCGAGAGGTAAACGATCACATTATGGCAGGTTCCCGGTATACAGGTACGGGAACCCTGTTTTTTTAGTTGCGCCATACTTCCGGCGTGAAACAACTTAAGGACAGAAAAAAAGACAACCGGGCCTGAAAAAAGCGCGTGGCAGGGAGAAATATGGGCGCGGGCAAAATTGACAGTGTTTGCCGTAAATGGTAAAATTTATCAGTTCGGGACAGAGAAAACCGGATGCGCTGCACCCGGCAGCCCGGTACAGGAAACAACGAAAAGGAATCACAGCAGTTTAATGAAAAAAGATTACAGATTTATCCTGAAGCAGTATGCCGACGTGGATCTCGACTCTATGACTGATGAGGAGTACAGAGAACTGAAATCCGCTGAAATGGCAGACATGCAGAGTTATGTAGACGCTATCACTGATAGCAAAGTACCAGAGGTTATGTACAGGATCGGCAGGGCCGTGCCTGATCTCAAGAACCTCCTTGAGACAAGCGCGGATATCTGGGGCAGCAAAGTGCTGTATCACCAGATGATGCCCGGCGATAAGGATTTTACAGAGTTCACATATAATGAAGTCCGAAGAGATGTCAGAGGTCTCGGAACAGCACTCCTTGGCATAGGACTCAAGGGAGCGCACATCGGTATTATAGGCGCTAACTGCTACGAGTGGGCGGAATCGTATTTTGCCGTAACAGGCGGCACCGGCGTAGTCGTGCCGCTCGACAAGGAACTGTCACCTGAAGAGCTTGAGAATCTCTGCCTGATGGGCGACATAGACGCAGTCATATGCTGCCAGGATAAATACTATAAGATATTCAGAGATATAAGGGAAGCCGGTAAGACGGGACTCAGGACCGTGATCGGAGTCAACAGAGAGGCTCATGAGGACCCGGAGAACGGACTCTATTCGTGGAATGTCCTGAGGGCAGAGGGCATAGCAAAAGTCGAAGCGGGCGACAGATCTTTTATCGATGCCAGAGTAAGAGCTTCCGATATGGTATCGATACTGTTCACTTCAGGCACCACGGGAGTCAGCAAGGGTGTTATGCTCTCGCACAGGAATCTCTGCTCAGACATCCTGATCGCGCAGACTTATCTGGAGGTATGCCCGGAAGATATCTTCTTCAGTGTACTTCCTATACATCATACTTATGAATGCACCTGCACGATGCTCGAGGGCTGCTTTATGGGAGCCTCTATGGCATTCTGCAGAGGACTCAAGTACATCACCAAGGATATGCAGGCAGTAAGACCTACATTCCTGCTCGCTGTTCCGCTGATCTACGAGAAGTTCTACAATACGATACAGAAAACTCTGAAGAAGCAGGGCAAAGACAAGCTGGTCAACACGCTGCTCGCCATCAACGGCGTTACGGGCAGATTCGGTCTCAATATCGCGAAGCCTGTATCTGATAAGATCATGGCACAGTTCGGCGGCCGTATCGACATGTTCATAGCCGGCGGAGCCAGAGTCGACCCTAAGGTCCTCGCTTTCTTCCGCAGCATGGGGATCCCGTGTCTGCAGGGATACGGACTGACGGAGACATCACCGATGGTCGCGCTCAACCCTGACCAGTGGAAATACATGAGAAACGAATCTGCAGGTAAACTGTTCCAGTTCACAGACTGCAAGATCGTAGACAAGGACGAAGACGGCAACGGAGAGATCTGTTTCCGCGGTCCGCAGGTCATGATGGGATACTATAAGAACCCTGAAGCGACGGCCGCATGCATGGAAAACGGCTGGTTCCATACTGGTGATATCGGCCATCTGGACGCGGATAATTACATCTACATCACGGGCCGCAGGAAGAACGTTATCATTGCGGCTAACGGCAAGAACGTTTTCCCTGAAGAGCTTGAGGAAAAGATCGGCAGGATACCGTATGTCGAGGAATGTATGGTCTGGGCTGATGAGAACAATGAAGACAGAATGCTCAGAGGTATATATGTAACGCTCAGACCTGATATGGAGAATGTCAGGGATGCTATCGGCGACAATGCTGAAGACGACGGAGCTGTGCTTGCGCTGATCAGCAGCGAGATCGACAGACTCAACGCAGCGTGGCCTGACTGGAAGAGGGTCAAGCATATCGTTCTCAAGAAGAGCGAGTTCAATAAGACGACAGGAATGAAGATCAGGAGATTCGTCGAGGAGAACAAGCTGGCGGACTAGAACAACCAACACCGGGAGCTTCAGCTCCTGAGAGCATCAGTGGGGGGAGTGTGACCCACCACTGATGGCCGAAAATGGAACCCGCCGCCTTAGAGACGGGGGACATCCGGCGTCTGTTATACATACAGGAAGGGGGATGTTATGAAGAAAAGACCGGCATTGAATATTGATCATGAGAAACTCCGCGAGAACATGAAGACCGTCGTTTCATGGTGCAGCGAAGCCGGGATCGATGTTGCCGGTGTATTCAAGGTCACCAGCGGACTTGCCAGCGCTGCGCTGGACTATGAGGCATGCGGAGCAAAGTGGATCGCTTCTTCAAGGCTTGAGCAGCTTGCCCGCGCCAAAGAAGCCGGCGTCGGGATACCGATGATGATGATCAGAGTCCCGATGATCTCCGAGCTGGACGATATGGTCAAGGTGTGCGAGTACAGTCTGCAGAGCGAGTTCTCGACGCTCAAGGCACTCGATGAGGCTGCGATCAGAGCGGGAAAGATCCACAATGTCATCCTGATGGCGGACCTTGGGGATCTCAGAGAAGGATTCTGGGACCTTGACGAACTCGTGGATGTGGCAAAGTACACAGAAGAAGTTCTTACCGGACTGAATCTTGCCGGCATAGGAACGAACCTTGGATGCTACGGATCGGTGATCCCTACAGGCAAGAAGATGCAGCAGCTTGCTGAGTACGCAGAGGCTGTTGAGGCAGCGATAGGAAGACCGCTTGAGATCGTATCAGGAGGAGCGACTTCAAGTCTGATGCCCGTTTTCGACGGCAAGATGCCTTCGAAGATCAATATGCTCAGGATCGGCGGCGCTGCTTTTGTCGGGGCGCTTGAAGAGACCTGCAGGATATACGGACGCAGGGAACTTAAGGTTCTCCATGATGACGCGATCACTCTTGAGGCAGAAGTCATCGAAGTCAGGACCAAGCCGACACATCCGGTCGGTGAACTGGGCGTGAATGCCTTCGGCAAAAAAGCGAAGTACAGAGACAGAGGAGACCGGAGGAGAGCGCTTCTCGCAGTAGGAGGGGCGGACTTCGGTGAAATCGATGATCTGCTTCCGCAGCTTCCGGGATCTGAAGTCATAGGCTGCTCGGGAGATCACACGATACTGGATATAGAGGACTGTGAACGGATCATCAAAGTCGGAGACGTGATCAGATTCAAGCTTCACTATTCGGCGATCCTGCGCCTGTCATCCAGTGAGAATGTTGCTAAATACGAGACAGGCGAGATCGGCTGCCTCTTATAGACACGTTATTATAATAATGCACATATATTATTTTATTCTTAACTGAAAGGAAGAAAAATGGCACCTAACAATATCCATGAAATGACCAGAGAAGGTTATGATAACCTTAATGCTGAGTTAGAACAGCTGATAACCGTCAGGCGTAAAGAGAACGCGCAGAGACTCAAAGAGGCTATCGCTCTCGGAGATATCAGCGAGAACGCTGAATACGATGCAGCGAAGGATGCGCAGGCAGAAACCGAAGAAAGGATCTCTGAGATCGAAGAGATCCTCCGTACAGCTGTTATCGTAGATGAGACAGAGGAAGGCGATGATTCCGTACAGACAGGACGTACTGTTACTGTCAGGGATCTTGTGCTCGGAATCACTTCTACATATAAGATCGTAGGTACTACAGAGGCAGACCCTCTCAACGGGAAGCTGTCTAACGCGTCTCTGGTCGGAGAGCATCTGATCGGACACAAAGCAGGCGATAAGGTAGAATTCATGGTACCTGACGGTCTGGCAAAGTATGAGATACTGGAGGTCAACAGATAATGTCAGAGAACAAGCCACAGAACAGCAATGCGGCAGGTCAGGCGGAAGAGCGCGAACTGACCGAAAAAGAGATAGGCGAACAGAGACAGATCAAGAGAAAGAAACTCGAAGAGCTCCGCGCTATGGGCAGAGACCCTTATCTTGTGGAGACCTTTGATGTGTCGGCGCACTCCGGAGACATCAGGGAAAACTTTGACGCGATGGAAGACCAGGAGGTCAGAGTCGCCGGACGTATCATGGCTTTCCGCCGCATGGGCAAAGTCGCTTTTGTCGACATGCAGGACAAGCAGGGCAGGATCCAGATCTTTGTCGCGAGAGACAATATAGGTCAGGAAGAATATAACGTATTCAAGACTTATGATGTTGGCGACATTATCGGTATCAAAGGTGTCGTGTTCAAAACCAAGACGGGCGAGATCAGCGTCAGAGCTATGGAAGTGAAGCTTCTCTGCAAATCCCTTCAGGTGCTTCCTAATAAGTGGCACGGACTGAAGGATACTGACCTCAGATACCGCCAGAGATACGTAGACCTCATCATGAACGAGGACGTCAGAGATACTTTCCTTAAAAGGGCTAAGATCATCAGCACTATGCGCCGTGTCCTCGAAGAGGATTATGACCTGATCGAGGTCGAGACACCTGTTCTCGGCAATATCGCAGGCGGTGCCGCTGCGAGACCATTCATGACTCATCACAACACTCTGGATATCGACATGACTCTCAGGATCTCTCTTGAGCTTCACCTCAAGAGACTGATCGTCGGAGGACTTGACGGCGTATATGAGATCGGCAAGGTTTTCCGCAACGAGGGAATGGACAAAAATCACAGCCCTGAATTCACCTCCATGGAGGCTTATAAGGCATATGTCAACCTTGAGACCATGATGGATCTCATGGAGCAGGTGACATACAAATGCGCTATGGCTGTCAACGGAACTCCGATCATCAAGTACGGTGACAAAGAGTTCGACGTTACTCCGCCATGGAAGAAGATCGATATGACTCAGGCAGTTATCGATGCTACAGGAATTCCTTTTGATAAGATCGACAGCGATGAGGAAGCGATCGAGGCTGCCAAAAAGTACGGTATGACATTCGAGAATGAAGCAGACTGGTCAAGAGGCAAGCTCATTGCCGAGATGTTCGAGGACTACTGTGAGGATATCCCTGGATTCCTGGACGGACCTTGCTTCGTATGCGGACATCCGCTTGAAGTATCTCCTCTGGCCAAGAAAGACCCTAAGGACCCTCGTATCACCAGAAGATTTGAGTCTTACATCAACGGATGGGAGCTCTCTAACGCTTTCTCTGAGCTGAACGACCCGATCGATCAGTATGAGAGATTCGCGGAGCAGCAGAGACAGCTTGACCTTGGTATAGACGATGAAGCGCATCCGATGGATACTGACTTCGTCAACGCGCTTGAGGTCGGAATGCCTCCTACAGGCGGCATCGGCATCGGCGTAGACAGACTCGTCATGCTGCTGACTGACAGCGCTACGATCAGAGACGTCCAGCTCTTCCAGTCAATGAAGCCGGAAGGAAAGGGCGCAGGCGCCAAAAAGCAGCGCGTAGAGATCGATTTCAGCAAGGTAAAAGTAGAGCCGCTGTTCGACGAAGAGGGCGCTGTCGACCCCGGCAGCACGTCGGCTTACAGGGTCGTAAAGCTCACATCCTGCGAGGACGTGAAGAAGTCAGACACGCTTCTGAAGTTCGTTCTTAACGACGGATCGGGTGAAGACAGAGTCATCCTGAGCGGAATCAAGATGTACTACGATCCGGCTGAACTCGTTGGAAAGACTGCGATCGCGATCACAAACC
>JAFRLN010000071.1 GCA_017431175.1 Mogibacterium sp.
CCAGAACACCGTAGCGCTCCACGTGGAGGGACCGGAAGATACTTCAGTGAGCGATATATCCCTCAAGACCGTAACCATAGAGATAGAGAGCTCGGACAGTGAAGACATGGAGATCTCCGTCGAGTATCCTGCGGCATCTGCAGAAGATGATGCTGAACCAATCGTAGAAGAACTGTCTGAAACAGAGGCCACTGTCATCGCTACATCTGACAGGCTTGCAAGAGTCGACAGAGTGGCGGCAGTGATAGATCCGAACGATCTGAACGATAAGCTCAAGCCTCTGACGGTCGATCTCGCGGCGCTTGACGCTGAGGGCAACAGAGTGCTCAATGTTGTTGTGTATCCACAGAGCGTTTCATTCAAGGCCGCTGCAGGTTATGTAAGAGAAGTGCGTCTGGTAGTGCCGGTAAAAGATGATTCCGATGACAACTATGAAAGAACGCACACTGTCCGGAACACGATAGTGATAAAGGGCAGCAAGGACCTTGTCAACAAGACCGGAAGCATAACGGCGGACGAGATCGATATCAGCCAATACTATGAGGATGCCGAAATACCGCTCACGTTTGAGCTGCCTGACGGGATTTATCTGGAGAAAGGCTATGAAGCTCCGGTACTGAAACTGAAAGTCAAGGAGAAGGCCACGGAAGAGGAAGCCGGAGACAGCCAGACAGGATAGAGATCTGAATATGAACAACATGAAAGCAGGGGATCTACCCCTGCTTTTTTTCCAGCAATGATGAAGGCTCGCAGCCAAGAGCGGCAGAAAGCGCAATGATATACTCAGCGCGCGCCCTGTTTATGTCTTTCTGACGCTGCTCGTACTGTTGTATGGTCCTCAGAGGGACGCCGCTTGCTTTTGCGAGCTGCGACTGACTCAGGCCGTTTCTCATTCGCATGGCCTTGAGAGCTGTATCGGACGATGCTGCGGCGCTGCCGGCTGCCGACACGATCTCAGGCACCGCTTCGAGCACATAGCTTCTGCCGAATTCCCTTATCTTCCTTGTTCTTTCATCTGCTCTTATATTAAGAGGAAGACTGTCGAGATATTCGAGACGCTTCCTGCTGTAATCGGTAATAAATCCTGCCACAGAAAACGACTTCATGATGCGGCCGAAAGGAAGGCCGGACTCCCATTGCGCGCGGGCAAGAGCGTATCCGCACCAGTACTCCGGGCTTAGACTTGCGGTGTGCCGCGGCATGGCGCGCTCATATGCCAGTCCGCTGCGGTCCAGAGTTTCGTACGCGAGTTCGATACCGGACATGCCGGCTGTGACGCTGACATCTCCCTGCTCAAAGAGAGAGGCAAGACCGCAGGAAACAAAAAGCTGCAGCATGGCAGCAGGATCCTGGCGCAGGCTATGTACTGCAAAGTCCAGCATGCGGCCCAGCGTTCCTGAGGCTCTTTCAAGAAGGATCTCATCATAGGCGCGGGTCATAAGGACGCACCTCCTGTTCGATAAGATCGGTGATGAAAAGACCATCTGCTGTTTTTTTCATGCTTTTGATCGCCCTGAGCTCGCGGCTTCTCCTGACAGGGAAGGACTCCTCCGCTGAAGCGTGGCTGTAGCCCGCAAAACTTACGCGGTCGAATGCGCGGTTGCTTTTCAGCACGAACTGCCTGTTGGAATCTCCGGACAGAGAATCGCGGAGGTCCTGATACGAAAGATCACCGTCAAGGAAGTCCTGCGCAAACATGAAGAGCCTGTTGTCGGCCCTGTATCCGATGATGCAGTCGCAGCCCTGATAGTCGACGGAAAACCATTTGTTTATGTACTCTCTGGCTCTATGCGCTGTATCTGAAGACAGATCGAATTCGCGGAAGGTCAGAAGCAGGCTGAGCCAGTGCAGAGGGTTGTACTGGGGACCGCAGAGATTGATGGTCATGAGCCTGTCGGTATCGATCGTATAAGCGGAGACGAAACCGTTTCTCTCTCTGCCAACAGCCCATTCAGCGGCATAACGGGAATTGCCGGTGCAATAAAAACCGAGCCCGAAATCATTGAAAGGACGGCCCGCGCCAAACACCGGTGCACGCACTATATGGTCTGATCCGTGGTATATCTTTCTCTCCATGAACCCCTCTTTCTTATCCTTTGTTTAGAGTATACTCCCACAGGAGTATGATTTCAAACAAATTGGGCACAGCGCATTTACCACCATGCTGACGGATGCTATAATTCCCAAGGTTAGTATTAAAAAGCATTGGCAGACACAATATATGCCGATAACTGAAAGGAGAAAACATGAGAGTAGTAATTCAGGACGATTATGACAAGATGTGTAAATGGGCAGCTGATTACATCGCTGATAAGATCAATTCGCATAAAGAAGACAGACCGTTCGTGCTTGGACTGCCTACGGGATCCTCGCCGATCGGTGTATATAAGAACCTTATAGCAAAGAACAAGGCCGGCGAGCTCTCGTTCAAGAATGTCGTTACATTCAACATGGATGAATATCTCGGTCTTCCTCATGAGCATGACCAGAGTTACTGGTATTTCATGCATGATAATTTCTTCGACCACCTCGTGGACATGGATCCTGCGAACATAAACATCCTCAACGGCATGACTGATGACCCGGAAGGCGAGTGCGCAAGATACGAGGAGAAGATCGCCAGCTACGGCGGCATCGATCTCTTCATGGGCGGAATCGGAGTTGACGGACACCTGGCATTCAACGAGCCATATACTTCGCTCACATCCCGCACAGGTCTCAGGGACCTCACGACAGACACACGCATCGTGAACTCGAGATTCTTCGGAAACGATCCGGAAGCTGTTCCTGCTCAGGCCCTGTCCGTAGGTATCGGAACTGTAACGGACGCGAAGGAAGTCCTGGTACTCATCAGCGGTCATAACAAGGCAAGAGCCATGGCGGCAGTAGTAGAGGGCGGAGTCAGCCAGAAGTGGACATGCAGTGCTCTTCAGATGCACAACGGCGCCATCATCGCCTGCGATGAAGAGGCCTGCGGCGAGCTGACAGTAGATACATATAAGTACTTCCTCGATATCGAGAAA
>JAFRLN010000072.1 GCA_017431175.1 Mogibacterium sp.
ACGCCATGATCACAGCCGCTTCCTGCTGACTGCTTACGTGGGTCCCTTTGCCCGTATCTGGCATGGACTTTCAACCACGAACATGACCCGCTATATTCGCTGCAATTCTACCACAGGCACGAAGAGCGCACAACATGGAAAGTCTCAGCTGTCACCACCCGATGTCTTCCGGGTCTTATCAGTAAACGCTTCCCCGCCCTGTCACCAGAGAATCCGGGAAATTTACCGTCGCGTATCTGAGCATTTTTTTCCCTGCCGCTATAATGGGTTGAATGCACATTGATATGCTCCGGGATAATGCCGTGCTTTTTCATGTATACCAAAGCATCATATCCGGTAAAGCGGCTGTCATATCCAAGATCATAATCCAGATCCACCAGTTCAATGCAGTATCTGTATCTGTCCAGAAGCGCAAGAAAATCGGCATAATTATCCGCCGACTCAAACCCCCCGCCCTCAGGTGCCCTTCTGTAATCATCTAGATACAATTTCATACTGATCTGTCACTCCTTATGTCCATATCCACTGATACAAGTATAGCACAGGAGAACCATCCCCGTGCTGTCCCCGGGTCATCTTTACTGTCATTCACCTTTGACCATATCCGCGCCGGACGCAAATGACAGGAAGTCAACGCGGGAGGCGCCTGCTTTCTTGAGTAAACTCGCGATCTCATCGATCGTCGCGCCGGTAGTATATATATCGTCTATAAGCATTATGTTCCTACCTCGCAGTTCTTCTGCACGGTGTTTTCTGACGGCAAAAGCTCCACGTATATTCTCACGTCGCTGGTCCGGACTAAGTGACCGCATCACGTGAGTCTCTTTTACCCTTACGAGGATCCCCGCATCGCTTATCACCCCCGTCCGCCCCGAAAATCCAACAGCGATCAGCGCCGCCTGATTGTACCCTCTGGTTCTTTTCTTGTGCTGGTGTACCGGCACGGGCAAAACAACATCGTACATGCCAGTCAACTCATCATTCGTGAACTCTGCCAGCATCCGGTCCGCCATGATCTCTCCGATCGTTTCCGCTATATCCGCTCGCCCGTCATACTTGAGCGCAAAAACTATCGCTCTCTCATGGGTCCCGTATTCGGTGCATGTATATCCCCGGTCAAACTGATGCGGATGCTCCCTGCAGCTGAAACAGATATCCCCCGGATTGTGTTCCGTCAGCTGCTTTCCGCATTTCAGGCATATACGCTCCCCGATCCACTTCATCGAATCCATACAGTCATTGCAAAGCCTGTAAGGCCTGCTTGCATCGATTATCTTGCCACAGCAGATACAGTAAAGTGCCGGAGGATATATGAGATCAAGCACCACGCCAGCCGTTTTTGTTAAAAAGTCTTTCAATTTTGTGCCTCCTTTCAATTACGCCTTCATTCAACGTGCGGTAAAATCTGCAGCGAGTCCGCTGTGGGCCATGGACATACTGCATCTACACAAAAAAGCACCGGACTGATGCCCAGTGCCTGTCATGTTCGCGGGGACCCCGGCTGAGGATCCCGGCCCGCCTCGTATTATTAAAGTGTTAGCTCAGGGCATTCCCCCAGTGTCTGCAATGTGACAAAACGAAACGTCCCAGATGTCACCACAATGTGACAAAACGAAACGTCCCAGGTGTCACATGTCGAATACGGTGTAGCTTGTTTCTGCTGAGAGTCGCTGCCTGAGTCCTGTGCAGCGTTCATCGGAGCAGTTGTTGTCTATCATGTATCTGATGCAGCGGGGGTCACCGATAATGAGGACGAGTTTTTTCCCTCTGGTGACAGCGGTATACAGAAGATTTCGCGCCATAAGCATCGGCGGGAATCTCCACGCAGGTATTATGACTGCGGGGAACTCGCTGCCCTGGCTTTTGTGCACTGTGACAGCATAAGCGAGGTCTATCTCTTCAAACATGTCGCCTTCATACGTGATCAGGCGGTCATCGGATCTGACAACCATGGTCTTGCCATGGATATCGATGCTCTCTACCGTGCCCATGTCGCCGTTGAAGATCCCTTCACCTTCTGTCCAGTCAGAATCACTCCGCCACTCAGCCCCGTAATTGTTCCGAAGCTGCATGACTTTATCGCCGACGCGGAAAACTTTGCCGCTGATCTTCAGTTCCGGCTTATCGGCATCCGGAGGATTGATCACTTCCTGCAGCTCATTGTTGAGGCTCGGCGCGCCGAGAAGCCCTCTCTTAGTCGGAGTCAGCACCTGAATGTCATCAGCGGAACGGATGAAATCAAAACCTCTTTCCAGTCTGCCGCCTGTCATCTCTCTGATCGTTGCCACGATCTCTTCCTCAGTATTCCTCTGGAGAATGAAAAAGTCGCTGTCCCTGCCGCCGTGTTCCGGGTATTCTCCGTTGTTTATGAGATGTGAATTCGTGACGATACGGCTGTCCTCTGCCTGCCTGAAAATGTCTCTGAGGCGAGTCGTGCAGAGACTTTCACTCGCGATCATGTCCCGGAGTACATTCCCGGCGCCGACCGAAGGCAGCTGATCGGCATCACCGGTGAAAATAAGAATCGTCCCGGTCTTTACAGCTTCCAGCAGGCCGTCCATCAGCATAATATCTATCATCGATGCTTCGTCCACGATCACTGCGTCCTGGCTGAGCGGGTTCTCGCTGTTCCTGCCGAAGTTGAGAGTTTCTTCGTCTTCGGAGTACACGTACTCCAGCAGGCGGTGGATAGTCATTGCGGGCTCTCCGGTAGCTTCCTCCATCCGCTTTGCCGCCCTGCCTGTTGGCGCGGTGAGTACAGTCTCAAGACCGAGTCTTTTGAAAATACGCACCAGCACATTGAGGATTGTCGTTTTGCCTGTACCCGGACCTCCGGTGATTATGGATATATTGTTGATCAGCGCAGCCTCTACAGCACCCAGCTGGTCAGCTGACAGAGAGAGTCTGCCCGCTCCGTCAGCCTCAAGAACCGCTTCCGCGTCACGGATCAGGTTGTCTATGGAAGCATTCAGAGGGTTTCTGCCGGCATCCCTGATCCTTGTCAGGTTGTGAGCGACCCTCTGCTCAGCATGATAGTACCCGTACAGATATATGACAGGGACATCATCTATGACGTCCTCCTCGAGCTCTCCGTTGAAGACCATTCCCTTAAGAGTGTCCCTGACATCCTCTCTTGTCGTATCCAGGAGACCGGCAGTCTTCTCGATCAGGGTCTCCTCAGGCATCAGTGTGCTTCCATTGACCGCCCAGGTCCTCAGAACATACCGGATCCCGCTCTCGATACGGTAAGTGCTGTCCGGCTCTATACCGATCCTCGCAGCGATCTCGTCCGCGCGCGGAAAAGTGATACCGCGGATGTCTTCCACCAGTGTGTAAGGATTCTCGCGCACTATCTCGACGGAATCTTTTCCGTAGCACTTGTAGATCCTCACCGCAAATACCATCTCGATCCCAAGCTCGCGAAGTTCTATCGAGACATTGGCGAACTCTCTCGATTCTCCGAAGGATTCACTGATCCTCGAGAGAGACTTCGGTCCGATCCCGTTAACTTTCAGCAATTTTTCAGGCGTCTCTTCGATCACACGCAAAGTATCCTCGCCGAAAGTGTCGACGAGGGTCCTGGCTAGTTTTGGCCCGATCCCTCTGATATTCCCCGCTGCAAGGAATTCATAGATCGCGTCCTCACCTTCAGGCATCAGTTCCTCATAGCCTGAAAAACTGAACTGCTCGCCGTATTTCGGATGGATCTGGAATTTCCCTTCCAGACTGTAGTTCGCGCCTTCTCTGGGATCCGCCATGCTGCCCGCGATCCTTATAGCGCCTTCATCGGTATCCAGAACCGCGACTGTATAGCCATTGCCTGCATTATTAAATATGATCCTGGTAAGTTTGCCTTCTTTTTGCATTTTAATAATTGAAGCGTTTCAGAAGAGACAGTCCCGTTATCGCATCAGGAGATGACACGGGAACCGCCCCCGCGTCATCTCAGAATGTGCTTTTGTAGATCTTGCGGTTGTCGAGGGTGAAGACCTTGTCACTGAAGCCGCCCGGTTCGACGTTCTTCAGGGCATCTTCCATGTCAAACATCTTAGCGTCTGTTATATCAAGATAGTGGAGCATTTCTGCTTCAGGGAAAAGCGGCTTCTTCGGGCTTCCGTACTCAGGTTCATAGTGATGGGATATCGCCATGTGCTGCATCATCACCGTCTTCTCTTCATCGATCCCGAGCTCCCTGCATCTGTCTCCGAGCACTGCAGCGCCCATAACGAGGTGGCCGAGCAGTTTTCCTTCGAATGTGTAGTCAGAAACCACACCATTCTCATCGGAACCCAGTTCGTTGAGCTTTTCTATATCGTGAAGCGCGACACCAGCGAGCAGCAGATCCTTGTTCAGGAACGTGTATACTTCACAGGCCCGTTCTCCCATCATCATCATTCTCTTGACGTGGTAGAGGAGTCCAGCATATTCGGCATGGTGATTGGTCATGGCTGCCGGCCAGAACATCAGCCTGTCCTTATCATCCTCATAGAAGCTGAGGCAGAGTTTCTTCAGATCCTCATCCTCAAAAGCATTGATCCTGCTGAGGATGTATTCGTACATAGCCTCTGGGGATTCAGGAGCAGCCTTGAAGAAATCCGAACTGTTGATCGTATCTTCTCTTGCGCGTCCCCGGATGCAGTCCAGCACGAGCTGATTCTTGCCCTGATACTCCTTGCATCTTCCTGCTACCGTGATGATCATTCCCGGACGGATTTTGCTGTAGGATGCGACTTCATCGCCTGTAAGTGACCATTTTACCGCCTGGATGTCGCCGGTAGCATCCGCCAGAGTCATATAGAGGTGCCTCTTGCCGTTATTGCCATCGCGGATATCTGCGTTCCTCACCAGGTATCTGTCTTCAAGTCTGCCGGCTTCGTCCGGCTTCAGATCTTTTATATAGAAAGGTTTCATATTATTCTCTATTCTCCTTATATTATTTTCCACTATGCCCGCATGACCTTGCCTGCGTCATCATGTTTTCACCTAAAGTAGTATATCACACGACCCCCGCTGTGTTATAATCCTATTGTTATCACATACACGATCAGCTAAATAACGGAGGTCACATAATGGGTTTTGATGCTGAAAAAGCTACCAGAGCAACGGTCGAATGGATCCGTGACTGGTTCGAAAAAAACGGTCCGGGGTGCAATGCCATCGTGGGCATCAGCGGCGGTAAGGACAGCTCCATAGCTGCGGCGCTTTGTGTGGAAGCGCTCGGCAAAGACCGTGTTGTCGGAGTTCTTATGCCTAATTCAGTTCAGTCAGATATCGATATGGCTCAGCTTCTGGTCAACCATCTCGGTATCGAGAACTACACCATCAACATCGGCGGAGCATTTGATGCTCTGACAGAGCAGATCAGAGAGGCCGGCATAGAGCTCAGCAAAGACTCTGTCATCAATCTCCCGCCACGGCTCAGGATGTCAACTCTCTACGCTGTAGGTCAGAGCCGGAACGGCAGAGTCGTTAACACATGCAATCTTTCAGAGGACTGGGTGGGCTACTCTACCAGATACGGCGATTCCGTCGGTGATTTCAGTCCGATGTCATGCTTCACAACTGCAGAGATCAGAGCTATGGGCCGTGTACTGGGTCTTCCTTCAGTACTCATTGAAAAAGTCCCTACAGATGGTCTTTCAGGCATGTCCGATGAAGACAAGCTTGGATTTACTTATGAAGTCCTCGACAGATACATCCGTACAGGAGAGATCGATGACCCTGAAACGAAGAAGCGTATCGACTATCTGCATGAGAAAAATCTGTTCAAGCTGAGATTCATGGACTGCTTCAAGTATGAAGACTAGTACTGTCAATATTATCAGAGTGACCGTCTTATTTCAGTAATAATAATCAATCAAAAAGCGCCGTTGATCGCTGAAGATAACGGCGTTTTTTCACGCATGCCTGTCACAGGCAGACAGATCTCAGGCTCAGTGCCCGGCTATTTCTTCTTTCTTTTCTTCTTAATGCGGTCAAGTACGGTTTTATATCCGCCTTCGCCGTAAGTCAGGCACTTGTTCACGCGGCTGATCGTTGCCGAGCTTGCCCCTGTCTCTCTGCTGATCTCGCTGAAGACAGTTCCTTCATCAAGCATCCTTGCAACTTCAAGCCTCGCTGACATGTCCAGAGCTTCCTTGATGGTCGCAACGTCATCAAAGAACTTCCGGCATTCTTCCTCATCCTTAAGGGAAAGAACCGCCCTGTAGAATTGCTGCAGATTTCTTTTCTCTGTATCTGTGATCATATATCCTGTGCCTCTTACTGCTTCAGCTCTCCGACCTTCTCAAATGCTCTGTTATTCTACCATCATTTTGTTACACTTTAAAGTGCTAAAGTGTATAAAATAAAATAACTGCATCCTTTTCAGTAATTTCTTACAGGCGCAGTCCGTATTTCTTGACCGCAGGCCACCCTCTGAAATATAATCGGATAGTATTCAGGTATCCATCAACGGGTACCTTCCGCAGCTAATATCAGTCAATAGAAAATGGCATCAGATACAATAAGAAAAGAAAAACTCAACGAGCAGGCTGCTTCTTTTGTCGCCGGCATCCTCATTCTGATCGTGATCCTTATCACTGCTACGCAGGCACTGTGCTACTGGATACCCGGTTGGTGGCGAAAGGAGTATGCAAAATACGACACACCTCAGTATGTTACAGGTGAGATGTCCCTCGATGACGCGGTATATATCACAGAGCAGATGCTGGACTATTGTATAGGGCGCATCGATACTCTCGATGATACTGAAGCAACGATAGACGGAGTCACAGCGCCGTTCTTCACGGAACGGGAGAAGCTCCACCTCGCGGACTGCAGGGCTATTTTCCTTGGCGCGGTAAAATTCCGCATCGTCGCTCTTCTGGTGACTGCGGGTCTGCTTCTGGCAGTCTGGTTTTCAGTTCAGAAGCGATGCGAGGCAGAACTCGGGCGCGAAGAAGCCCGCGGTCCGACGCGAATATGCTTTGCGCGCCTGCTTTCCAGAGGATACCTCCGGGCGCTCGCCGCTCTGGTGCTCTTCGCTCTGTTCCTGGTGGTCCTGGGTATGATCGATTTTACTTTCCTGTTTACGAAGTTCCACCACGTTTTCTTCGACAATGACTTGTGGATACTTAACCCGAGAGTAGACAACCTGGTCAATGTGATGCAGGAATCCGTATTCTCCGACGCAGCGATCACCATAGGCTCTATATGGGCGGTATGTGCAGCCTGCCTGGCAGCACTCAGCTGTTTCGTTCTAAGAAAAACATCCCGGAGCTAGCTCCGGGATGATTTGTTTTCAGCTTTACGATCTGTTATCTGTCCGCGCCGTGTTTCAGATCTTCAAGAATATACGGCATGACCAGCGATCTCGCTTCAGCGATGCTGCAGTCCTTTGATGATGCGATCCCCGCCAGATCATCATACTCCGCCTTGATCCTGTCAGTACCGAAACCAGAAACATGTTTATATCTGACCGTACCGTAAGGTGTCTCCGCAGACAATATCTCCCTGTCAAGCACGAACCGCTCTGAGATCACTTCTCTGATCCCTATGGTCGAGGTATATCTGAAAAGCAAACGCGCAAACCGCTCTTTCTCTTCGTCCTCGTCCGCGCACATCACAGTGATCATCATCGCCGGTCTGCCCTTCTTCATGATCACAGGTGTGACCGTGACATCCTTCGCTCCCGCAGCCATGATCCGTTCTGCCGCGAATGAGATCTCTTCGGCGGTCATATCGTCTATATTACATTCAAGCTCGCATACTCTGTCTGTCTTCATTTCTGTTCTAACTTGTGACACTGTCAAGGTCTACTCTGCTGTACATACCCGACAGTCTCTTTCTTATCTCTTCCATCTCACCGGAAGCTTTGTCATACTGGTCCGCCGGCACCTGGATCAGTGCCTTGTCCCCCCGCATCCTTACTCTGAAGTCCCTGAACCCCATTTCAGCCATCATAGTTTCAGCACGCTCGGTCCGGGCCAGCTTCTCTGCGGTTATCTTTTCGCCATGAGGGATCCTGGTCGCAAGGCATGCGTATGCAGGTTTGTCCCAGACCGGGAGCCCCGCTTCACGCGAAAGCCTCCTGACTTCGTCTTTCGTGATCCCGCACTCTCTCAGCGGTGATCTTACTCCAAGTTCTCTCAGCGCTCTTGTTCCCGGCCTGTCATCCGTATCATCTGAAGCATTGGTACCGTCGATTATCAGTCCGTATCCGTCAGCCGCAGCCTCGCGGATGATGCTCCCCATGATCCTGAGCTTGCAGTGATAACACCGGTCTTCGGGATTGGATGTGATCGTCTCGTCAGCAAGGACGTCCAGATCGATCACTTTCATTTCTGCGCCCGCAAGCTCCGCGACTGCCCTTGCGTCTTCCAGTTCAAATTCGGGCGGGAACTGTGATCTTGCATAATATGCGGTAACATCCGCGCCCGAAGCTGCTGCAGCATAAAGCAGATAGGATGAGTCCACCCCGCCTGAAAAAGCGACTGCCGCCCTGTTATTCTCTCTGAAAAAAAGTCCGAGATCCATACCGATATTATATTCACCATTTGCTCCGGACACAACAGAAAACACCGGGGATCGCCGGTGTTTTCTGTGTAGATATTGTAAGAGGGATGAAAGTATTATGGTGTAGTAAATGCCGTCTGTCTGTCAGCCGGCAAGTATTACCTTAATTATACGCTTAGTTAGATCAATCTAACTGCTTGCACCATTATAATAGCATTCCTTTTTCCTATTGTCAAGGTAGGAATTAGACTTTTTTGTTGTTTTTTACTTCAAACAAGACTCCGGCAGGATTATCAGCCTTGATGTTTCTGTTCCCGGATGAATCTGACTTTATATGACCCCAGCACTTGCATGCATGGTATGGCTGCGGCATTCTCAGCGCTCAGTTCACATTTCTCATACTCATTCTGAGGAGAAGTATACTCTGCAGGTATCGTCTTCCCTTCGCTGACCCCGCCGGCATCGCCTTCATGGAACTTCCATGCGAACCCGCAGTCACAGAATTCCTTGTTCTCTTCTATCTTCTCAGCGAGTCTGAATTCCAGATCATTTCCAAGATAATAACAGCCCTCATTATCCGGTTCTGCGGGACATCCTCCCTCGATGCCTGTACCGGTGAAATACAGCGACAGGAACGGCGCGTTGATTCTTATCGTGTCTCCGTCTCTTTCGAAGGTTATGTTATCGTGCGTACTTTTCCAGTTGTCGATGTTGAGCCAGCCCCTTCTGCCGTCGGCTTCGACCGGAGTATTGAATTCAAGATACAGCTTTGTGTCATCCCGGATCTCCACGTTGATGCGTAATACCGGTCTCAGAGACGTGTATCCGTCAGGAAGCAGCGCTCTGATCCGGTCTTGTTCCGCTCTGTATGCCATTACGAACTGCTCGACCCGGACATCCGGCAGCTTATCAATGACGCTCGTATCATTCCACTCTTTCTTATAGACATACTTATCAGTGAGCATGAGCTCACCGAATCCCCAGTCTTCATAAAGTCCCGGATACTTGTTGACAAAACCCGTCTTCTCCATGACCCTTCGTGATCCTGCATTGATCCTGAGTACATGGGATGTGACTGTACTGAGCCCGAGATCCTTTGTCAGATAGTCACGCATCATGACAGCCACATCCGTCGCGATTCCCTTATCCCAGTAATCATCATGGATGCGTGCTCCGATCGATGCCTTGCTTTTGTTTTCTTCATAATTGTAGAACTCAGCGATGCCTATCAGATGCTCCGGATCGTTCTTAAGGAATATTCCGAGGAACAGCGATTCATGTGTGTCAAAACAATCTCTGTCCATATTCGCGATCACATCGTGTTTATCCTGATATTTCAGTTCATAGAGAAAACCCGGTATGGTCTTATACACAGCCTCCCTTGATGTGAGCTCCGCAAGCCCCTCTGCATCCGAGTCTTCCAGCTTCCTCATTATTATCCTGTCGTTTTCAAGATAAGGGTATTCATCAAACAGTTTCATATGATTCTCCGTAACCTTTTCAATTATGGATGGGCATCCGGCGCCTGTTGCTATGCTTTTTCTTATTTATTATACAACTTATGCGGCACCCCGGAACAAACAACAGAAAAAAGCGGCACCCATAACGGGTGCCGCCGGAAAACCTTTTTCTACAGATGCTGGTTTCTCTCGATCCTGTCGTAATGCTTGAGCAGGAACGGTTCGATCATCGAAGTCAGCTTCATGTCAAGGTTGAAGAAGTAGACTGTGAAAGTAACCACAAACAGTCCCGTAACGAGGAGGAACAGATTGAGCAGCACTTTCATCATTTTCCTTTTCATCTTCCTTTTTGCTTTCTTTCTGCGAATTTCTTTAGCTTTCTTTCTCATGGCTCGTCTCCTATCACTATTGCTCTACCAGGAGTTTTCGTCGTCGAGGATCTCAAGAGTCGGATCCAGCGGTTCTTCCTGCATTACTGTTCTCATGTACTGGTTGACCTGATCTCTGACTCCCTGTCTTGAGATGACACGAGGGTCGAAGAGCTGGTGGTCTACCCAGATCAGAGGGATACCGCGTTCTCTTGCTTTATCTTCAAAGAGTCCGTGCATTCCATCCAGAGCTTTGCAGGTGATGTGCTCCCACAGGATGATCATATCTGCGTTGAATTCTTCAACAAATTCGAAGAG
>JAFRLN010000073.1 GCA_017431175.1 Mogibacterium sp.
TGCCTGTTTTGAAGTTCAGCCCCTTCTCTCCCTGGTGGCTCATGAACGTCTCCACCATCAGGAAGCGGTCTGCCGTCACCGTTTGGCTTTCGATGATGTAAGTATGTCCGCCAATACTGATTGTGTTTTTTTTTGCGCCTCGACAAGCTCCTCGAGGTAATAATTGCGGGCCTTCAGATATGCGATCAGCTCCTCGCTCGACAGGTTCGCCATCTCCATCATCTGTTCTGGAGGGATCGAGCCGTCGTAACTTGACGGATCGACCGTGTACAGCTTGTTCGCTGCTGCCTTTTCCCTTGCGCGCTTCGCTGCCTGGTATGCCTTCTCCACTCCGGTCACTTTGGTGTCGAAACCCAGGGACTCATATGCCTCGACCGAACCCATCCCGGACTCAAGCTTCTTGTACATTGCGACATAGAAGTCGTGTGTGTATACGAGTCTGCCGTTCTCAGGAAGATCCGTGATCATTCCGTTGTCCAGTGCTTTGTAGTATGCCTCATCAGGCATCTCAAGCCCTTCAAACATATGAGGTTTATCTGTGATGAAGTCCAGATCGTCCGTCCTGTACATGCCGCTCTCTATTCTCTCCGCCATTTTACTCTCCTTTTTCTAAACACCGAGGGTCTTCGCTCTCTCGATAGCTTTCTTTTCCGCTTTCTTCTTCATATTAGCATATTTAGCACGTTCAGCTTCCATGTATGCCTCAAATTCTTCATCCGTCATTGCCTGCATATACTTCTCGTATTCGATCGGCGTCATTCTGCCGCGGCTCCACTGATGACGCTCATGGTTGTAGTAGTATGCGTACTCATCGATCATCGTCTGAAGTTCCTCGAACGACTCACACTTTTCGTAATTGCACTCGTCCTTAAAGTGACCGAAGAAGGATTCCTGCGGTGCGTTGTCCCAGCAGTTGCCGCGCTTGGACATCGACTGCACCATGCCCATCTCCGCCACCTTCTCCTGAAACTCATCCGTGAGGTACATGATTCCCTGATCACTATGGAATAGAGCTCCGATCATGGTTGGGTGCTCGGACAGCCTTGCGAGCGTCTCAAGTGCCAGTTCAACGTCATTGTTCTCGCTGACGCTGAATGCAAGCAGCTTTCCTGTCACCGGATCGATGCACGATGAGCCGTATGCTCTCTGCTTCTCTCCATCATCGGTATGCCCGTAATCCAGATAGGTAACATCCGTCAGTCTGACCTCGTTCGGCCTGTGAAGCCGGAACTCTCTCTTCAGCAGATTCGGTTTGGTGTTCCTCTCATGGAACTCCCTTGCTCTCTGCCGGGCCGGATTTTCTCCGCGCACCTTCGTCTTTATCCCGGCATTCCTAAGCAGCCTCCTGATCTTGCTGATCGCGAACTGCTCGCCCGTAATATCCGGCATCATCATATATATCTGCCTGATCCCTTTCTCGAAGCCCTTGTATTCTGCGACCTTCATGACGACCGCCAGGTCGCGCGCATCACGCTCCTTCCGTATCTCTTCGCCCATGCCGTAGCCGCTGCAGCCCAGCGCCTTGTAATATGTCGTCTTCGAGATCCCGATCTTTCCCAGTATCTGCCTCATACTGTAGCCATATGGGTAGGTCAGTGCGGTCGGGTACTCTGCTATCTGTCTGCACAGTTCTTTTTTCTGTAATGGGATCAGATTTCTGACCTGACACTTCATTTCATAAAACTGTTTTTCTGTATATTGCGTCAGCGCCTGCATCCTGTTCGACTGGATCCGCACTGTCTGGTCGTTGTTTTCAGGTTCGGCACATACGCCCTTGTTCCAAGTCAGCAGTTCCTGTTGTATCTGGAACATACAGCTTCTTTTGATCAGAGATGCATCGATCTCGTACACCTTAAGTATATCTTCTATTGGCAGATCTTTCAGAGATACTGCCTCGCTAAAGAAACTCTCTGTCATGGTCAGTTTGTCTCGATCTGTCACCTCTGCCACATATGGGTGCTTTATATATATGAACGCATCCGCTTCCGGCAATCCTTCTTTCGCTTCTATCGCCTGCAGTCTTTCCATCCTGGTCTGCTCTGCAGCTGCTTTCTTCTTCAGCTCCTGCCGCGCGCTCTGTTTGAGCGCTCCTATCCGCTGGCTTCCTACGATCTCCGGCGTCAATCCCAGTCTCAAGATCCCTTCCTCGAATGACTGCCCCGGATACTTTTCAAGCAGTTCATGCCGTATCTCCGGTTTCCATGCCACCGATGTGCTCTTTGCGTAAAATACTCCACTTGCGATGAGTGCCGCATCAATCGCATTTTCTTTCATGTCACTCTTCGAATAGTGATAGCGCGCCTGAAATTCCCATATGATTGCATCGACATAGCTGTCTCCCAAAAGCTCCGGAGCTATCCCGAATCTCGTCAGATTCTTCAGGACCACATCTATACTTCTGTCTTTTTTCCACTGCTCGTATATATGTCCGTATATCGTTCCCTTTATTACGACCGTGAGTGGAGAAACCATCGCAATAGATGCGTTCTCTTTTAGCTTTTGAAGCTCCTCTGCAGAATACTTCTTCATTTCCATACCAGACCTCCGATTCCTCTAAGCATAATAAATGGCACCCTCGAGAGGTGCCTGAATCTGTCAAGTTGCTGTCCTCTCTATGGGTACCAGTTTAA
>JAFRLN010000007.1 GCA_017431175.1 Mogibacterium sp.
AGAAGCGTCTTCTCCTTTCAGCTTACGGGCCATCCGGTAAGCTGTCTCTATATCCGGCGCATAGGTCATCTTGAGACCCTCTATCATCTCTTTCTGCTCAGGCTCGGCTACAAATATAACGGTATGTTTTCTCACTATCCTTGCAAGTATCTGCGAGCACCACTGGTCAGGTGCCGTATCATTCTGTTCTGTTGCCAGGAACTTCTGATATGCATCCTCGATCGTCGGTTCGTCAGCGATAATGTGATAGAAATAGTCTCCGCCGTTGCCGTCCATACAGCTTGCCAGCATGATGATGACTCCGTCTTTATTTACAGTTGCCTCTGCTGCTGTCATTCCCTTAGGCGACTGATATGCATTCTGATCAAGCGGATAGCCTCCGTTAGTGGTGATGACGATGTCTGCAGGTTCAGGTTTTACTGCAACATAGTCGGCTATAAAGTCACAACCTCTTCTGTGTGCCGTTTCAAAATTTCCGGCAAATGCCGCAACCGTCTTCTTTTCCTCATCTATGACCACATTGCATATGAATGCGAGATCTGCCATCCGTGCAGCCGCGATCATATCCTTATGGATTGGATTGTTGTCCAGTATGCCTGTGCGGGCATACGGACTGTCTATAAACTTTGAGCAGTGATTCCCCATGACCGTTACAGCATCTGCTATGCCGGGAAGTACTGACTTGCGCCCTCCTGAAAATCCTGCGAAGAAGTGTGCTTCTATAAACCCTTCCGCTACCAGCAGGGACGCATTGACTGCCGCTTTGTCTATGATGCAGTCCGGTCCGGAAGGCAGTTTTCCTACCCTGACATTCCGCTGAGGGTCGTGTGCATCATGTACTATGATGTGATCTTTGAACTCCTCATACAGAGCATCACCTAGTTTTGCCCTGAGTTCCTCTGTTGTTGTCCCTCTGTGAAATCCGGTCGCGACAAGCAGCGTTATGTCTATGTCCGGATTGCCGGCCCTGAGTTCTCCGATCATGACCGGCAGGATATCCTGAGACGGGACAGGTCTGGTATGGTCACTTATTATTATGACACAGTCCGGCCTGCCCGCGGCAAGCTCACACAGGCGCGGGCTGTCTATCGGATGCTCCATAGCCTCCCTGACGATCTCGATGCCGCTCCTGTCACTTACCAGTTCGTCAACGCGTGAAGTAAGGACGGGTGTATCGTCCGGAACTTCAAGACTGCGGGTCGTATATCCATAGCAGAAATCCACAGTTTTCATATATGCCTCCTATGCCTTGAGTTTTCTGAACGCCTCTGTCAGCGCAGGCACGACATCATTGAGGTTCCCTACGATCCCGTAGTCTGCAACGCTGAATATAGGCGCTTCAGGGTCCTTGTTTATTGCAAACACCTTATCTGCACCTGCAATACCTGCGAGGTGCTGAATGGCGCCGGATATGCCTACAGCAATATACAGTTTAGGCGCCACGGTTTTGCCCGACTGTCCTACCTGATGGATGTGAGGCATCCATCCTGCATCTACAACGGCACGGCTGCAGCCGACTGTAGCTCCGAGGACCTCTGCAAGTTCAAAGATCTGTCTGAAGTTATCTGCTGAGCCTACGCCTCTGCCTCCGGATACGATTATCTCAGCTCCCTCAAGATCAACAGCATCTGCAACTTCCTGTACTCTCTCAACGAGCTTTGTCCTTATCTCATCAGCGGCAACATGGAACTCTTCATGTATGATTTCACCTGTCCGCGTCTCATCATATACGCCTTTTCTGAATACGCCGGGGCGTACTGTTCCCATCTGAGGCCTGTGCTCAGGACACATGATGACTGCCATGAGATTCCCGCCGAAGGTAGGTCTTGTCCATGCCATATTTCCGGTCGCTTCATCGACGCCGATCTCGGTGCAGTCTGCTGTAAGGCCGGTCCCGATGCGGCACGAGACCCGGGGTGCCATGTCGCGGCCGTTATTGGTAGCCCCGATCATCAGTGTTTCAGGCTTATATTTCTGCACCACAGCGACGAGCGCATTGACGAAGGCATCTGTCGAATAGTACTCATATTCCGGCCCGTCAACTATGATCGCCCTGTCCGCGCCATAGCAGATGGCATCTCTTGCAGCACTCTCAATACTATTACCGATCACTACAGCTACAAGTTCGCAGCCCTTCTGTTCAGCGAGGGGTCTTGCTGCGTTCAGGAGTTCGAATCCGACATTCTTTGCTTTTCCGCATTCTGTCTCTATGTATACCCATATATTTCTGTATTCATTTAGATTTGTCATAAGATCCGCCTCCTATATTATGCCCGCTTCACGGAGCATCCCGGCGACCTTTGCGGAGGCCTCATCTGCCGGAACTTTGCTGAGTATTACTCCGTGTTTCTCTCTTACAGGTGTGTAGGATTTCTTTACCTTGGTCGGCGACCCGTTAAGGCCGCATCTTGTCAGATCCACTGTCTCAAGATCTGCTTCCGTAAGGACCGGAATGGTGCGTTTCTTAGACTCAAGCCACGGTCCGATACTCGGATACCTCGGCTCATACGGCAGTCTTACGACCGTGACCACCGCAGGGAGTTTTACTGAAATGATGTCATATCCGTTATCACAGTCCCTCTTTACCCTCAGTTCGCCGTCCTTTTCCTCAATCCCCAGAGCATATGTTACCTGCGGGAGCCCGAGATGCTCCGCGATCTCAGGAGCGACCTGCGCCGTATCTCCGTCAACAGCCTGTTTACCGCCGAGGATGAGGTCAAAGCTGATTCCTTCCTTCTTCTCTACTGCCCTGATAGCTTCTGAAAGGATGTAGCTCGTGGCAAGTGTGTCGGATCCGCCGAATTTGCGGCCGGATATCAGATATCCCTCGTCGGCGCCTACAGCCAGGCATGAGCGGACAGCTTCCGCAGCCTGAGGAGGTCCCATGGAAATTACAACAACACGTCCGCCAAGCTTCTCCCTGAGGCGGACCGCTGCCTCAAGCGCATAAGTGTCGAACGGATTGACGATGCTCGGCACTCCTGCACGAATCAATGTATGTGTTTCCGGATCGATCCTGATCTCAGTCGTGTCCGGAACCTGTTTAACGCAAACACATATATTCACTGTCGCACCTCCCTGTTACAGCTTATAGCAGACTTTGCCCGGATTGAGGATCATCTTGGGATCGAAAACCTGCTTGATTCCTCTCATGAGCTCCATATTGGTTTCGCCGACTGAGTCCACCAGATATTTGATTTTGCCCGAGCCTATGCCGTGTTCTCCCGAAACAAGCCCTCCGCATCTGGTCGCTTCACGGTAAATGATATCGAAGAATGCATCTACTCTCCGCTTGAACTCCTCTTCATCGAGATCGTTGGAGCACTGATAGATGTGCAGATTGCCGTCTCCTGCGTGTCCGAAAGTCTTGATTTCAAGTCCGCACTTGCGGCCCTGCTCATTAACGAATTCAAGGTAATCTGCGATCTTATTGACAGGGACCACCACATCGCACTCGTCAAGCAGTTTCGTCTCCTCCATTATTGCTTCAAGGAAGGACGATCTTGCTGCCCATGCATCCTTGATCCTGTTGCTTGTATCTGCAATAAGCACATCCATGGCCCCTGCTTCAAGGGCTATGTTTGCTGCCTGCTCAATAAGCTTGTCAACTTCTTCGGAAGAAGTGCCGTCAAGCGTTATGAGAAGGTAAGCATTGATCGGCTCCCCTGACAGCTCCTGAGGGAAGACGGCTTTGCCTACATAACGCTCGGAGAGCATTACTATCTCGCGTTCCATGAATTCTATCGCCTGAGGGTCCATATGATTCATTCTGAATTTAGGGACAGTCGCCAGTGCAGTTCTGAGATCACGGAACGGGATTATCAGAGATGCTGCGGCCTTAGGTGCAGGAATGATCTTGAGCGTGAGTTCGGTGATGATTCCCAGCGTACCCTCGGATCCGATCATCAGATTCATAAGTGAATACCCTGAAGATGTTTTGGATACGGTGGCTCCCATATGGGTTATCTCTCCGTTCGGCAGGACGACAGTCATCGCTCTGACGTAGTCGCGGGTAGTCCCGTATTTGACTGCCCTCATGCCGCCTGCATTGGTAGCCACGTTTCCGCCGACGCATGCGAATTTCTCGCCGGGATCAGGCGGATACATCATTCCTCTGGTCAGACAGTCAGCAGCAAGATCGGCAAGCAGTACACCTGCCTCTATATTCACTACAAAGTTTTCCAGATCATATTCCAGAATGCGGTTCATTTTGGAAATGTCCATCAGGACGCCTCCGAAGAGAGGAACCGCTCCGCCTGCAAGACCTGTTCCGGCTCCTCGCGGCGTGACTGGAATGTTGTTCTCATAGCAGATCTTCATTACAGCCGCAACTTCCTCAGTGGAGCGCGGCTGAACGGCCAGATCAGGCATTCTGGTCCCGTATATCGGCATCTCATCTCTTGCATAGTCAGGACTGATGTCACCGCCCGTATATACATGATCTGATACTTTCTGTATCATGCTTATAATCTCAGGTGTTAATTGATTGTACATATACTGACCTCCGGGTCTTTATATTTATTCTGCCACCTGCAGAAATACCGGGACGGATCCGCCCCGGTATAAGCGCTTATATAATGAATTGATACGTTTTAGCCTCCTGCTACCAGAGGCATTACCGTCAGAATGTCTCCGTCCTGAGGGACAAAGGATTTATCCTTCCTGACACGGTTTACAAGAATGGTGACTGCTACTTCATTTTCGGAAGCGCCTGTCTCATCAAGGATCTCCCCTACAGTGAGGCCCTCTTTCTCAAGATGCCAGTAACCATCCTCTTCGACCGAAGGCATGTACGGCTTCATTATGCCGTAGAACTTGACCCTGATCATGGCAGATATTTTACAAAATCGCCGAGACCGATCTCCTCGAGCTTTTCAGCTGTAGGGATACCGTTCCTGTCCCAGCCTCTGAGGTCGTAGTAGTCGTCGAGCATCTTATCAAACTCCTCATGTGTAGGAGCCTGGAAAGCGCGTCCGCCGACTGCCGCAGGTATGAACAGCTTTGCAGGAGCTGTATCGTCCTTGCGATCCATTCCGTCACGGACATTAAGGAGTCTCTGCAGGTTCTGTGAACGCTCACCTACCCTGAACAGTTCATACGGATCGATCTCTTTTCCGAGGATCAGTTCGAGCCCATGCATAAGCTCAGAGATTGTCATTCCTGCGAACTTGACCATGAACTTGCAGATGGTCAGGCAGTTGAACATCAGCGCTCCGTCCTGTGAAACTACTGCGACCGGTGCTGCTTCGTCGACTGAGAATCTGTCAGGTGTCTCCTCAAGGCCGACTTCAGGATATACAAGGCCTGTAGCGATAGCCTGTGTATCTCCTCTTTCGTGGCATGCTCCGCGAGGTGTGGTAGCATAGTTAGGGTAATTCGCGAATACTGCTCTAGGGTCATGCGCAGGAAGATCCATGTTCTTGACCTCAACGGTCAGAAGAGGTGCATCTCCGCCGATATGTGCAGCTGCTCCGCGAATGCCCTTTTTGAATATTTCGCCGATTCCTTCATTTTTGATAAGCTTTTCACTGAGGAATAGAAGTGTCTCTCTGTCGCCGAATTTAGGAACCATTCCTATCTCCTCGGCAGTGATCAGTGTAGCTTCATAGCACTCGATCAGGAATCCGATATATGATCCCAGCGAGATCGTATCGACTCCGGCTCTGTTCGCCATCTCGTTGGCCAGTGAAATAGCCTCAAGATCATCGATGCAAAGTCCTGAGCCCATCGTACCGAGTGTTTCATACTCAGGTCCGTTTCCGGTCAGTTCTCCCTCGCCTCCTGAGAGATCAAGGTGTATGTGTCTGTGGCATCCGATAGGGCAGTTGAGACACGGCATCGGCTTGACATTAAGGAACTCAGTATATCTCGGTGTTCCGATGGTCTCTGCTCCCTTGTGCCATACATCGCCTCTCCAGTAGCGGATCGGCGAATCGCCTATTTCTTCCATTCCGACCATTACCGATGGAGTTCCTCCGACATCCTTGGTTGCCTCATGAAGGTTCACGAACACTTCCTTGGCGAATGCCTTAGCTCCTTCGAGATCGGCGATCTCGCACTGCTGTGTGCCCCAGGATGCGATAGCCTTGAGATTCTTCGAGCCCATGACTGCACCCGTGCCGCCGCGGCCTGCAAACGAGTGCCCGTCGCAGGTGATATTCGCGATAGGGTTCATTATCTCACCGGCAGTACCGATATTGAGCGCATTGACTCTCTTGTCGCCGAGTATCTCTTTGATCTTCAGAGATGCATCTACGCTGTCAAGTCCCCACAGCTCATCAGCATCGCGAAACTCAACATTGTTGTCTGTGATATACAGCCATGTCGGCTTATCTGCTTTGCCTTCGATTATAAGCGCGTCATATCCGCACTTCTTGAATGCAGGTGCCCATCCGCCGGTACCGGCTGAATCAGCTACTGATCCCGTAAGCGGGCTCTTGGTCACTACGCTCCACTTGGCATTGCCCGGGAAATTCGGACATGCCTGCATGCAGCCAATAGCAAAAATCAGCTTGTTCTCAGGTGAGAGCGGATCGATCTTAGGCGCTGTCTCCTCAAGAAGGATCTTTGCGCCGAGTGCAGTACCGCCAATGAGCAGATCAAGAGTCGCCTCTTCAATAGGCTCTTCCTTCCATGTCCTGTCTGTCAGGTTGACTCTGCACAGTTTTTTCCAGTATCCGTTCATATATTGATCTCCTTTATTGTGTTTGTTCTTTAAGTATCAGCAGAGAGCTGTGAATGACAGCATCAGTCCTCCGACAGTGTTGTTGGAGTCTGAAACGAATCCGTATTCACCGAATGTGAATTCCATGATGAACGGAATGTCTCCTGCTTTTGCCTTAGCTATCTCAGCGACTTCACCGATCCTGCTGTCTATGCCTGCACGGCGTCCGCCGCAGTGTACAAGGTGCAGTGCTGCAGGCTTGCAAGGAAGGTCAGCAAGGAGCTTGTCGAGTGTTTCGCCTACTGAAGAGATAAGCTCGTCAACTGTTGCTTCCATTCTGATCACGCATGTCTTCTCCGCGAGGTTCGCTCCTACATTGAAGGATCCGTCATCATTGCCGTTCATCGGATGTCTGATAGCGATGAGGTCTCCGAGTCTGTCCTTGATGCCGAGCGGTGATGTGATAGTTGTAACGAGAAGGTTGCCGCCTGTAATATCCTCTCTTGTGAGATCCGGTCTCCATTCAAGGAACTTATCTGCTGCAGGAACTCCGTCGATCTCTGCAAGGCATCTGATGCCGTTGATCTTGGTGATAACACCAAAGTTCTCGGTCTCTCTGTATGCTCCTGTGAATACGTTCTTGATATTAAGTCCCCAGAACATTGCTGCGACACAGCCATCTGCAAACATAAGATCATCTGCATATAGCTTCCACTCACCTGCTATGCTGTTGTCAGCTGCGCTGCCGCCGAAGAAAGGTACTCTGCCGATAACAGAGCTGATTCCCTTGAGCCAGTACTCTTCCTCTGCCGGGGAAGCTGCCATGTAGAATGCATCAGGTGCGGTTGTCTTGCCTGCTGCTGCCATTGCAGCCTTAGCAATGCCTGCGCCATCTTCACAAGGGCAGTTATCTTTTCTCTCTGCACCTGCAACGCCCACTGCCAGGTCTTCGCCTGCAAGAGTCATGACTCCTACGAAAGGATCATCGCCGCCTACGTATCCGTCAGCCGTAATGACGCCTGTAAATGAAGTGTTGCCGAGAACCGGCACGCCCGGAAGAGCATCCTTGACGCCCTTGATGACTTCAGCAACATCATATGCACAGCTGCAATAAACGAATGCTACTTTAGCGCCGTCCGCTTTTGCTGCGGAGCCTGCTTCTTTTCCTGCTGCGAATGCGTCAGCAAGTATGCTGTTACCAACTTTTGAACAAATCATGATCTCTCCTTTCGATTTGATGAGAAATATGGACTACACAAAAATAGTATCACAGCCGCAAAAGACCGATTCTCCGGCGGGGACTATTCCTTATTCTATTTTGGAATGACATGTCCGTATCAGAAGAAGCGCGGTCCACTCATGTAAAAGCAGCAAATCGAGTAGGGGCTAACTTGTAGCCCCTCTCACACCACCGTACGTGCCGTTCGGCATACGGCGGTTCAACCCAATAAATAATAATCTACACAGCTGAGAAGTCCTCGTCTTGCGAGGATTTCTTTGCTGATGAGGTGCAGTCCTGTCGTCTTTGCCACCGCTTGGTAGTGGTCACCAAATCCTACGGACTGTTTTGCCATCCACTCGGGTGCTCCGAGTTTACGCAATCCCCAAAATCGCTTTTCGCTCTTCTTCCATTGCTTCCATATGACTATTCTCATGCGCGTTCTCAGGTGCTCATCGATTCTTATGAGCGCATTCTTCATGTTTCCGATTCTGTAGTAGTTAATCCATCCGCGGATGACCTGGTTGAGTTTCTCTATCCTGTCATCCATACTGATTGACCAGCTCCTGTTAGTGAGGTTCTTGAGTTTGCGCTTGAATCTTGCAACTGAGTCCTGATGAGGTCTTGCCTTCCACCCCTCGCTG
>JAFRLN010000074.1 GCA_017431175.1 Mogibacterium sp.
ACAGCAAGGGACACACTTCAGACAGGCCGGGACTTTGTGCAGACAAAACGGGACATGTATTTGACAGAAATCATCATTTTCCTTGAATTGACCGGGGAAGCCGCAGCCGGGGGCTGTGGGAACGGTGGAAAACTGACACAAAAAGCAGGGCTGTGGGTAAGAATGTTGGAAGGATGTGGGCAGTCTCCGCTGTCCACGTGCTTTCAACATTCTTATCCATGGCTCTGCGTCAGTTTTCCATGGTTTCCATAGCCCTTAATCAGGCAATATATCTATGCTGTTTTCTTCCATAGATCCAGCCGTTCTCTTCTCGGAACTGCCTGAGAGGATCGTTGTCGTACAGGCCCGCCATCTCATAGCGGTAATCCAGCTGCGGATATTTCGACCAGTTCCCAGCATGTTTTAACTTTTGCAGTTCTTCCGGGGCCAGCGTTCTCATGAACAGCTCGGCCTGCTCTATGTGTACAAGTATGCTTTTGAGGTCATCGATCGCTTCCTGAGCTGAACGGATCTCTTCCCGGTTCTTCTCGATCCAGACATTCGCCTCGATCTTCACTCCTTCATATCTCCCGATCAGCCGGAGTACAATCTGTTTATCTCCGGCGACTCTGCCAAGCGCCGTGCCATGGATCTCACCATCATCGATGTGAGCCTTCCTTGCAGCTCTTCGTTCACGTCTCTTAGCTTCTTTCGCTGCCGCGATCTCCATCCGCTGCTCAACGAGTTTACTGACGGTCATCATCTCTTCAGGCTTGACTCCATAGTAGTCATCACACGGATAGATGCCTGTAGTCACATATATGTAATATTCTGCCGGAGTCAGCCCGGCCAGCTCGTATCTGTAGTGTTCGGTGTTGTACTCATCGAGGTAGTTCATCACCAGCTTCGCAGCCGACTCGTATGTCGTACAAAGAGCCACAAGATCCATTATCCGGCACTTCATGCTTCCGAAGAAGGATTCCATCGGCGCGTTGTCCAGCGAGTTGCCTCGTCTTGAGCAGGACTGTACGAATCCGTCATCGCTAAGGATCTGCCTGAACGTGGTCGAAAGGTACTGTGAGCCCTGGTCGTGATGGATCAGGACGCCCGGCTCATGGAGCTCCGCTCCGTGCTTTCTCACCATCCGGTCATAGGCTTCCTTCACAAGAGTGACGTCCATGCTCCGGCTGACGGCAGCGCCGAGCACTTCTGTTGTATATGCATCCTTGAATACGCAGAGATAAAACAGCTCGCGAAGCATCCCGAAGTAGAGATATGTGATGTCTGTAAGGACCACCTGCCTCGGAGCGATTTTGAAGTCCTGTTTCACCTTGTTTTCCGGTGCCATAGTCTCGTGATCATGCGTTGCTCTGTTCTTGTACGCATCCTTCTTCGGCTTATTGGCCACAAGGTTCATCCTGTTCATTATCCGGCGGCATCTCTTGACTGAGATGGAGATGTTGTAATCTCGCCAGAGGAACGTCCTGAACGTGCGCTTGCCGGGAACATAACCGAGCTTCTTCACTATCTCGCGGATCTTCTTCATCAGTTCCTTTTCTTCGAGCTCTTTAGCCGCAGTTATCTCCGCCAGCTTCTCCCGCTTCTTCTTCCATGAATAATAGCCTGAGCGGGATACTCCGAACATCCTGCATACCTTGCCCGTTTTGAAGTTCAGCCCCCTCTCTCCCTGATGGCTCATGAATGTCTCCACCATCAGGAAGCGGTCTGCCGTCACTGTTTGGCTTTCGATGATGTAAGTATGTCCGCCAATACTGATTGTGTTTTTTTTTGCGCCTCGACAAGCTCCTCGAGGTAATAATTGCGAGCCTTCAGATATGCGATCAGCTCCTCGCTCGACAGGTTCGCCATCTCCATCATCTGCTCAGGCGGGATCGAGCCGTCATAGCTTGACGGATCAACCGTGTACAGCTTGTTCGCTGCAGCCTTCTCACTTGCGCGCTTCGCTGCCTGGTATGCCTTCTCCACTCCGGTCACTTTAGTGTCGAAGCCGAGAGACTCGTATGCCGCGACCGATCCCATCCCGGATTCCAGCTTCTTGTACATAGCGACATAGAAGTCGTGGGTGTATACAAGCCTGCCATTTTCCGGAAGATCTGTGATCATCCCGTTGTCCAGTGCTCTGTAATATGCTTTGTCCGGTATCTCCTGCCCTTCAAACATATGCGGCTCATCTGTGATGAAGTCCAGATCATCCGTCCTGTACATGCCGCTCTCTGTTCTCTCCGCCATTTTTATCTCCTGTCTCTAAACACCAAGGGTCTTTGCTCTCTCGATCGCTTTTTCTTCCGCTTTTTTCTTCATATTAGCATATTTAGTCCGCTCAGCTTCCATGTATGCTTCGAATTCCTCATCCGTCATTGCCTGCATATACTTCTCGTATTCGATCGGCGTCATTCTGTTGCGGCTCCACTGATGACGTTCATGGTTGTAGTAGTATGCGTACTCGTCGATCATGGCTTTAAGTTCCTCGAAGGTAATGCATCCTTCATAGTGGCACTCGTCCTTGAAGTGGCCGAAGAAGGATTCCTGCGGCGAATTGTCCCAGCAGTTGCCGCGCTTGGACATCGACTGCACCATGCCCATCTCAACAACCTTCTCCTGGAATTCATCGGTGAGGTACAATATTCCTTGATCGCTGTGAAAAAGAGCTCCAATCATGGTAGGGTGCTCGGACAGTCTGGCGAGCGTCTCCATCGCCAGTTCGACATCATTGTTCTCGCTGACGTTGAATGCCATCAGCTTTCCTGTCACCGGATCGATGCACGATGATCCGTACGCTCTCTGCTTCGCTCCATCATCGGTATGCCCATAATCCAGATACGTCACATCCGTCAGTCTGACCTCGTTTGGTCTGTGAAGCCGGAACTCTCTTTTCAATAGATTCGGCTTTGTATTCCTCTCATGGAATTCCCTTGCTCTCTGCCTGGCGGGATTTTCTCCTCGTACCTTCGTCTTTATCCCGGCACTGCGAAGCAGCCTCCTGATCTTGCTGATCGCGAACTGCTCGCCCGTAATATCCGGCATCATCATATATATCTGCCGGATCCCCTTCTCGAAGCCTTTGTATTCTGCGACCTTCATAACCAGCGCAAGGTCACGGGTATCCCTCTCTCTGCGTATCTCCTCCGCCATACCATAGCCTTTGTAGTTCAGAGCTTTGTAATATGTTGTCTTCGAGATCCCGATCTTTCCCAGTATCTGCCTCATACTGTAGCCATATGGGTAGGTCAGTGCGGTCGGGTACTCTGCTATCTGTCTGCACAGTTCTTTTTTCTGTAATGGGATCAG
>JAFRLN010000075.1 GCA_017431175.1 Mogibacterium sp.
TTATTGGGTTGAACCGCCGTATGCCGAACGGCACGTACGGTGGTGTGAAAGGGGCTACGGGTTAGCCCCTATTCGATTATCACACAGGTGCCGGAGACACAATTTTTGCCCGCGGTATGTGATATAATCTGATATGACATTTGAACCTGCATATTGATGTATGAAGGAGGGGGAAATGAACAGCAATATAGTGAAGAGAAATGATTTGCTGGCTCAGAAAGTGATAAAAGGGCTGGCTTCACGTAATATGACGGGCTATTACGCGCATGATAAGGAAGAAGCTGTGAAGATCGCGCTCGGACTGATCCCGGAAGGGAGTACGGTGACCATGGGCGGCGGCATGAGTGTGCATGAGACCGGGCTCGTCGAAGAACTGAAGAAAGGCAATTATGACTTTATCGACAGGGACGCGATGGAGGACAAAAGGGCTGCTATGCTCGCTGCATATGATGCGGACTTCTTCCTTTCAAGCGTTAACGCTATGACTGAAGACGGCGTTCTTGTCAACATCGACGGTAACGCGAACAGGGTCTCCGCGATCGCTCAGGGGCCGAAGAAGGTCATCTTTATTGTCGGCATGAACAAGATCTGCAGCGATACTGACGGCGCGATGAAGAGAGCGCGCAATGTGGCAGCCCCGATCAACGCTCAGAGATTCGGGCTTGACACGCCTTGCGCCAAAACAGGTTCGTGCATGAACTGCAAATCACCTGACACAATCTGCTGCCAGTTTCTTATCACAAGGTATTCGAAGCATGCCGGCCGCATCCATGTGATACTGGTCAACGATGCTCTCGGATTCTGATAACGAAGGAGAAGTCTGAATGCCTCTTGAGATTATTCGCAATGACATAACAAAGGTGCGCGCGGATGCGATCGTCAATACTGCGAACCCGCATGTGGCGATCGGAACCGGCACGGATCAGGCAATATACGAAGCAGCAGGCGCTGAGCAGCTTCTCGCCGCACGGGCCAGGATCGGTGAGATCCAGCCGGGGCTGGCCGCGTACACACCGGCATTCAATCTGAATGCGGATTACATTATTCACACGGTAGGACCTGAGTGGCACGGCGGAGATTGCCTTGAGCGGGAGACCGTTGCTCAGTGTTACCGGAACAGTCTGCTGATCGCCGAAGATCTGGGCTGTGAAAGCATCGCTTTTCCGCTGATATCTACAGGTACCTATGGTTTTCCGAAGGATGAAGCGCTGAGGATCGCCGTCAGTGAGATCAGATCGTTCCTGTTCTCACACGATATGACGGTCACTCTTGTTGTGTATGACAGCGAGGCATTCGTAATTTCTACCAAAGCTTTTGCCGGAGTCAGATCGTATATTGAGGAGCATGACGTAAAACCGCCGGCAGCCCATAGAAGAGTATTTAACCGCAGGGATACAGGCGCTTTCGAACCAATAGAGTCAAACAGGATCGAGAGAAAAGATACCGGATCGGCCTATAGCGGTTATCCTGAGTTTAGTGAAGAGGAAAAAAGCATCGCCTCATACGGCCCGGAAGAGAGTGCTTACTATGAGAGTCAGGACAAGAGTGCTTTCCCTGAAAGTCTGGGTGACTGGGATGACGATATCAGATCTGCGTCAATGCCTGAGGAAGCCTATCGAAAGGAAGCTCCGGTACCTAAAGCGGCACCAAAGGCATTACCTAAGACGAAGAAAAGCGCGCGAAGGAGTGTTTTAGGAGGGTTTTCTCTTGATGACATTCTGAAACGCAGGGGAGAGACCTTCCAGCAGGTGCTGCTCAGGACGATCGACAGGAAGGGTATGACAGACCCGGAGGTGTATAAGAGGTCGAATATCGACCGCAAGCTTTTCTCCAAGATCCGCAGCGACGTCAACTATAACCCATCGAAGAGAACTGTTATGGCTCTGATCATCGGGCTTCGTCTCAACATGGATGAAGCAACAGATCTGCTGCAGAAGGCGGGCTATTCTTTCTCTCCCAGCAGTGTTTCGGATCTGACGGTGAGGTACTGCATCGAGCAGCAGATATACGACATACATGAGATAAACTGCTATCTGTTCACTTTCGGCGAAAAAACTCTTGGCGCTTAGTATCGCTTAAATTCGGCAGCCAGTAATCAGCAGAAAAAAACGCCGCGTATCGCTGCGAATCAATGTCGCTTCCAAGGCGACCTATCAGACCTTCTGAACTGTTATCTTATGATCAGACAATAAAACTGACAGAAAACAGAACAGGAGGTAATACAGATGAAAAAGGGACTTACTGAACTCGTAATGATCCTCGACAGAAGCGGATCAATGTCCGGACTTGAGGCAGATACTATCGGCGGTTTCAACAGCATGATAGAGAGGCAGAAGAAAGAAGAAGGCGATGTCCTCGTATCGACTGTGCTTTTCGATGACCGCAATGAAGTCATCTATGACAGGGTGGATATCAACAAGATCGAGCCGATGACTGACGCGCAGTACTATGTCAGAGGCTGCACAGCATTGCTCGACGCTGTCGGCGGAGCGATCCGTCACATCGGCAATGTCCACAAATACGCAAGGGAAGAGGACGTTCCTGAGAAAACGATATTCGTTATTACAACTGACGGAATGGAAAACGCCAGCCGCAGGTTCAGGTATGACGATGTCCGCCGCATGATCGAGCATCAGAAGGACAAGTACCACTGGGAGTTCATCTTCCTCGGAGCGAACATCGACGCCGCGAGAGAGGCTGCGAGATTCGGCATCCACGCAAGCAGAGCAGCCACATATGAGCATGACTCAGAGGGTACAGCTCTTAACTATCAGGTAGTATCGGATGCTGTCTCCGCGATGAGATCATGCCCTAAGTCGCAGATGGGTGCGGTATTCGAGGAGAAGGATGTGCTTGCGCCGATCAGAGAGCTTCACAGAAAACGCAGAAACAGGCACTGACAAGCCATCGTGTACGGCCAAGCAGGTAACAGGGCAGGAAGAACAATAAGGTAAACAATAAGGTATAAAACGCATTATGACGGATAATTTCGCCAGCACGGAAAAATACATACTCGTCGCTGTAGCGACGGGCGACGAAGAGGCCGCGTGGGACTCGCTTGACGAGCTCGAAGCACTCCTGGATACGGCCGGCGGAGAAGCAGTCTGTCATGTAGTGCAAAATCTCGCGCATCCGGACCGGGCGGTTTATGTCGGCAAGGGCAAAGCGGAGGAACTACGCGAGATGGTAACGATCAACGAAGCTGACGGCATCATCTGCGATGATGAGCTGTCAGCTTCTCAGATGAGGAATCTCTCTGAGCTGACGGAGACCAAAGTCATCGACCGCACGACACTGATCCTGGATATCTTTGCGGCGCACGCGAAAACGAGAGAAGGCCGCCTTCAGGTCGAGATAGCACAGCAGAAATACAGATACGCGAGACTCCGCGGTATGGGCGAGGCTTTGTCCAGACTTGGCGGAGGCATTGGTACGAGAGGACCTGGCGAGACAAAGCTCGAGACTGACAGGCGGGTCATCCAGAAGCGCATAAGCGTTCTCTCGGGTGAGATCGAAGCGATGAAGAGGGCGCGGGATACGGCGCGCAAAAAGCGTTCCGCAAGTCCTCTTCCGACCGTAGCGATCGTCGGCTATACCAACGCCGGAAAGTCGACGCTTCTGAACAAAATGACGGGCTCGGACGTCCTGTCGGAGGATAAGCTTTTCGCAACGCTCGACCCTACGACGAGGCTGGCTGAGCTGCCGGATGGGCAGCAGGTACTGTTCACAGATACTGTCGGCTTCATCAATAAACTTCCGCACAATCTCGTTGACGCATTCAGAAGTACGCTTGAGGAGGCAGGATACGCGGATATCATACTGCATGTCATCGACGCGTCTGACCCGCAGGCAGAGCTGCACCGCCGGGTCGTATACGACACTTTGCGTGATCTCGATATCAGCGGGCGTCCGGTCATCACCGTCTGGAACAAAGCAGATCTGGTCGATGCAAGCGAATCATTCAGAGATTTTGACGCTGACGCTTCAGTGCGGATATCGGCGAAGACCGGACAGGGTCTCGGAGATCTCTATGAAGCAGTCGCGGAGATACTCAGAGAAAACCGCGTATATATAGATAAAGTGATCCCCTACAGAGACGCTGCAGCGGTCGCAAGAATACGATCTGCAGGTCAGCTGTTATCGGAAGAATATGAAGAAAACGGCATCCACGTGAGGGCGTATGTCCCGCGGAGCCTTAATATAAATTGAATGGCGCAGCAAGACGCCGTATACACAGCAGAAAATGCTGAGAAGGAGGACACTATGTCAATTCTTGCCGGGTTCATGGTACCGCATCCGCCTATGATCGTTCCAGAGATAGGCAGAGGAAGCGAAAGTCAGGTACAGGATACAATCAACGCATATGAACGGGTCGCGGAGGAGATCGCGGCACTTCAGCCTGAAACTATAATAATAACAAGTCCGCACTCAATAATGTACTCGGACTATTTTCACATATCTCCGGGGGCAGGGGCACGCGGAAGTTTTGCTTCGTTCCGTGCTCCGCAGGTGGAGTTCGACGAGAGGTATGATCAGGGGCTGACCACAGAGATATGTCAGCTTGCTGACGTTTTGGACTTCCCTGCCGGAACCTTAGGGGAGAGAGATGCCGGCCTTGATCATGGCACAATGGTACCGCTGTGGTTTATCAGAAAGCATTATACCGGCGGGAAGATTATAAGGATCGGCCTCTCCGGACTGCCGCTTACCGATCACTACCGGCTGGGTATGATCATCCGCGGCGCTGTAAAGAATACAGGCCGCCGGGTTGTGATAGTTGCGAGCGGTGACCTCTCACACAAACTCCAGTCGTATGGTCCTTATGGCTTTGCTCCGGAGGGCCCGGTGTATGACGAGCGTATCATGGATGTCATGGGCAAGGCGGATTTTGGCGAATTATTAGAGTTCGACAGTTCATTCTGTGACAAGGCCGCTGAATGCGGACACAGATCATTTGTAATCATGGCAGGGGCATTCGACGGAGTGGCGGTACGTGCTGAAAAACTGTCGCATCAGGATGTAACGGGCGTCGGATACGGGATATGCACTTTCTATCCGGAAGGTGAAGATGAGAGCAGGCATTTCCTTGAGACAAAACTTGAAAAGATGCGCGCCAGACTCAGCGATCAGCGCGATGGATCCGATGCTTATGTAAGGCTTGCGAGAAGTTCAGTTGAGGCATATGTCCTGAGACGTGAGGTGATCGATGTGCCGGAGGGATTACCTGAAGAGCTGATGAACAGACAGGCAGGTGCTTTCGTATCTATACACAAGCACGGAGAACTCAGAGGATGCATCGGGACGATCGGGCCTACAAGGAGCTGCCTGGCAGAGGAGATCATAGGCAACGCGATAAGCGCCTCAACGAGGGATCCGAGGTTTTCACCGATCAGACCTGATGAACTCGAATGGCTTGAGATAAGTGTCGATGTCCTCGGTGAGCCTGAGAATATTGAGTCCAGAGATGAACTGGATGTGAAGAGATACGGGGTGATCGTATCCTCGGGAAGAAAGAGAGGTCTGCTGCTCCCTGATCTTGATGGTGTCGATACTGTCGACCGCCAGGTAGAGATCGCGATGCAGAAAGGCGGCATTCACGAGAACGAGAATTACAGATTGCAGAGATTCGAGGTTATACGGCATCATTGAGACGGCTGGAACCGTTTCATCCGGCACTGAGGAGGAGATATGGCTGAATGTAAAGTCTGCTTCAGACACTGTGAGATACCCGAAGGAGGGATCGGTTTCTGCGGAGCCAGGACCTGCAGGGAGGGAAAGGTGACAGCTGCGAACTACGGCAGAGTCACCTCGCTTGCTCTGGATCCGATCGAGAAGAAGCCGCTCAGCAGGTTCCACCCGGGCTCGTGGATAGTATCAGTCGGCAGCTACGGGTGCAATCTGAGGTGCCCTTTCTGCCAGAACCATCAGATATCCTGGTCCGCCGAAGCTTTCAGCTTTGCTGACACTGCTGAGTACATACCGCCTGAAGAACTGGCTCAGATAGCCGTCTCATGCAGGAACAGGGGCAATATCGGCGTCGCTTTTACTTACAATGAGCCGCTCATCGGGTACGAATATGTGCGGGATACTGCAAAGCTGATCCATGAGCAGGGCATGTACAATGTGATGGTGACGAATGGTACTGCAGAGCCGGAGGTTCTGCGGGAACTCATCCCGTATATCGATGCCATGAATATAGACTTGAAAGGGTTTACCGACTTGTACTATAATGAGCTTCTTCATGGAAACAGGCAGATGGTAATGGATTTTATCACAGAGGCTGTCAGGCATTGTCACGTCGAGCTGACGACGCTGATCGTCCCGGGTGAAAATGACTCAGAGGATGAGATGCGTGCAATGACTGAATGGATCAGCTCTCTGACAGACAGTGAGGGTAAAACGATCGGTCCGGACATTCCGCTTCACATCTCGCGCTTTTTCCCGAAATTTCACATGACTGACAGAAGGGCGACAGATGTGAGACAAGTGTACCGCCTGGCTGAAGTGGCCCGTGAGAGGCTGAGGTGGGTGTATACCGGGAATTGCTGATCGCATCCCGACAACAAATGATAATAACCCACTGTTGGTGTATAATAGCGGGTGGAGAATAACTCTTTTTACACTAGGAGGTAGAAACTATGAGGAAAATCGTTTATACCGTGCTGGCTGCGGTTCTCGCTTTAGGCATGATCGCAATGACTTCATGCGGTAAATCCGAATTCACATTCTCGGAAAACACTGAAAAAATGATGACTGTCAAAGCAGTGAATGCTTCGAAGGATTCCATGGCAGAGGTCGGGACCCTTGAGGTAGGGGAGAACGAGCAGATCTCTATATCCTCTAATCTCGATGCAGGAACAGTCCTGATCGAGATCCTGGGAGCTCCGGAAAGTGAGTCTGCGGAGGACGTTCCTGAACTCGACAGTGATCCTGTACTGACAGGCAACATGACAGGGACAGACGTTATATCCGGAACAATGGCGCCGGGCGGCTACATGGTCAGGGCAACTGTCATCGAAAAGGCCACGGGAACTGTAGATATCGAAGTATTACCTGCAGATCCGGAACAGTGGAACACAGCAGAAACAGCTGAGGAAGCCGGAGAGAAGGCAGGCCTCGGAACTTTCTCTGCTGATCCTTCCGGCACAAGCCTCGGCGAAGTCACCAACTCGGATTTCCGCTGGATGGAAAACATAGCTGAAGGACACTACGGTGCCGCTGCCGTAGATATCATCATCCACAAGGGCGCAAGCTTCATTGACGAAGGCGATGTATCTTTCGACTACAACAAATACAGCCACGAGTGGACAGTTGATATCGACGGTACAGAGGTAAAATGCTTCGGCAACCGTGAGGGTGAAGCTACTAAGTCTATCTGGACCAAGGGTGATTACGGCTATGCTATTATGGCTTACGGAGCAGGAGGAGATACTGACTACGGATTCAAGGAGGATGACCTGATAGCAGTCTTCAGAACTGTTGAATAGGCATCAGTCCGGGACCGGAGCGATCTGAACGGCAGCAGACCGGAAGACCGGTGATGCTGAACCTATGAGGCAGGACGCTGTCTGTATAGCACCAGCTATGCGGGCAGCGTTTTTTCGCTGTTCAGAGACCGCGGAGCATCCGGCAGATTGCGGGTGACTTTAAACTACAGGGTGAATTTACGGGCTTCCCGCGGCATGATATATTCATGTCCAGTCAGGTGATAAGAGACTTGCTGCAGATCGGCACAGAGGAAGTACCGGGCAGGGAACTGATAAAAAACACCCCCTTCCATACCGGAAATATGGAGGGTGTATCATATCACCAGCGGCAGGAAACAGCGGCTGTGACAGAGACCGGGAGCCGGATCCTGCACCGACAGAAAACAATACCACGATCAGTATCACACTGAGAGAAAGAGGAAGAACAATGTTACATATGATACCGGCAATAATAAGAATCAATATGATAACAAAACTTCAGGACAATGACCCGAAGCATGACTTTGCATGCAATTACGGGACAGGAATGAAGAATCGTTCAGTGTGCAGATCTGAGACAGGAAGAAGTATTGCGCGGCATGTGTGTTGATGCCGGGCATAGGACAGTGACTTCATAACCGCCTGCCTCGGACTGAGGCAGGCGGTTTTTCATAGGGGAAAGCATATATGGTTCTCTCGTCTAACTGGAAGGACACCGGACTCTTACTCCGGGCAATGTGGGTTCGAATCCCACGGGGATCACCATCTGACAGGCACCCACAGCAAATACACATGTATATTCCAAGGAGCACATTAACAGCGGACAAAAATCTCCGAGTCCGCAGTCTATACAAGGTGCCTGGAAAAAGCTCAACGAAAGGTACTTACAGCAAAATCACACATATCCAACCTAAGGAGTCCATTTATTCCGCGGGATTCTCCGTCCCGCAACTATGTGAAAAACTACCTTGCATCACATTCACGGAACCAGAGCCGTTGAATGTAAAAAGAGGAAAGGAGGAGAGAGACAATGTTAGAAGCACTTAAGAAGATTTTTAACCAGACATATACAGAAAACGGAGCGGTGACTCATGTCAGCACCAACTCAGACTGCCTCGACCTGTTCGCGACAGTGGGCGCTCTGAGAAGTGCGTCTGACCAGGAGATCCTTGCCAGGTTCATCCGCGCTTACACTGAAGATCCGGACAAAGCGATGAAGATCATCTTCTTCGCCAGAGATGTACGCGGCGGACTCGGCGAACGCAGAGTTTTCAGGACCGTCATGAAGTACCTCGCGTCACAGGCGCCGGAATCTGTCAGAAAGAACATCGAATACTTCGGCGAATATGGCAGATATGATGACCTGCTTTCGCTTATGGGCACTTCCTGCGAAAAGGAAATGCTCGCATATATCGCAAAGCAGTTTGCCGCAGACATGGAAGCTCTCTCCGCAGGTGAAAACGTTTCCCTGCTTGCAAAGTGGCTCCCGTCTGTAAACGCCAGCAACGCTGAAACTGTCGCGATGGCGAAGAAGATCGCCCGCAGCATGAAGATGTCTGACAGAGACTACCGTAAGGCAGTCTCAGCACTCCGCGCTAAGATCGGCATCATCGAGAACAGCCTGAGAGAAATGGACTACAGCTTTGACTACTCAAAGCAGCCTTCTAAGGCAATGTTCAAGTACCGCGCGGCTTTCATGAGAAACGACCGGGCACGTTACAGCGAGTTCATCAGCAAGGTGTCCAGGGGCGAAGCAAAGCTCCACGCGGGCAATGTCATGCCTTACGAACTTGTTGATCCGTACCTCACCGGCTCCTGGTACACAGACCGCAGCAACATGAGAGCGATCAGCGAGGAAGAGAAGCGCGTCCTGAACGCGACATGGGAATCACTTCCTGACTTCGGCGGCGAGGTAAACGCCATTGCCGTAGTGGACACTTCCGGCTCGATGTACTGCGTCGGAAAGCCAAAGCCTGCAAGCGTAGCACTGTCTCTGGGCATGTACTTTGCAGAGCGCAACAAGGGCCTGTTCCACAACTATTTCATCGAGTTTTCAGATGAAGCACAGCTGATCGAGATCAAGGGTGAGACTTTTGCTGACAGACTCAGATATGCTGCTTCATTCAGCAAGATTGCAAGCACTAACGTAGAGTCTGTTTTCGATTCGATCCTTGAGACTGCGGTAAGATACCATGTCTCTCAGGAGGAAATGCCGTCAACGATCTACATCATCTCTGACATGGAGTTCAACAGCTGCGCAAGAAACGCCGGCATCTCGAACTTCGAAAACGCCAAGAGAAAGTATGCGCGTTTTGGCTACAAGCTGCCTGACGTAGTGTTCTGGAACGTCCAGAGCCGCAACAGACAGCAGCCTGTAACAATGAACGAGCAGGGTGTGGCGCTGGTGAGCGGTTTCACACCAAGACTGTTCTCTATGGTCGCAGGCGGTAAGATCGACCCTTACAGCTTCATGATGGACGTGATCGGCAGCGAACGCTACGAAAAGATCGCTGCGTAGCGTACAGATTCTGCAGCAGGACCGCGGAACGGTGCGCAAGAGGTCAAAACTGAAAAAGCACTAAGCTTCAGCGGGGGAGGCTGAAGACACCTCCCCCGCAGCAATCAAAGATATGCTCCATTAGTTCAACGGATAGAACAATGGTCTTCTAAACCATGGATAAGAGTTCGATTCTCTTGTGGAGTACCATATGATTCTCTCGTCTAAAGGAAGGACACCGGACTTTTAATCCGGGTAGTGTGGGTTCGAGTCCCACGGGGATCACCAATAATATAAAATGGAATAAGAATTGCAAACGAAACCAAAGCAGCTGAAATGTAAAGAAATCTTTACATTTCGTTGTGGGGTAAATACAGGACAGCAAAAAAGATACCATTCTAACAGGAGCAAGAACTGCAAAAAAGTCGCCGGAGAGAAAAAGGAGGCAGTAAGATGGGTACTAAAACTTTATCGGTGAGAATGCATCTGGTTATCATATTTGCTGTATCAACTGCAATAATATTCCTTGCGGGACTCAATTGATTCCCTTCCGGATGCAGGGAGAGCGAACGGCTCACTACATCAGAGAGTATGACTTCCGATCAGTCTGACCGGAGCCAGACTGCCGAAATGTAAAGCAGACTTTACGTTCCGGCAGTTTTTATGCATACTGATGCTGTAACAGACGCTACTCGGTCGCGGTTTATGAGTATGAGAATCTGCAGCCGTATTTTGCGGTGTTTCTTCTGTATTACAAATTCTGTATACTTAATCCAGAATGACTGAAAAGATGTCATTATATGTAAATAATCTGATCAGGGAGCTGCCATTGAGCAAACTGCTCTCCGGCCGACTGCCTGATGACGGCGCGGTCACATTTGTCGCTTTTGAAGCGACCTGACTTAGTCCGGGTATCATTATAATGTACATACAAGGAATAGTCAGGCGCAGTATCAGAATGATCTATAGCCTGAAACGCGCAGTCTCTGAATGAGAAGATGACTTGAATGAGGAAGACTGAACTACAGAACAGGAGGAAATAAACCGATGAAAATAGAACAGATCATCAAGAGAAAAGACAGAGAGCAGTTATATAACTATTATCTGAGCCTTGGCTATGATCATAAGACAGCAGCCTCACTGGCTTTGTTTACTTATGGCAAATACCGATACACAGAGTTCTCGATGGACGATCTGTATGAGGCTTTATGCAAAGGACAGGAATACCTACCTCCGGAGGTGGAGGAAGAGAGGAGACGCATGGAGCAGCTGAGCAAAAGCGGCAGCGGAAGGAAAAGACGCGGTATTCTTGACAGCATTGAAGGTCTGGTACGAAGAGAATCTACCGGATACGAACGGCCGGACATCGACCTTTCTGCCCCTCCGATGCCACTCAGTGCTCCGGTTCCTACGAATGCGGCTGACTATGTGTTGGAAGATGGCTCTGATATGTTTGCAGATTTCGAAGAAGCCCTGCCAGACTGTATCATAGAGGCGGAGCCGTGCGAAGCGGTCCCTGAGGCTCCTTCGCTGAGCATGCGTTCATCTGCGTCTTATTCGGCGCCTTCGATGAGCAGAAATACAGGTTTCCTGGATATTGCCGGAGCTGTTGGCTTCGCGACAGATGAATATGAGAGGATCGAAGAAAAAGACGCGCGTACAGCAGCTTTAGATCCGATGTCTACATTCCGCATGACTACGAACACCGCTTCCGCAGGTGTTATCCTCAATCAGTTGAGATCCAGCCGCACGATCGATAGAAGCATGGTCCGCATTGAGGAGATGCTCAATTATTTCAGGTATGAAAGCGAGATCCCTGAAGATAAAATGTTCAATATTTCATACGAAATAATGGACGCGGATGACGAGAAGAAGTACCTGTATATCAACGTACAGGGGCATGAAGAAGTAAAGGACAGGCAGAATATCATAATCCTTCTCGATGTATCAGGCAGCATGGCAGGAAACACACAGCAGACGCAGGCTGCGATTGCGACGATCGTCAGTAAGCTCGGGAAAGGAGATAAACTCAGCCTTATTACATACAGCAGCGAAGACTGTGTGGAACTCGAAGCATTTACAGTCAACGGACCGGAAGACCGTATCCGTGTTCTGGAAAAACTGCTGTCTATATATGTTTGCGGCTTTACGTACGGATCCAAAGGGATCGAGCGGGCATATGAGATCGGAAAGAATAACTATATCGACGGCGGCAACAACCAGGTGATCCTGATCACAGACGGAGACCTGAACTTCGGTATTACAGATAAGGGAGGTCTGCAGACACTGATCGAGAGCAAGAAGCAGGATAACCTCTTCCTCAGCGTAATCGGAACAGGACTGTGGAATTACAAAGACGATAAACTGGAAACTCTATGCAAGCACGGCAACGGAGTATACAGGGTCATCAACAATCTTAATGATGTAAAGAAGAGCATCAACGAGGAGTACTCATCCCTGGTCAATATCATAGCAAAGGATGTGAAGGCACAGGTTGAGTTCAATCCTGAGATCGTAGAGTCCTATCGTTTACTTGGCTTTGAAAACAGGACACTTGCGCGGGAGGATTTCACTAATGATAAAGTGATCTCCGAACCATTCGGTTCCGGCGGATACGGTATTGCTCTCTATGAACTGACTATGAAAAAAGGAGACGCGCCGGCAGACAGCGGGCTGAAATACAGTAAGATGATAACGACCGGTTCCAAAGAAGTCGGAACCATCAAAGTCCGCTACAAAGAGCCTCTGGAAGACGTATCTCACGAGCTCGAAAAGGTGATAGAGTCTTCTGAAGCCTCATTTACTGACAACCTTCGTCTGGCATTCGTCGTATACGTCTGCGCTGAGAAGCTTCGCGGCTCAGATAAGATCAGCGATGCAGAGATCAAACTCGCTGAGAAGCTTTATAAAGAACTTGGCAGCTCTGTCAGAGAGAAGAATGAAGCGGATCTGTATAAGTTGGCAGGGATCCTGGAGCAGAGCGAGAAGGATCTTGGTATCATGGGAAAGACAGACAGGAGACCATTCCCATGGTAAGATATCCTTGTGTGATGAGCTGATTGATATTTATGTTAAAGCGAATCTCGGGTATAATAATTTTGTTTGATTATGTTCTATCCGTCAGGCGCGATGTCTGACAGTCAGACAAGAGGTATGACATGGGAGCTCCTATCATCAATATCGATCTGCACGGAATGTTCCGTGATGATGCTGTCAAAGCCATAGACCGTGCGCTGAAGTCAGCTGACAGCAGTACTTATCAGATCAGACTGATCCATGGATACAACAGAGGTACGAGCCTCAAAGATATGATAGCCGAGGAGTACAGGTATCACCCGAAAGTCCTGAGGGTACAGCCGGGTGATAACCTCGGAACGACGGTACTTGTTCTGCGCGAGTTATAGATAAGGAAGTACACTGTGGAGAGGATCGACATAGAAGCACAGATAAGGAACAAGCTGTCAGAGATCGAGTATACTGAGAATGTGCGGGTGATCATGGCAGTCGAGTCAGGAAGCAGAGCGTGGGGTTTTGCGTCACCTGACAGTGATTACGATGTGCGTTTTATCTATGTCAGACAACCGGAAGACTATATCAGGCTCCATCCGCTGCGCGATGTCATAGAGTGGCAGCTCGATGATGTGTACGATATCTCAGGCTGGGATCTGCAGAAGGCACTCAGGCTGACATATGAATCCAACCCATCGATACATGAGTGGTGCGGATCGCCGATCGTATATATGGAGAATGAACTTGCGGAGCCTCTGAGGCAGCTGGCGGCAGAATGTTTTATCACTAAGAAGTCGCTGTACCATTATCTCAACATGGCGCACCACAATTATAAGGCTTATCTGACCGGCGAAGAAGTGAGGCTCAAGAAGTATTTCTACGCGCTGAGGCCGGTTCTGGCTGCCGGATGGGTCGCGCACAATGAAACGGCGCCGCCGATGCTGTTCAGAGAACTTATAGACGCTGAACTTCCGGCAGATCTGATGCCTTCTGTTGAGGAACTGGTCCGTGTCAAGACAGAGACTTCTGAACTTGGTCTGGGACCTAAGATCCCGGAGATCGACAGATATATTAGAGAACAGATGGAGCAGCTGCAGACTGCTGCTGACAAGGCAGAGAATCTGAGGAATGACTGGACCGGACTGGAGAAGTTCTTCAGGAGAGCGGTGCTACCTGACAGCCTGATGTCTGCAGCATCAGTGAATGCCGGATAATGGAGGCAGAACTATGAAAACAGGAGTAATGCATCTGTTTAAACTGGCCGTGGTGGCTGTGCTGCTCAGCGGTTGTTCTTCATCCGGTTACACGCATATCTCTCAGGAGAAAGCCATGCAGATCATGCGTGAAGAGACCGGATATCTCATTGTGGATGTCCGCCGCCCTGATGAATTTGCTGAGGGGCATATCGCAGGCGCGATCAATGTGCCGAATGAGACGATTGAAAGTGAGACGCCGGAGCTTCTGCCTGACAAAGAGCAGGTCCTGCTTGTATACTGCAGGACCGGAAGACGCAGCAGGGAAGCCGCGGGTAAGCTTGCCGGAATGGGATATACCGCAGTATATGACATCGGCGGGATCAGGACCTGGAAGGGCGGGATCGAGAACTGAAAGCATAGTGAGGAGCAGAAGCAATGTCATCATTATTGATGAGAGCGGTCATAGCAATCACGCTGGCACTGGTATTCTATACGATAGGTGTATGGTCCGAGCACAGAGCAAGAGTATTGAAACCTGTGCACCTTGCATTCTTCTGGCTGGGGCTCTGCATGGATACTGCGGGAACATTAATGATGTCAAAGCTCGCAGGCGATACCGGCAGCGGACTGACCGGTGCCCATGGCATAACAGGATTGATTGCCATAATATTAATGGTGATCCATGCTGTATGGGCGACTGCAGTCCTTGTCCGCAGAGACGACAGAGCAGCAGGTATATTTCACAGATTCAGCATTATAGTATGGCTGATATGTCTTATCCCATTCGTCCTCGCTATCATCGAAACGGAACAGATCAAGAGCCGTATTATCCACTACACAAATGCTATGGAGTACAAGCCGAAA
>JAFRLN010000076.1 GCA_017431175.1 Mogibacterium sp.
AAAGATATTGCAGCTTCATTCTCAGCAACCACGTTCAGTTCCACCTGAGTATAACCGGCTTCTTTTGCGCATTGGATACAGGCTTTTGTAAGGGCTTTTCCCAGTCCCAGTCCCCAGTATTCTTTTAATACGCTGATACCTAATTCAGCCCTGTGTCTGAGTTTGTATTTTCTCCCTACAGCTTCTATACCTGCAGTTCCTGCTAACTTCCCATCTATTATGGCGATTATCTCGATCTCATCGGAACTATTAGTTTTTTCCTGCAGAAACTGCGCTTCCTGATCAGGGTCAAAATTGTTTTCATCAGGATAAGACAGCAGATAGTCTGTCTCAGCATGAGCGGCATTAAAGACTTCGTAAACAACACGGCCATCAGCCGCGTCACCGTTTCTGAGTAAAGCTTCTTTGCCGTTTTTCAGTATTATTTTTTGGTTATATTTCATCTCTTCCCCTTCTGTACGAATAGTTATCTTGTTTGTGTGAGTATTCAACTCTACTGCGAATCGTACTTTTTCATGATCTCCCTGAGCATCGGCTCGTCCACATCAAATGTAACATTTCCGATACGTGCTATCGGCATTACCGCAGGGGACGTTCCACTTATGAATGCAGCATCATATTCCTCAATTCCGTCTGCTGCCACGCTTTCTTCATGCAAAACCGCGCCCATGTCTCTTATAAGTTCTATGATCTTAGCTCTCGTGACACCGAGAAGGACTTTGTCCGCAGGCGATGTGAACACCTCGCCGTTCTTTATAAAGAAGACATTGGAACGGCTTCCTTCTGTTATCAAACCTTCTCTGTTGACCAGCAGCACTTCGTATAGACCGTCTTTCTTCATGACTGCGTCCGTCGCGTCGCGAAGCTCCGGATCCATCATCTTGATATTAGGATTTGTCCTCTCTCCTTTGAACAATCCGGCCTTTACGCCTGTCCTGTACATCTCTGCGTCAGGATAGTGTGTCGGATTGAGATGCATGGACGCGTATCCGCTCACATCTACTTCCACCCTGATATTATGATCTCTGATCCCGCTCTCCTGTACAAGATCTGCGATGCTGTCCCGCAATTCATCTATAGTGAACGGAGTAAGCATTCCAATGGCCGTGAGCGATCTCCCGAGCCTCTCATAGTGATCCTCAAGAAATTTCGGTTCGCCGTCTGTGAGACGGATCACTTCGTACACCGATGGCATGCTTAGTATACCTTTGGTCACTGCTGATCTGAATCCGTCCGTCATGATCCTGACGGCCTCTCTTATCTTTTTCAGAGGTATCTGACTGTAATAAAAAGCAAGATAGATCTGTCCGTCATGATCAAGCTGATCTATATCTCTGACCTTTATCCCGGCATCCGCCGCTTTCCTGACCAACCTTTCAGCCAGTTCCCTCCTGATTTCCTCGACTCTGGCGCTCCCCTGCATCCCCTCATGGAGCACCCTGTTGAATGTGTCAAGCCGGAGAGTCAGATTGATGCCTGACTGCGTGTTCTCTGCGATAAGAAAATTCCCGCTGCTGCCATACTCTCTGATAGCGGACAACGCCTCGCTGAGTTTGCGCGAATACAGTGTCTTCACCCTGCGGAGATTTGTCTGATAGCAGCCGTCATGCATGAAACGTGCCAGGGTAAGCTGTTCTGTCTTGGAGCATGTCTGATCATAATTCATCCTGATGCTGTTATATAAACCAACCATTACAGGCGGCAACACCATATAACTGATCCTGACAGCCGGGAACAGCGTCGATGTGAATGATCCTATGTAAACGACCCTGCCGTCTCTGTCAAGGCCCTGCAGCGCAGGCACCGGCAACCCCGTATATCTTAGCTCGCTGTTGTAGTCATCCTCAATTATGATACTGTCATTAGCCTTTGCCCAGTCAAGCAGCTGACGTCTTCGTCCGACAGGCATCAGTGCCCCGGTCGGGAACTGGTTCTGCGGACAGACATATACCGCCGTTCTGATGTTCACAGGTAGCCTTTCGATCTTTATTCCGTTTTCCTTGACAGGGACGCAGCTCATGCTGAAACCCCAGTCGCGGAAAATACTCCTTACCGGCATATATCCCGGATCCTCCACTGATACATGCCCTATATCCATGAGCTTTAATATCCTTGCAAGGTGGCTGACCAGCTGCTGGGTCCCGGCACTGATCACGACCTGCTCCTGAGTACATACGACGCCTCTTGACTTATATATATACGCCGCGATCTCTTTCCTGAGTTCCGGCTCGCCCTGTTTGTCTGCTTCTGTCAGCAGGAGCTCCGGCGTCTCATTGAGAACGCCGGCCATGCACTTCTTCCATTTGACAAAATCAAAAGACTCCGGGTCGCAGCTCAACGACTTTGAATGAGTTGTTATCCCGGCAACCTCCCCTGCCGGCTTGACATTCCTGCTGTATTTTTCTTCTTCTTTGTGCGTGTCCTTCCCAAATTCCCGGAAATCTCCGGATCCGGTAGCACCTGTGCAGGGATCCGTGCTTCCGACAGCTCCCTGTGCCGCGTAGAACCCCGACTGAGGTCTGCTGACGACATAACCTTCGACCATGAGCTGATCATATGCGATCTTAACAGTCGTCACACTGACCCCGAGGATAGCTGCCATATTGCGAAGAGACGGGAGCCTCTCGCCGGGGCGGATCCTGCCCTCTGATATCTCATTTCTGAGATACTCATAAAGCTGTACATACAGACTTTTGGAAGAATTGTTATCGAATTCCAATGAAATCATGTTAACTGCTACCCTAAGCACATGAATTGTGCTACACAAAATGCATAAAAATGTATATTTTTCTGATTACAATTTGCAGTTATTATAATACTAATCAGAAAAAGGGGCAAATCAATCGTTTACATTTGGGAAAGAGGACAGAATATGAAGAATGGATCTCCTGACAGCAAGACTGCCGGTCTTGTTTATACGGCACTTATGATATGCCTTGTCCTGCTCGGAACGGTTTTGTTCAGGATCCCCGTCCCGATGACACAGGGTTATGTTCATCTGGGGGATACGATGATATTCCTGGGAGTTCTGATGCTTGGAAAGAGACATGGCGCTGCTGCCGCGGGACTCGGATCTGCGCTGGCGGATATTCTCGGAGGATACGCTTTCTGGGCGCCCTGGACACTTGTCATCAAGTCCTTGATGGCCTTTGTCACAGGTCTGATTCTGGAGAGATCCGCCCATAACCATAAGCACAGTTATTCAAATGACCGGCTCGTTAAGTTAACAGCCATGACGGCCGGAGGGATACTAATGTGCGCAGGATATCTTGCTGCCGAGACCGTGATGTATGGAAGCTTTGCACCGGCCATCCTCGGTCTTCCATGGAACATCGGGCAGGTCATTGTAGGCATGGTGTTGTCCATGGCGATCTACTCGGCTATAGACGTTTCAACGAAGAATAAATAAAAAAGCCGTCGGGATTCCAACGGCTTGAATGGTGGAGCGTAGGGGGATCGAACCCCTGGCCTCAAGATTGCGAACCTTGCGCTCTCCCAGCTGAGCTAACGCCCCACAGCAAGAAACATTATAATATGCCGGCCGTTAATCTTCAACACAAAAATAAAAAATCCGCGGA